>DATKQH010000099.1:0-113657 GCA_035532775.1 Streptosporangiaceae bacterium
CCAGTCCATCAAGCGATCACTCCTGGCCTATGACCACTGACCCCTTGGAATAGATCATCTAGTGTTCGGCGGCGCGATCGACACCGGAACGGTCTCGCATGTGACCTACCTGCTTCCCGGCATCCTGCTCATCACTATCGCGTCGGGGATCTCCTACACCGCATTCCGGCTCTTCACGGACATGCAGAGCGGGATCTTCGAGCGATTCCAGTCCATGCCGATCGCCCGGTCGGGCGTGCTGTGGGCGCACGTGCTGACCTCGCTGGCCGCCAACGTGATCTCGCTCGTGGCCGTCGTCGGCGTCGCCGTCGGCATGGGCTTCCGCTCGGGCGCTGGAATGCTGGCCTGGCTCGCGGTCGCCGGCATCCGCATCCTGTTCACCCTGGCATTGACATGGATCGCTGTCATCCCCGGCCTCACCGCGAAGAGCGTGGACGGCGCGAGCGCGTTCTCCTACCCGCTCATCTTCCTGCCGTTCATCAGCTCAGCCTTCGTGCCCACCGGCACCATGCCCGGCCCGGTGCGCGCCTTCGCCGAGCACCAGCCGGTGACCTCCATCGTCAACGCGATCCGCGACCTGTTCACCCAGCAGCCGGTCGGCACCGGCATCTGGACCGCCCTCGCCTGGTGCGTCGGCATCCTCGTCGCTGCCTACATCTTCGCCAACATGTCCTACCGTCGCAGGATCTCCTGAGCCGGCGTCGACCGGATCTGGGCGAATTAAGGGCAGGATCAGAGCATGCTGACGATCGGTCAACTGGCGGCGTACGCCGGCGTCACGGTGCGGGCGGTGCGGCACTATCACCAGATCGGACTACTGCCCGAGCCGGAGCGGGATGCTTCGGGTTACCGGCGGTATGGCGCAACAGCAGTGGTGTCCCTCATCTCCTATCTCGATCGGCTTCGGGAGATCGGGGCGTCAGAGCGGATGGTGGACGGTGAGCGGGACGGGTGGATCCTGGTTGCGGCTCGCTGGCCCGATCGCATCCGCGAGTGGATGCCCGGGAAGTTCGCGCAGCTCGATGACCCGCAGCTCGTTCGGCTGTACCGGGTCCTGTCGGAGATTCTCGACAGCGACGCAGGCGACGACGACCCGCGTCTGGAGGAAGCCGCCGACATCATGGCCGGCCTTTTCGAGCAGGCATACACCTCCGGCGAGATCGACCTCGGCGAGGTGGCGCACGACGATCTAGCGTTTGACCTTCTGGACGCACTTGCCGTCGAGTCCGACCCGCGGGCGGAGCGGATGCTGGACCTGATGCGCGAGCGTGGCTGGGCCGGTTGGACCCGGCTGGAGCGGCTGGCGGAGCCGCCCGACTAACCTTCGGGCGCCGTTTCACACCTGGATGCCGACTCAGAATCGGTGGCGTCCACGGGCATCGGATAGTAGTTCTCGTAGACAGCCTGCGCGTCCCGGCGCGCGTCCTCCCAGGACCAGGACCTCGGGATGAACCGGTCCGGGCTCAGGGACCGCACGTAACCGGACGGATCGCCGCTCAGGCTCTCGACCAGGCTCATGGCCAGCCCCGCCGAGCCAGAGACGCCGTGCGCGTTGCAGGCCGCGGCGAACGCCAGTCCCCCGATCGCGCTCACCGGCCCGACGACGAATCTGCCGTCCGGGCTGAACGCGGGCCAGCCCTGGAAGGTGGCGGCGACTCCAGCCGCCGCCAGCCCGGGCGCGAACTCGCTCAGGCTGGCGGCGAAGCCGCCGAGCACATCCCAGTCGGGTCGGGCGGCCAGCCGGGACGTCACCAGCACCTCGCGCGGATCGATGCTCGTCCCGTTGTTCTCGAAACCGCCGCACAGTGCGCGGTCGCTCTCGCCCCGCGCATAGACCTGTACCTCGGGGATGCGCAGGCAGGGCAGGTCGGCGTGCCAGCCGGGAACTGGCTCGGTGACGAAGTACTCGTGCAGCACGGGAACGATCGGCAGCTCCAGGCCGACCAGCCGGGCCAGCGCCGCGGACCAGGGCCCGGCCGCGATGATCACCTGATCGGTACGGCAGCTGCCCGCATCGGTCGAGACCGACTCGATCGCGCCGCCGCGCACCCCGATGCCGGTCACGGCGGCGTGGGTGGCGACCGTGACACCCAGGTCCCGTGCGGCGCTGACATAGGCGGTCACGAGGCTGTTGGGCTGGAGATAACCATCGGTCGGCGACCACAGCGCCGCCTTGACCTGCTCCGTGCGCTCGAGCACGGGGAAGGCATCGCGCAGCTGCGCGTCGGTCAGGAACTCGACCGGCAGCCCGGTGCTTTCCGCCGTCTCCGCGATCTGCCGCAGCTCGCGTACCGACGCATCGGACAAGGCCAGCCGGACCGCTCCGCATTCGCGGAAGTCCGTCGGGTAGCCAGTCTCCGCCTCGAAACGGCGGAACACGTCGGCGGCCGCCATCGTCAGCCGCGCCCGCTCGACCGTCGGCCTGGCCTGGCCGACGAAGCCGGCGGCCTGGCTGCTGGTCGCCTCGCACAGTCCCCGGCCTTCGAGCAGCTGGATGTCACGCCGGCCGTTCCTGGCCAGGAAGTAGGCGACGGCGGCGCCGATGGCCCCGCCTCCGATGATCGTGATCTCGGCGTCACGCGGACCGGCCACCGGCGAACCTCACCTGCGAGGAAATGGTATGCCCAAATCCTAACTGAGCTTCGCCCCGGCGCCAATGCCCCGGACCGCGCAAGCTGATCGCTGGTCGAAAGTCACCCGGGCGGCGCAGGCCGCCGTTCCTCAGCCAAAGCGGCTCAGGTAGGGCTCGGCGATCGCGCACGTCCGCGCGTTGTAGCCGGTGGCCCGCATCTCCGCCGCCAGCTCGGTATCGTGCCGCAGCCCCGCGTAAGCGGTGAGCATCAGCCGGCGGAGCATGAGGAACGTGTCGATCTCCTTCTCGTCGTCGGCCGATAGCTGCTCGACCTGCCGGTATCCGTCGACCCACAGCGCCACGAGCTCCCGGACGTCATCCCGGTCCTCGTTGAACGTGAGCGCGCAGGCGAGGTCATACAGGTACCAGCTGAGGCCGCAGTCCTCGAAGTCGATGACCGTGATGCGGTGACGGTCGACGAGCAGGTTCGCCAGCCGCAGGTCAGCATGGACCAGGCCGAACCGCGCCGCTCCCTCCCCGAACGTGCGCAGCCGTGCCGTGACCACCTCGGCGAGGCGCTCCAGCTGCTCGATCTGCTCGGCATCGGTCACGCTCGACTGCCACGGCCCCCAGTGCGGCCGGTCGCCCAGCGTCGTGCTCACGTCCCAGCGCGGGCGCCGGAACCACGACGGCCTGGTCCACGACCTGGCGTGCTGGTGCAGTCGGGCCGTGATCGCGCCAAGCTCGGGAAACCACGCGGCCAGTTCCTCCTCGGCCGGCTCGCGGCCGGCCGCGTAGCTGAACATCACGCAATAGCACGGGTCCAGCGGCGCGGCGCGGGTCAGCTCGAGCACCTGGCTGCCCCTGACCGTGGCGATGATCCCTGTTACCAGCGCCCGGGCGTCCTGCCCGATGGCGCTCATCCACGCGAGTTCCGACATGATCTCGGCCGGCGAGCGGCCGCCGGGCCGGTAGATGCGCAGCACCACCGGAGCTGACGATCCGGCTTCTATCCGGTAGGTCCAGTTCTCGGTCAGCGGGTAGAGGTGCAGCTTGCTGTCCGGCGTGATCCCGTACCGGCCGCAGGCGACCCTGGCCAGCTCGGTCATGTCCGCGGTGCCCGCTGCCTTCACCGTCTCCGGTGCCGCCAGTGCCGGCGCGCTCACGGCAACTCCGCCTGGACTTGAACTGCCATCGCGAACTCGCGATCCGGGGGTCAGTGAGCGGGGCTGCGCCGCGCTGTGCCAAGGGTAATTTGGTTGACCTTTTATCGCAACGGCGTGCCGTATGCCTCGAGGAAGGTCCGGGCGACCAGTTCGTCGATGAACCTCGGCACGGCCACGACGACCTGACCGGCGCTGACCGAGCCGTTCGCGATCGCCTCCAGGCAGCGAGCCTGCAACGCGAACCCGAGGTCCATGGACTCGATCGAGTTCCCGAGCGGCCGGGGACCCGCGAGGTTGACCATGTGACCGTCGGCGAGCAGGTGAACCCGGCGCCCGTCCTCGAGGTCCAGGGTGCGAATCCCGTCGGCCGCGGCCTCGGCCCGGAGCACCAGTGGCGATCCCGCTAGCTCGTCCACGGCGATCTCTACCGGAAAGTGGCCCGCGTTGCACAGCACCACGTCGTCCCGCAGCACGGCCAGATCGGCGCCGCCGACCACCGCACCGGCCCCGGTCGCCGTGATCACGATGTCGGCCTCGCGCAGTGCGTCCTCGCGCGCCGGAACACCGAACCCGTCCAGGCAGGCTTCCAGCCTGGCCACCGGATCGGTCTCGATGACCGACACAAGCGCGTGCGCGCTGCGGAACGCGGCGGCGATCCCCTTGCCGCAGGCACCGTAACCGAACACGACGGCCCGGCGGCCGTTGGTCATCCGGTTAGTGATCCGCAGGTAGGACTCGAGCACGCTCTGCCCGACGGCGTGCCGGTTCTCGGCGAACTGCTTGATCGGGCTGTCGTTGATGACCAGCACCGGCACGCCCAGCCGGCTGGCCAGCGGCCTGAGCCGCATCCGGCCCGAGGTCGTCTCCTCGGTGCCGCCGAGCAGTCCCGGATACGCGTCGTCGAGGTAGCCCAGGAACAGGTCACCGCCGTTGTCCAGCAGCAAGTCGGGTTTCTCGCCGATCACCTGCCGCAGGTCCGCGGCGTGCCGCGCCCCGTCCGTGGTGGCCTCGCCGATCACCTGCACGCCCCGGTGGCGCAGGTAGCTGACCGTCTCGGCCTGCGTGCTGGACAGGTTGCCGGTCGAGATCATCCGCGCTCCGCCGCTGGCCAGGGTGAGGATGAGGGCCACGGTCTTCGGCTCCAGGTGGATCCCGGTGCCGATCGTCAGCCCGTCGAACGGACAGGTCCTGGCGAACTCCGCCGAGATACCCGAAAGGAGCCGGCAGCTGTCGCGCACCCACTCGATCCGCGAGGTCAACAGAACCGCATCCCCGACGCGCCCGGCGGCGGAGTCACCGGCAGCGGCGGCGGGATCAGGTCCGGCTGGGCGGCCTGCTCGCCCAGTCGCTGCCGCAGCCAGCCGTCGCCGTACCAGGAGGACTCGTGCTGCACCAGGCCGCCGTCGATGTGGAAGACGTCGACGGCGCGCAGGAACACCCGCCGTCCGGTGCTCGGCGTCCCGTCGAACTGCGCCGCGATCACCGCGGGCTGAGCCCACTCGACGACGGCGGACGGCCCGTCGATGACCAGCCGGATCGGCTCGTAGGTCACGTCAGGCAGCGCGCGGTAGTACATGTCGAGGTACTGCCGGATCTCGTCGTGGCCCCGGAACGCCCGCGCGATCGTGATGTCCTCCAGCACCCCGTCAGCCGCCCACCAGCCCATCACGGCGTCGAGATCACCGGTCGCGGCGGCACCGAAGATCCCGTCGATGACCTCGCGCGTGCTCAGCACAGCTCCGCGGACCTTTCCTTGTTATCGCTCATTCGGGGGGAATCTCGCGGAACGCCAGGCCCAGCTGAATCCCCTGCCGCCGCCTGATCGCCACCGACAGGTAGTAGAGACCGAAGCCGGCCGGGAACATCGCCAGCGTCACCCAGAACATCACCGGGCTGGCGCTCGGATCGACGCCGGAGAACGGGTCGCGCGCGAAGTTCAGCACGATCAGCAGCGCGCCGAGCACGCCCAGCACGCCGATCACCGTGAGCCTGGGGATCGTGCCGAAGTACCCGCGGATCGGCGCCACCTCGTACAGGTCCTTGTTGCGGAACGGGATCAGGGACGCGGCGAGGCAGCCGATGCCCAGCGTGATCAGCTGCCCGAACGCGCCGACGACGACCGTGAAGACCGTCGTGTAGGCCCAGAACCAGGACATGATCACCGACAGGACGGTCACGACGATGACGGCCACGTACGGCGAGCTGGTGCGGGCTGACACCTTCGACAGTGCGTCCGGAGCGACCCGGTCCATGGACCAGCCGAACATGCAGCGCGTCATGATCAGCAGCGACATGGGCACGGTCGGGACGAGCCAGGACCCGAATCCGAGGAGGATCAGGACCCCCAGGACGACATTGCCTGAGGAACCCGCGGCAACCTCCATGAAGGTGGGCGCGCCCCCGAAGCCCAGCTTGCCGGGTGTCGCCGCCGCGATCGAGCCGAGGAATCCCGACCCCAGCCGGCCCAGGCTCATCCAGACCAGGAGCAGCGAGCCTACAACGGCGATCGCGGCCGTGACAGGACCCGCCAGAAGCTGCGTGCGGCGGCCCGCCCGAACCTCGCCGGCGAAGTACGCGGACCCGAGGTAGTACGGCAGCGAGAAGGACGGCCAGGTAATCGCCAGCACCGTGGCCGCCAGGGAGAACGGCAGCAGCGAGAACCCGTTCGACGCGGCAGACTTGGCGGCCACCGCCGTGGCGTGCCGGACACCGCTCGCACCCTGCACGTAGGTATCGAAATTGGCGTGCAATGCCGCTGAAGAATGGAACAGCACGCCGATCGCGAAGGCGAGCAGGCCGATCAGGCTGAGCGGCAGCGTGTACCGGAAGATCTTCAGGATCGACCGTGTGCTGCGCAGCACGAACAGCGCGCCGAACCCGACGACGAAGATCTCGCTGACGATGAAGATCGACAGCGGCTCGAGCAGCGTGTTCGCGAAATTCACCAGACCCGGGCTGGCGAAGTACACGCCGAGCAGCCGCGACAGCGGGGACAGGCACCACAGGCAGAAGTAGTAGCCCGACGAGGTCAGGAACACGATCTGGAAGCCCACGAACACGAAGTTGGCGGCGAAGCCAAGCGCCGGGTGCAGCAGCCGGCTGATGAAGACGTAGTCGCCGCCGCTCCTGCGCACGACCGAGCTGGCTACCGCGTAAGCGAGCAGGATCGGCATGGCCAGCAGCGCGCCGATCAGGATCGTGAGGTAGAGGTTGGCTCCCCCGTAGAACGGCAGGACAATCCCCAGCAGAAACGAAACCATGATCGGGAATGTCGCGGTGTACAGATTCACCAGTGACGCGTCTGTCGTGGACGCGGCCCGCACTAGCCCCGACGACCGGCGCGCGAACAGCTGCTGGCCGCCGGTCGGGAGGTCCTGAAGGGTTCCCATGCTCATCTCTCCTCAGCGATGTAGCGAGCTGGCGGGCGCTAGCCAGTGACCAGCTGGCAGCGCTTGACTTTGCCGGGCTTGATGTCGATCAGCGCGCCGAGCAGGCAGGCCTGCTCGTACTCGCTGCCCGGGTTGAGCACCACTGTCCGGCCCTTGCGCGTCATTCCCCGGCCCTCGTGAATGTGGCCGTGCAGGCTGAGCAGCGGCTGGTACGCCGCGATCGACTCCGCGACGGATGCGGAACCGACCGGCACCATGTCCGGCTGGCCTCCGACCAGCTGGATCTGCAGGGACTCGTCCAGCCGGGGGGCGAGGTCGAGGCCGCAGTCATTCGGCGGCACGTGGATGTTGAATATGGTGCGCGACGGGTCAGCCGAGTCGTGCACGACGGCAAGCTTCTCCGCGAGTGCCTCTTCCGTGCACTCCCTGTTCGTGCGCCACGGGGTGATGTTGCTCCAGCCGAGCGACACCAGGGTGAAATCCCCGAGATCCAGGAGGCCGTCCGGCGCGTAGCCGACCGGACCCAGGCTCAGGTACGGGATCATCTCCTCGAAGTCGTCGTTGCCGAGCCCGATCAGCAGCCGGATCCCGGTCCCTGCCAGCCGGTCAGCCGCGAGCGCGATCCACTGCTCGGTGCGCTCCAGGATCAGGTCACGCAGCATCTTTTCGACAAGCTCCTGGTCACGAGCCAGCTCGGCGACGAAGTCCGGGTCTGTCCGCAGGGTGTACGGGCCCATCGTGGCGACCCGCCGCTCGAACTCGGCGACCTCGGCGAGCGTGTCCATCGAGAACTCGGTACCGCGGAAACGCGCCGTCCACGAGGCTTCCCGCTCGACAACCGGGACCAGCTCCTTGCCGGCCAGGTCGCCGCCCATGATCAGCAGATCGGCGCCGTAGAACTTCCCGGCGTTGACCAGCTTGCGGAAACACGTCTCCGAGCCGTGAATGTCGGAGACGAAGAAGACCCTCATCCGCGGCCTCTCCCGAGCGCCATCCCTGTCCCAGCCGAGGACCAGGTCAGCGAACTGATCCCGGCTGTTACGCGGACGCTACAGGCGGCCAGCCAATCAAGTCAAGCGCTTGACTGAGCAATTTCCGGCAGGCCGCGCAAATGATCGAGCTCCGGGCAATGCCGTGGCCGCCACATCCGGCGGCAACGCGTGGGCCGTCGGCGAAAACGGCAGCCAGCCCCTGTGCTCGCCTCGACGGGGCAGATGCGCCGCTATTACATTTGAGGCATGACGAGCGAGGCCGACCAGAATGCCGCGAGTCGGCGGCAATCGGCCACCGGCCCGCCCGGTGAGTTGCTGCCCGATGAGCCTGCGGCCGATGAGCTCCACGTCGCGCTAGCCGACGGCGACCGCGCGCTCGGCACGGATGGCGATCTGCGGGCAAGCCGGCAGAGTTTCGAGCGCGCTTACCGGCTGGCCGAGCTGGCCGGTGACGTGCCGGCGATGGCCGTTGCCGCCCTGGGCCTCGCCGGGCTGTGGGTGAGCGAGCGCCGCACCGTGACCGGCGCGGTCATGCTGGAGGCGCGGCTTCAGCAGGTCCTGTCGCTTGTCGACGAGCACTCCTGCATCGCGCTTCGCATCCGTGCCCGGCTGGCCGGGGAAGCGGATTACCGCCGTGGCGAGAACGCGGGCATCCTGATGGTGCTCGACGAGGCCAGGGCAGCCCGTGATTCAGTGCCGCTGGCAGAGGCACTGAGCCTTGCCCACCACTGCCTGCTCGGCCCGGACTACGTCACGCTGCGCCGCGAACTGGCTGTCGAGCTGATCAAGGTGAGCTTCCGCACCGAGCGCCGCAGCGACCGGCTGATGGGGCTGATGTGGCAGACGGTCGACTCCTATTCGGAGGGCGATCCGCACGCCGGACGGTTCCTGGGCGAACTGCGAGACCACCTCGACCAGCGTGACCACCCGGCAGTCGGCTTCGTCGTCAGCGCCATCGAGGTCATGCTCGCTATTCGCGCAGGCGACCTCGACGACGCCGAGTCGCTGGCGAGCATCTGCGCGAAGAACGGCGCGACGGCGGGCGACATCGACAGGGAATGGTGGCCCGGCGCTCAGCTGGTGACGATCCGCTGGTACCAGGGCCGCCTGGTGGAGCTGCTGCCCATGCTGACCGAACGCATCCGCTCTCCCGCTCTCAGCGCCGTGGACAACTCGGTGGTGGCCGCGCTCGCCGTAGCCGCGGCCCTGGATGGTGACGGACGCACGGCAGCAAGCTGCCTGGCAGTTCTGCGCGGCAGCGACCTTGCCACCCTGCCGCGGTCCAGCAGCTGGCTGGTGACGATGAACGGCATCGTGGAAGCGGCATACCAGCTCGAGGATGCCGATCTTGCCGCCGAGGCATACGAACTGCTCCGCCCGTATGCGCACCTGCCGATGGTCGGCAGTCTCGGTGTCACCTGCTTCGGCTCGACTCAGCAGGCCCTCGGGACCGCCTCCCTGACGGTGCGCCGCCTCGACCGGGCTGTTGACCATCTTCGCGCGTCCGTTCAGCACAATCTCGCGCTGGCGCACTGGCCCGCAGTGGTGTCGTCCAGGCAGCGCCTGGCTCGGGCGCGCAAGCTTCGCGGCCACACCGGAGACGACGAGGCGGCAGAGCGGGAACTCGACGCCGCCGCAAGCGAGTCACGAGCGCTGGGCATCCCCGGCCCGGACAGTCACAGCTCGGCGAGCCGCGGAGCCAGGTACGCGGAATGCGACCGCGTCGGGCGGAAATGGCGGCTCGCCCTGCGGGACCGGAGCGTCCTGGTCGAGGACAGCATCGGCATGCTCCACCTCGCCGTGCTGATCGCCAATCCACGCCAGGACATACCCGCCGCCGATCTGGTGGAAGGGCTCGCCGCGCTTAGCCCGACGCTCGGTAGCCCGGCCGGAGATGGCCGGTGGCCGCAGCCGGTTCTGGACCACAAGGCCATAGCCGGGTACCGCACTCGGCTGACGCAGCTGGACGCCGAGATTGCCAGCCTGGAAATGGCAGCTGCCCGTGACCAGGCCGATGCCCGTGACCAGGCTGGGAGGGCTCGCTCCGAGCGCGAGTGGCTCTCCGCTCAGCTGGCCAGCGCCGCAGGCCTGAGCGGGCGCGTCCGATCGTTTCCCGACGACGCGGAACGGGCCCGCGTCGCGGTGGGCAAGGCTATCCGCCGCGCGCTCGCCCGGATCGAGGAAGCGGATGCGGTCATCGGCGAGCACCTGCGGCAGACCGTGCATACCGGCGCGCGCTGTTCCTACTGGCCGGGCTGATTCCGCCGTCTCCTGGCGGCAGCCCGGCCGGTTTGGCCGGGCCGTCTTCAGGCGTGGAACGGGACGGCACGGGATGGACCGCCCATCAGCATGTAAGCCGATTGGCCAGCGGACGGTAGATCCGGTGCCTGGACGCACCGTTCCGCACGACTAGGAGCATTTCATGGCACTCCGCGACACCATGCGCGACTCAGCCGCCCAGTACCTCCGCCCAGGAGAGCAGATCCAGGCGGTGATCGGAGCCCAGACTGCCAGCCAGTGGCTCGCCGCGCTCACCGGCATCTTCGTCTTCCTCGGCTTCAACCACTACCGGATCCTGGCCGTCACGCCGACCCGGATCCTGGTGCTCGACGCGGGCAAGACCAGCATGAAGAAGGCTCGCGGCGTGGTCATGGAGCTACCGCGGTCGACCCGGCTGGGCCCAGGGACCGGTCTGTGGCACCAGATTCCGGCCGGAACGGAGACGCTCCGGGTGCACCGCCGCTTCTTCAAGGACATCGAGACCGCCGACACCATCGCCTCCGCGGCCTGATCAGCGGCCCGATCAGCTGGCCCGCTCGCGCAGCTGGGCCAGCAGGTCCACCACCTCCCCCGGCTCCCAGCCCAGCGTGGCTTCACCGACGATGAACTCGGCCATCGCCCAGCCAGGAACCTCCGTGTCGCGGAAGTCGCGCGGGAAGGACCACACCCCCGTGGCTTCCGCTTGCGTGACCACGGCGAGGTTGAGTCCGGCTGCCGGGGCGGCCAGGAAGACCCGGAAGGTGTTCGTGTGCGGCGGTGTCGGGTACGCGATGCCGACCCCGGACGACTCGATCACCGCGGCGAGCTGCCGCGCGCACTCGACGTAGGCCTCCATTCGCGGCAGGTACCGGCGCAGCCCGAGCCGGCCGGCCGCCGCGATCGGGAACAGGCTCGGCAGGTTCCCGCCATGGCGATGCCGCCACCGCCGCGCGTCAGCGACGAAGTCCTCCGGCCCGGCCAGGACGGCGCCCGCCGGCCCGCCGAGGCCCTTGTACAGCGAGACGTAGATCGAGTCGCCTAGCTCCGCGATCTGAGCGCAGCTATGACCGAGGAAGGGCGCCGACTCCCAGATACGCGCCCCGTCGAGGTGAAACGGAACGCCGCGCTGCGCGACCGCCGCGGACAGCTCGGCCAGCTGCTCCCAGGAGGGCAGCACGTGCCCGCAGTCCCGCAACGGCAGCTCCACGGTGAGCGCGCCGAGCGGCTCGGGGATCTTCGCCAGGTCGCTGGCCAGCGTCGGCCGCGGCGGCTCGGTCACCACCACGGGGCGCAAACCGTGCAGTTCGGCGAGGGCATCGAGCTCGTAGACGAGGAAATGGCTCTTGTCGTGCAGCCCGACAGTGTCGTGCCCGGAGCGCTCGGTCCAGGTCCGCAGCGCAGCCTGCTGGGCCATGATCCCGCTCGGCATCAGGACGGCCGCCGGCTTGCCGACCAGATCGGCTACCTCTTCCTCGAGGTCCGTCACCTCGGCACCCACGCCGCGGCGGTCAGGGAGCGGATCGGTGCCGCCAGCCGCATGCTCGATCCAGTCGGCCAGCTCGCGCAGCCAGGCGGCCTGCGTCTGGCGGCCATGGCCGGTCAGCATCCTGGTGGCGTTGCGGTAAGCCGTGTTGCGGCGCTTGGTGAAGTCGTCTGGCACGCGGTCCTCCCATGCGGCGGCTGATGCCAGGATACCGAAAAATGAACTCTTGACTAGTGACCAGGTCATCAGACAACATTTGCCTAATCGCCGATCATCCGGCTGGCACTGCAGCGACCGTTCGGAGACTGCAGTGGCCGTAAGGAGAGTGCCGTCATGACCAAGACGCCGTCCACCAGTCCGCGTGACATCGCCGCCGGACCCCTGAGGCTGAAGAGAAACGTTCTGGGCTTGGTCGGCGTCGCCACGATGGGCGCCGTGATCATGTCCCCGTCGCTCGGCCTGTACTTCAACTGGGCGCCGATGAGCACCACCACCGGAAAGATAGCCCCGCTCATCTTCCTGGTCGCGCTGCTCATCTCGCTGCCCACCGCCATCAGCTACGCGATGGTCAGCAAGGAGTTGCCGGCCGCCGGGCAGGCATACACCTGGCTGTGGCGGGCGCTCCGGCCCTCGGCCGGGATCTGGCTGGGCCCGATCTTCGTCATGTACTACCTGGCCGGCATCTGGCTGGTGAACATGTTCTTCGGCCTCTTCTTCGCGGAGTTCCTGCGCTACTTCGGGGTCCCCGACAACCAATGGGCGGCGTCGGTCGGCATCGTCCTGCTCGGCGGGCTGACAGCGCTCATTGTCTACCGCGATATCCGTTTCAACGCCAAGGTCGCGCTCGGCTTCATGATCTTCGAGTCGCTGGTCGCCTTCGCCCTGGCCATTACGATCCTCATCCACCAGGGCGCGCACGGTCACCTGAACCTGGCGCCGTTTGACTTCAGGAACGCCACGGCCGGTTTCACCGGCATCAAGACAGCGGTGATCTTCGGGATCCTGAGCTTCATCGGCTATGACTACGCGTGCGTGGTCGCCGAGGAGTCCAAGACCCCGCGCCGGCTCATGCCGCTGGGGGTCCTGCTCGCCGCGATCACGGTGGGGCTGTTCTGGATCATCTGCTCGTACGCTTACTCCGAGTCCGTGCCGCTCAGCCAGATCCCCGGCTACATCAACTCCGGGTTCACCGCGATCACCCCGATAGCGAAGGTCTACTGGGGGCCGGGCCGGATCCTGATCACGATCAGCGGCCTCACCGCGTCGATCGGCATCTACGTCGCGGCCGTGCCGGTCACCGCCCGCGTGCTCTACGCCATGGCCAGGGACGGGGCCGCGCACAAGAAGCTCGCCACGATCCATCCCCGCACGCAGATCCCGGCCAACGGAGTCAGCGCCGTCCTGATCGCCGGCACTGTCGGCGCGCTTCTGCTGAGCCTGTTCCAGCACAGCTACTACAACGCCTATGTCTGGTTCGGCGAGTCGTCGGTCTTCTTCGCGCTGGTCACCTACGTGCTGGTCAACATCGCCAGCATCGCGTTCTACCGGCGCTTCCTCCGTGACCGGTTCAGCCCAGTCCTGAACCTGCTCGTGCCGGTCATCGGCATCGGGCTTGACCTGTACGTCCTCTGGCAGTCGTTCTTCGTCGCGCTCTGGAACGGCCCGTTCGCCACCGGGCGCAGCGTGGTCCTGTTCGCCGTGGCATGGTGCGTCATAGCGCTCGCGTACGTCACCTGGCTGCGGATGAGGAAGCCTGAGGTGTTCGCCGGTAAGAGTTACGTGCTGCCGGAGGCTGGCGCACCCGCCGAGGGTGTCAAGGCCGAGGCCTGATGGCTGACCTTGCCCTGCTCGGCCTCGACGTCGGGACCAGTTCCAGCAAGGCGATCGTGCTCGCCGAGGACGGCCGCGAGCTGGCGCGCGGCCGGGTCGAGTACCAGCTGACGTACCTCGGCTGCGGCTGGGTCGAACTCGACCTGACCGTTGTCTGGGCGGCGGTGACCACGCTGATCCGGCAGGTCACCGCTCAGGCACGGGCCAGCGGCGGCGCCGTGCGAGCGATCAGCCTGTCGGTATCGGGTGACGAGGCGATCCCGGTAGCCGCCGACGGACGGCACCTGCGGCCGTGCATCATGGCGATGGATAACCGCACCGCCAGCCTGGCCGAGCAGTTCGGCCGGAAAGTCGGGCGGCAGCGCCTCTATGACATCACCGGGCTGCCGGTGCACGCCATGCACCCGCTGGTGCGGCTGATGTGGATCCGCGAGCACGAGCCCGAGGTCTTCGCCCAGACCGCGAAGATGCTGTGCTGGTCGGAGCTGATCACCGCGCTGCTCGGCGCCGCGCCGGTCAGCGACTATTCCGTGGCCTCGCGCACGATGGCCTTCGATGTCGTGCGCCAGGAGTGGTCGCAGGAGATCCTGGCCGCTGCCGGAGTGGACCCCTCCCTCATGCCCGAGCTGGCCCCGTCGGGCACGGTTATCGGTGAGGTTCCCGCCCGGATCGCCGCCGACCTGGGCGTTCAGGCAGGTGCCAAGGTGGTCGCGGGCGGATTCGACCAGCCGATGGCCGCGCTGGGTTCCGGGGTCATCGACGCGGGCGATGCCGGCGTCGGCACGGGAACGTGGGAAGCGCTGGTCGCCGTCACCGACGCCCCGGTGCTGACCCGCCGGATGCTCGAGGCCGGCTACCCGTTCGGCTGCTATGTCCTGCCCGGGCGATTCTTCTGCCTGGCCAGCAACGCCGGCGGAGGGTCGCTTCTGCGCTGGTTCAAAGACACCTTCGGCGCGGACGACATGCGCCGCGCTCACCGCAGCAAGTCCGACCCGTTCGATGTCATCTTGCGGGACCTGCCGGATGAGCCGACCGGGATGATCGCGCTGCCGCACTTCCAGGGTTCCTACAGCCCGTGGATGGACCCCGGGGCGACCGGCGCGATCCTCGGCCTGAGCCTGGCCACCACCCGCGGCGAGTTCGTCAAGGCCATCCTCGAGGGAACAGCGTTCGAGCTGCGCGCCAACATCGAGCGGGTCGAGGCGGCTGGCATCGCGATCGCCAGCCTGCGGGCGACCGGCGGCGGCGCGCGATCGCCGCGATGGCTGCAGCTCAAGGCGGACATCACGGGCAAGCCGATATCGACGGTCAACGTGGACGAGACGGGCTGCCTGGCCGCGGCGTGCCTGGCCGGAGTCGGCCTGGGCCTGTTCGCGTCCGCGGACGAGCCTGTCCGCGCCTGGGTGCGGCCGGCGATGACGTTCGACCCGGATCCGGCTCGCAGGGCAACGTACAACGCGATCTTCGCTGACTATCTGGGGCTAGTCAGGGCGGTCGCGCCGCTGAGCCACGCGATCACCGCACGCCGCCAGAATCAGGCAGAGGAATGCCAGGAATAAGAGGAAGCAGATAATGGCGCCCAATATTTTGGTGACGGCCGATTTCTCGGAAGCAGGGCTGGAGGAGCTGCGGGCACTAGGCGAGGTCACCGTCGCCGGCTGGGGCGTCACGGGCCTGATCGCCACGGAGGCCGAGACAGCGCGGATGTTCGCCGGCGCGGACATTGTCGCGATCGGCTACGAGCCCGTCACCGAGGCGGTCTTCGCCGCCACGGACCTGAAGTACCTTGCCTCGGTCCGGGGCGGCCCCGGCGCCAACATCGACCTGCTGGCGGCGGCGAAGCGCGGCATCCCGGTCACAGGCACGGTGGGCCGCGAGGCCAAGCCGGTGGCCGATCACTCCTTTGGCCTGATGCTCAGCGTGATCAGGCACATCGCCTACACCGACCGGCTGCTGCGGACCGGTCAGCTCGCGGGTGATCCCGACGCGGACAGCGGCGAGACCGGATGGGGCATGGGCCCGCGGGATCCGTGGAGCAGCCTGAAGGGCTTCGAGCTCAGCGGCAAGACGATCGGACTGGTCGGCCTCGGCGCGGTCGGACGCGAGGTGGTCAAGCGCGCACGCGGCTTCGACATGCGCGTGCTGGCCTACGACCCGTACGTTCGTGACCCGGGCGACGTACAGATGTGCGGCCTGGACGAGTTGCTCGCGGCGGCCGACGTGGTGTCCATTCACGCGCGGGTGACCGACGAGTCGGCCGGGATGATCGGCGAGCGAGAGTTCGGCCTGATGAAGCCGGACGCGGTGCTCATCAATACGGCCCGGGCGGGCGTGGTCTCGCGTCCCGCGCTGATCGAGGCGCTGAGGAGCAAGCGCATCCGGGGCGCCGGCCTGGACGTGCACCACAACGAGCCGCTCGGCGCGGACGACCCGTTTCTCGCGATGGACAACGTCGTGCTGACGCCGCATATCGCGGGCGCGACCGTCGAGGTGATGGTGCGGCACTCGCAGCTGGTTGTCGGCAGCATCCGCCGCTTCTGCGCCGGCGAGCCGCTCGTCAACGACCTCACCGCGGGTCTCGCGTGACCCGCCCGACGCGCGCGTGCGGTGCCGGTCCGCGCGGCATGCGCCGCTGCGGACGCACCCCCGAGGCGCCAGGCAGTTAAAATCGACCACAGGGCAGCACGTTCCGTTGCAGCACGTTCCGTTTCGCAGATTCGCTGGGCATGGTCACGATGGTGCGCATGATCGCGGTTAACCGAGGACGAAACCTCCCCGAACTCGTCGCGAACAGCCTCCGCGACGCCATTGCCGACGGGAGCCTGCCGTCCAGCGGCAAGCTGCCATCCGAGCCTGCGCTGGCCGCCATGCTCGGCGTCAGCCGCGCGACCCTGCGCGAGGCCATCACGCTGCTGGAAAGCGAGGGCCTGGTCGACCGGCGCCACGGCTCAGGGACGTTCCTGCTGCCCTCGGCCGGGCTGAAGAACAACATGAACGTCAACTTCGGCATCACCGACGTCATCGAGTCCGCTGGCCGGGTCCCGGGCTCGGTCAACGTCGCCGTCCGGCTCGGCACCGGGCCTGCGCGGGCGCTCCGGGCGCTGGGCCTGCCGCAGGCCGCGCAGGTCATCACCCTGACTCGCACCCGCACGGCCGACGGCACGCCGGTCGCCGACGTCACCGACGTGCTGCCGGTCGAGCGGCTGACCGAAGTGGGCATCGATCCCGACGGCATGGTCGCGATCGTCACCGAGACCGAGTCCATGCAGCGCGCGCTGGACAAGATCGGGCTCGTCATCCACCACGGCATCGCCGAGATCAGTCCTGCCACGGCCACGGACGTGCAGGCCCGCCGCCTGCGGATCAAGCGGAACGCCCTGCTGCTGCGGATCTCGCAGGTGGACTACCTGAACGAGGGCGAACCGGTGGTGTTCTCCGACGAATTCCATCTCGCCGATGCGTTCAGCGTCACCGTCTACCGAAAAGGCGGCGGCCGCGGTAACTAGCTAAGCTGCTGCTAGGGAGCTTTCCTCAGCGCTTTCTCGAACGAGATCGCCTCTCAGCAGCCGTCCTTTCCGGCGCTGCAGGCGCAGCACCTCGCTCCACTACAGAGGTCCGAGCACATCCTCCTGCGCGGTCTTGCTATCCATCTTCTGCACGCACTGCAAGAGCAGTGCGCGGCCCACTCGAAAGGACGTCCGACATGAGCGGTGAAGCGAGGGCGACAGAACCCGAGGATGTGACACGGCTGGTCGCGGAGCGGCTCAACGCCGGCGACGCGGCGGGCGTCGCGGCACTATACGAACCGCAGGCAGCCTATCCAGCCGACCGGCCGACGACCGGGCGTGAGGCGTCGACCGGCCAGAGGTTCAGCAACCTTAGCCCCGCCGCGCCCTGGGTGCGGCTGATCCAATCAGGTGGCCGTCCGTCGTCACGACCAGGAAATGCCCGAACCTGGCCGGAGCGGGCAGACCCAGGATCTCGGTCAGGAACGCCGCCGAACGGTGCTGGTCACGGCACGCGACAATGGTGTGATTCAGCTCGACGCTCACCGGTCTATGCTTCCTTGCCTCCAGGCGACCGCCGCCGGCCGACCAGCCAGTAGATAGCGGCGTTGCCCATGTTGAGGGCGCTGACGACCAGCCAGAACTTCTTCGCGCCGCGGATCTGCTCGGGCGGCCGGCTCCTGATGTCCCGCCAGGTCAGCGCCACCACGGCGACATGAACCACGGCGAGGGCGGCGACAACGTACTTGTTCGGCTTGCGTTCCATGGTTGCCATTGTGGCCCGCCGGGACGGCTGGCGCACCAGCGGCTACTGGCAACCCGGCTCAGGTAGCTGTACAGCCGGGTCACGGACTCGACCAGCGCGTCGCCCGCTTCCCTGAGCTCGGTCGAGTACTGGCGCTCCCGGTGCACGCTCCACCAGTCGACCTCGAGCCTGGCGGTTTCCGCCGGGCTGGCCGGCTGGCCGTAGCTGAGCCTGAGCAGGGCATAGAACCTCCGCATGCACGCCCGGGCGCCGTCCGGGTTGTTGTCGGGCAGCGGCGCCCACAACTGGTTCGCGCGCAGCACGAGCCACGCGCCGTGCAGGGTGCGGTGCCAGTCCATCCCGGAGCCGATCCCGACCAGTTCCAGCCTGGCCGCGCGCCGGACGGGCCGGCGGCCGGGATCGGTCCAGGGATCGATCCCGGTTCTGGGGGTGAATCCCGGGATCGAGGCCGTCAATCTGATGACCGTGAGGGTCGCATGACAGCATCTGGCTATGACCACTCGGCTGACATTGCGGCTTGTGGGCGAGAGCGACCTGTCGCTGCTCGAAGACCTGACCCAGGATCCGGACGCGACCGGGGAGTTTCAGTGGCTCGGCTGGAACGACCTGCGGCGGTGGCGGCGAGGCTGGCAGGAGAACGGACTGGTCGGGCCCGACGGCGGAACGCTGGTCGTCGTCAGCGGCGACGAGCGGCTCGGCCTGGTGAACTGGCGGCGCCGGCCGACCACTCCGGCGGCCTACTGCTGGGAGATAGGGATCATCCTGGTGCCGCAGGCCCGCGGCCGCGGCCACGGGACGGAGGCGCACCGGCTGCTGGCCCGCTACCTGTTCGCCCACTCGACGGCGCACCGGATCGAGGCCGCGACCGATGTCGACAACGTCGCCGAGCAGCGAGCCCTGGAGAACGCCGGATTCGCCCGCGAGGGCGTCATGCGCGGCGTCGGCTGGCGGGACGGCGCCTGGCGGGACGGCGTCGGCTACAGCCTGCTCCGTACCGACCCTCGTCCGTGAGGTGCCGGTGCCGGTGCCGGTGCCCGCTCCCGCTCCCGCTCCCGCATGTTAACCTGGACGATTTTCAGAACATGGACGATTCTCAGTCGCACTCGCTGAAAATCGACCACGTTCTGAAAATCGTCCGCGATCGTGGGCGGCCAATGGGGCGCAAGCCCCGCTGTCAGCGCCCGGGCGGGAGTCCGGCGGCTCAGCGGCGGGCGGGAGCCCCCCGATCAGCGGCAAGCCTGCGGCCTGCCCGGCCCCGGGCCCGCTCCCGCCGTCACGTCCGGGCGGCGCCGTAGCCGAGCAGTGCCGCGAGCCCGAGCGCGCTGCGCGGGGCGTAGGCGATCCGCCACAGCCCGCCGTGGGCCGCTGCGTAGGCCTCGTCCTGCCACGGATGGTCGTGGGCCGGGCCGCCGCCGGCGTACAGGTCGTGCACGAGCAGTGCCGCCATCAGCACCCGGCACGTGTCGGGCTCGAACACCTCGGCGCCGAACCGGTGCGCCCCGGCATACGCCGCCGCGAGCGCCCTGTTCTTGACCACCGACCGGGTCCTGGTCGGCGGGGCGACATTCAGCGAGACGGTTGATCCGCTGTCCCTGGCCACGCTGGCCCGCCAGCGCTGCAGCCGTTTCGCCAGCGCGTAGTTCGGCCCCTGCTGCGCGACCAGGCTGTCGTTGATGCCGGGATCGGCGTCCGGCCGGTATGCCCTGCGCAGCAGCCGGCCGCCGGACAGCGTCCGCAGCGGGCGGCCGGCCAGCTTGACGGCGAACGGCCGGCCCGCGTATGCCCGCACCGACTGAGCGACCGCGTCGGCGGGGACCGCGAAGACGTCGGTCGGCGTCGCCAGGAAGGCGAGCGCGACGTCGTCTCGGGCCGCCTGCACCCGCTGCGTGAGCGTGTCGGCGGCGGTGCAGACGCGTACGTTGGCCGCGCCGTCCGCGTACACGTAGTTTCCGAGCACGAGCGAGCCGTCGTGACCGGCCAGCCAGTCGGCAAGCTCGGGGACCTCCGCCGCCAGGTCCGACCCGGCGCGGTCCGCGATGTCGTCGTGCGGCACCGGGTCAGTGCCCGCCGTCCCGGAACTGACCGGCACGAGCAGCGTCCCCGCGCTGGCCCGGGCCGACTGCAGCACGCGCTCCCAGATCCGTGGCTGCGGAAGATCGACGCCGGCGACCGTGGCGCCCCAGCGCAGAAGCACGGGCAGCGGGCCAATCTCGGACCCCGCGCCGAGCACGGCCACGGTTCGCCCGGGCAAGCTCAGCCACTCCGGGTGCGCCGCGACGCTGCGGACGGCGTCCGCGCAGGACGGCTCGATGACGCCCGCCGCTACCCAGGCGTCGAGCCTGCGCGCCAGGTCGTCACCGCGCAGCCGTTCTCCCCGGTACGGCAGGGACAGCTCAGCTTCCGCCTGCTCGGTGCCCTGAACGGTCGCCGTTCCGAGCCGATGCCGGGCCGGCCGCGTCAGCAGGCCGTCGAGCCCGGTCTCCTCGCCGTCGGCCAGGACGGCCCGCATCCGCCCGTGTACCGAGCCGAGCCCATCGGCGGCGATCGCGAGGGCGGCGTCCCTGGAACTCAGGCCTGCCTCGATGAGCCTGCGGAAATGCGTCAGGTAGCCGGATCGCCAGTTCGTCTCCTGCTCGGCGCCGAGCGCGCCCGCCGGATCCGTCCGGCGCAGCGCATCGGAGATCACCGCCCGGCCCAGTGCCGACGTGCTGCGCCTCCCGCCGGCGGCCACCGGGAAGTCGACCCCGGCCACCGCTGCGTCGCCGGTTTCCTGATCGGTCATCGCGCCTCGCCCTGGGATCGTCCGGTGACTGCCCGCCGTCCCTAGTCAACACCCGCATGCGCGAACGCCACGGCCCCGCGGCCGGCTAGCTCGGCCTGGACATCGCCGGCGAGGAACCGTTTCGCCGCTTCCGATTGCCTGAGCGTCTCGTCCAGGTGAGCGAGTGTCAGGCCGCGCACGAAGTCGTGCGCCTCCCCGGGCGGGCACAGCTCGGAGATCGGGCGCATCGCGCCAGGAATCCAGGCGGCGTCGCCGGGCAGCGACATCGCTCGCAGCGCCTCATGCTGGCCGGCCACGTCATCAAGGAAATGCTGGTGGTCGGCACGGCGCAGGACGAACATCCGCTTGGACGCCGGTGTCCGGTCGAACAGCTCGCTGACGCCGTCCAGCGGGATCGACACGTCGTCCTCCGCGGCCAGGTACAGCGTCGGGACATCGCGGCCCCAGGCGAACGTGAGCGTCAGCGGCAGGATCCCCGGTCTGGGGTTGGAGTTGCCGCCAGGCCCGAGCGCGACGACCGCCCGGACCCGGGAATCCGCCTCGGGCACAGCCAGCACCGTCCACCCGCCGAAGCTATAGCCGACGAGCCCGACCCGCTTCGCGTCGACGTCTATGCCTCCAGGTCCGATAGCCTCGGCGGGCGAGTCCTCGTCGAGCATGCAGTCGAGCAGGAGGCGCACATCGGGTACCTGGCTGCCGATGATCGCCTCGATCCTGGCCGCGCGTTCCTCGGCTGACTCGCCAGGCGTGGCGGTCAGCTCGGCCGCGACCACCTCCGAGTGATCCATGGCCGCCGCCACGTATCCGTGGCTGGCCAGGTGCGAGCACAGGTAAGCGGCCGAGTTCCGGTTGCCGCCGCTGCCATGGGCGAAGGCGACTAGCGGATACGGCCCAGGGCGGCCAGTCGCACCGGACGGCGCGGGGTACCAGATCTCAACGGGAAACAGCCGGTCCCTGGGCGCATCTAGCACCGAAACGGTGCGCACGCCGGTTGGGAACGGCCCATCGTCGAACGGTGCGAACGGGAGCACCTCACGGAGTTCCGGCATCTGGCCACCTCTTGCGACACTCGGCAGGCATGCACGTGGCCGCACAATGCGCAGGCCGCACCTGGCCGGCGAGACGGCAGGCGGCGCTTTCGCGGAACGCTGAAATAGGGCTCAGCGACCCGAGCGAACCTTGGCCGGTCAGGGCTTCTTGGCCCGGCTCGGTGCGACCCGGGGCGGCTCGTCGGGCTGCTTCGGGTACACCGGCGGCCAGGGAGCGTCGAGCAGACCGCTGGCCCGGTCCCGCGCGTTCATCTCGAGCAGCGGCTCCAGCGACTGAGGATCGTCGTACATGGCCTGCCAGGGGTCACCGACCTTCTCGAGCCGGTCAGCCAGTGACGCGATCGTGAACTGATCCGGATGAATGTCGTCGACTTCGCCCCAGGCGATCGGGGTCGACACCTGCGCGCCGGGCCGCGCCCGGACCGACCACGCGCCGAAGACGGTCTTGTGCGGTGCGTTCTGGTTGTAGTCCACGAACACCCGCTGGCCGCGCTCCTCCTTCCACCAGGCCGCCGTGATGAGGTCGGGCCTGCGCCGCTCGAGTTCCCGCGCGACCGCGACCGCCGCCGCGCGAACCTGGTAGGAGTCCCATCGCGGCTGAAGGCGGACGTAGACGTGCAGGCCGCGGTTGCCGGTCGTCTTGGGGTACCCGGTGATGCCTGCCTCGGCGAACAGCACCTCCAGCTCGTGAGCGGCCTGGCGGATGTGGGTGAAGTCGATGCCCGGCGTCGGGTCGAGATCGATCCGCAGCTCGTCGGCGTGCTCGTCGCCCTCGGCCGCCAGGTAGGGCCAGACGTGGAAACCCAGGCAGCCCAGGTTCACCGCCCACAGGACATGGTCGAGGTCGGCGGCCACCAGCGCCTGCGAGGTCGTGCCGTTCGGCGTCGCCACGGTCGTGGTCTGCAGCCAGTCCGGCGCGTTCTTCGGTACCCGCTTCTGGAAGAACGACGGACCGCCAGCGCCCTCGGGAAACCGCTGCAGCAGTACGGGGCGTCCGCCCATCGTCCGCATCAGCGGCTCGCCGACTCGCTCGTAGTGCTCGGCAAGATCGCCCTTGGTCTCGCCTCGCTCCGCGAACAGCACCTTGTCCGCGTGGGTGATCAGGCCACTCGCCATCGCGTCTCGCCCTCCTCGTAGCTGACAGACCAAGTCTCGCTCAGGTCGCAAGGGTTCCAGATGCCCGGTCACGCTGCCTGGGCAACCGTGCTTCACTCTGCCCATGGGCGACCGCGCAGGGGTGTGGCTGGTGATCGGGATCCAGGCAGCAGGGAAGTCCACCATCGCGGACCTGCTGGCCCGCCAGTTCGATCCGGCGGTTCACATCCGTGGCGGCCAGTTCTACCGCTGGGCGACCAGCGGCTGGCTACATCCTGGCGGATCCGGGCTGGCTCCCGAGGCGAGGCGGCTGCTCGATCTGCGCTGCCGGCTCTCCGGCCCCGTGCAGGGGTCGTCGCGGCACGAGACGCGCAGCGGCAGACGCGCACCGGAAAGCTGGCTTACCGGCCTGGCGGTTACACCATCGAGGGTCTGGACGCTCGACTCGACTCGACGCCGCGGCTCGGCTTGTGGCTCGATACCTCTGCGCAGACCCGCAGGACACGGTGCGCGAGATCCTGCTGCGCGAGAACGAGGCGCTGCTCGACTAGCTGCGAGCAGGCCTGGCTGCGCGGGCCGGCCCGCTCTTTGACCTGGCACGGCGGCGTGGCGGCCTGACGCGTGCGAGGAGCTCGGCAAGGCCGTGGCTGATGCCAGCAGTCAGGTTGTCCAGGTCGGACTCGGGCACCGCACGGTAGTCGGCGGTGATCCCGAACGAGAACGTGTCCAGGTAGGAGAAGACGGCGATGCCGATCCGCACGTTGTTGCCGATCGGCACGTACGGATAGAGCTCGACCAGCTGGCGGCCGATTATGAACAGCGGGAAGCGGGGCCCCGGCACGTTGGTCGTCACGGCCTGCACGAGCGGCTGCGGCATCCTGAACGCCGCGCGGGACCCCAGCGCGAGCAGCGCGGGGGCCGCGAAGCCGAGCATCTCGGTCAGGAACTCGGCGCCGACCGCCTGCCTGCTCCGCTTGACGTCGCCCATCTGCTGGTGCAGCAGCTCAAGCCGCCGCAGCGGGTCAGGCTCGGTGACCGGGAGGTTGGCCAGGACCGCGGAGATCTGGTTGCTGACCGGCTGGTGATCGTTCTCGCCGCGCAGCGAGACCGGCACGAGCGTGCGGACCACCAGGCCTTCCTCCAGCTCGCCGCGGGCCTGGAGCAGCTCACGGAATCCGGTCGTGATGACGGCGAGCACCACGTCGTTGACGGTCACGTTCAGCGCCCGGCGGATCTTCTTCACCTGGGTCAGGCTGGCCGTGGTCCACGTCCATCGCCGGTGCGGGCTGATCGAGCCGTTCAGCGAGGAGGCCGACGGGACGGCCAGGCGGCGGGCGCTCCCGGTCAGTCCGCGGCCGAAGCGCAGCATCTCGTTCGGGCTGGGAAGCCGCCGAAGCAGGAAGCCGGGCAGGCCGGCGAATTGCTGCAGCGGCCAGGTGACCGTGTCGAGCACGCCGCTGAGGATCACCTCGGCGGCAGACGGCCCCGGCCGCGGTTCCCAGGGCGCCGGCCCGGGCCGGGCCGGCTCGGGTCCTGCCTCGAACAGCGCGGCCATCAGGTCAGCGCCGCCGATGCCATCCACCATGCAGTGGTGGACCTTGGAGATAATCGCCCAGCGGCCGCCCTTGATCCCCTCGAGGAACCACGCTTCCCACAGCGGCCTGGCCCGGTCCAGCCGCTGGGCGATTATCCGCGCCGCCATCTCCCTGAGCTGCTCAGGGCCGCCTGGCGGCGGCACCGCCGCATGCCGCAGGTGATAGCGGAGGTCGAAGTCCTGATCGTCGGACCAGTACGGCCGGAAGACCGGCACTGGCAGCGTCCGCACGACCTGCCGGTACCTGCGCACGAGCGGCAGCTTCGCCTCATAGAGCGCGAGCAGCTCCTCATACGCGGGTGCCGGGCCCTCGAAGACTGCCAGCGAGCCGATATGCATGGGTACGTTCTGGTGCTCGACGAAGTAGAAGCCAGCGTCAAGCGTGCTCATCCGCTCCACGGCAGCTCTCCCCCGTCCGGCCGCTACGAGCTTGTCCCCTCCATCATTGCCTGCTCCGCGTGTCAGGAACCGGGCGGGCTTATCGCGGTGGCCGGCAGATGCGCTCCCAGGCCGAGCAGCTCGGGGATCCGCTCCGTCGCGCGAGCCGCGTCGGGATCGAGCGAGTAGCAGGCGTAAACAGCAGTTCTATCCGGAGCGGCCATTTTGATAACCTGCCGCGGATGGCCGGATCGATCGACTGATTACCGGCCGGCAGCCGGGTCGGCCCGCAGCCGCGAGGACGGGAGTCGTGGGGAGGTTCCGGTACCAGGCGCTCAGCTCGCAGCGGGACTTAGCGGCCTCGCCGCGAGCGCGGTGCTGCTCGTCTTGGCCACTGTCCGGCTGCGCTCCCGAGAGGTCTGACCATGGAAGAGTTCCCGCCCCTGGTGGTTCAGGCGAACGCTCTCGCACGCCAGGTTGGCTTTGCCCTGACGCGGGAGGAGGCTGGTCCTGACGGCGCCAGCCCGTCGTGCTGCCTGCCCGGAGTCGGCCGCATTCTTGCCGTGCTCGCGGCCGGCTGCGACGCGGGCCGGATCGGCGAGATCGGCACCGGCGTCGGCGTCCGGAGCGCCTGGATGGCCAGTTCGATGCCGGCGGACTGCACGCTGGTCACGGTGGAGATCGACGAGGACAGGGCCGCGCACGCGAGCAGGCTCCTGGCCAGTGACGGCCGGGTCAGGGTGCTAGTCGGCGATGCCAGGGAACTGATCGCGACGTACGCCCCGTTCGACCTGCTGTTCGCCGACGGTGCCCGTCCGGACCACATGGCGTACTTCTCGCTGGTCGACCTGCTGCGGGTGGGCGGCCAGCTCGTCATGGACGACGTGACGCCGTTTGATGCCCTCCCTGCCGACTCGCCGCTGCGGAGGAGCGACGTCAAGCGGGCCTTCTTCTTCGGCGATCCGCGGCTGGTCTCGACCGAGATCGTCCTGCCCGACCTGCACAACTCGCTGCTGATCGGAACCCGCCTGTCCTTACGCCACCGCGCGACGCCGGCACGTGCCACTTCCTTTCTGGCAGTCGCGATGCCAGGATCGGCGGATGCGCGTGCTGCAGACTCCGCCGGACTCTGATCATTCCTGTACCGGACGATCATGCCGGTTCTCGCTGGCGCCGGACTGCGCGCGATCGCGCCCGACATGATCGGCTTCGGCCGGCCTGGGAACGTTGGCGGCCTGGGAGAAGCCGTTCCTGGTGGCGTTCAGTGATTCCGACCCGATCACCGGCGCGATGGTGCCGATCCTGAAGCGCCCGGTTCCCGGCGCGGCCGGGATCGAGCATCCCGTGCTGACCGGGGCCGGTCACTTCCTGCAGGATGACGCGGGCGCGCGACTGGCCGCCGAGATCGTCGCCTTCGTCGCGGCGCACCCGGCGGATCCGGCGGATCCGCACCCGCCATCCGCGGGGTAACCGCCGCGCTAATTCGGTTACCCTAGTTAATAATGTTTGAGAATGTCGTTTGAACGGCCCATTTCTTAACAAGATCTCCAGCGCCCGGCCGCCCGGTCAGCACTTATGTTGTTAGCCTTGCTCGGTGACAGATTCCGAGCTGACCAGCCACAAAGCCGCCAATAATGGCGCTCACGATAACAAAAGCGCTAGTTATTCGACCGGGCTGGAGAAAGTGACCGCGGCGGTCGTTGCCGCGGCACATGCGCGGCCCGGCGACCGGATCGTTGATCTCGGCTGCGGAGCCGGGCGGGTCAGCCTTCGGCTCGCTGAGCGCGGCGCTCGGGTGCTGGCGGTCGACGGGAACCAGGCCGCGCTCCGCAGGCTCGAGACGACCGCGCGGGAACGCTCGCTCACCGGGCTGGAGGTACTGGCCAGGCCGATCGACTGCCTGACGCTGCCGGCCAGGAGCGCGGACCTGATCGTCACGAGCTACGCCCTGCACCGGCTGCGTGACGCCGACAAGCAGCGGCTCGTCGCAGCGGCGTACCACTGGCTGCGGCCGGGCGGAACGTTCATCGTCGCGGACATGATGTTCGGCCGCGGTACTTCCAGCCAGGACCGCGCGATCATCAAGTCGAAGGTCCGCTCGCTCGCGAACAAGGGCATCGGCGGCTGGTGGCGGATCGCGAAGAACGGCTGCCGGTATCTCGTCCGGGTGAAGGACCACCCGGTGTCGATCAGCGCGTGGACGGCGATGTTCGCCAGGGCGGGGTTCACCGGCATCACCGCGTACTCGATCGTCAACGAGGCCGGCCTCGTGTACGGCAGGCGGCCCTCGGTGCCCGCGCAGGCGGCGCCCGGCGAATGAGCGCACGGTCCTGGCCACGCTGAGCATGGCATGCGGTCTCGACCCGGCATGCGGTCTCGACCCGGCATGCCGCCTCAGCCCGGTCTGCGGTCTCGACCCGGCATACGGTCTCAGCCGGGCATGCGGCCGTCGCTGCCGAGCACGGCGACGCCGGGCACGTTGCCGGCGGCCGCCATCGCCGCGGCCTGCCCCGGCCGGCCGCCGAGATACCGGTTCAGGAAATCGACGGTCACCCGGGCCACCAGCGGCTCAGGCCGGCCGTGGCCTTCGTAGGGCGCGAAGTGACCGACGTCCAGCAGGCGCAGGTAGTAGCGAACCCCGGTCGTGTCCGACTGGTACAGCTGGGTGCTGGCGACCGGCGGGTTCCAGGTGTCGTCGGTGCCCTGCACGAACAGCATCGGCGGGGTGCCGGACGGGAAGTAGCGGCCGCGCAGGGGCGGCCACTCCGCGCCAGACAAGATCATCGCAGCGGTCACCCTGCGGTCCAGGCAGCAGGTGTTCGCGGCAACGGCAGCGGCCGTGTCGCCGCCGTCGGAGTGCCCGGCCACCGCGATCCTGGCCGGGTCGATCAGCCCGGAGAGCACGCCGGCCGGCCGGGAACTGCTGGCCAGCAGCCTGGTCATCACGAAAGAGGTGTCGGCGGGCTGGTTGTACAGGTCGGCCTCGTCGGGAACCGGGATGTGGCAGTGCGTGCGGGGGAACTCGATAGCGGCGACCACGTAGCCGGCGCTCGCCCATGCGTGCAGCAGTGCCGCGTAGCTTGACCCGCACTGCAGGTAGCCGGGCGCGAAGACCACGAGCGGGAAAGGGCCGCGCGCGATCCTGTGCGCCGCGACCGCGGCGGCCGGAACGACCGGGTAGCGCACCAGGATCGGCAGCCTCCGGTTACCCAGGTCAGGACGCGACCGGTCGACGAAGACCATCGCCTGGCTGGCCACCCGGTAGGTGCCGATCGGGCCAGCCTGCGGCCGCGCCGGCCGCGGCGGTGGTGGCGGTGGTGACGGCGGTCCCGGCGAGTGCCGGGCGGTCACCCTCGCGTGCTGACCGGCCGGCGGAACCACGCCGAGCGCGACGAGCACACCCGCGCCCAGGACGACGACCGAGGCCGCCCCAGTGAGCGCGAGCAGCAGGCGACGCCGCCGGCGGCGGCCAGCGGCCGCGCCCCGGCGCGAATCAGGGAAAGTGCCCAGGTCCACCGTAAAAGGCTATCCGGCGACGCGACTCCGAGCGCGGCTGTGAAGATTATCCATATCTTAACGGGATCTGAAGTGCTGCCAGACGTCTCCTTAGTAGTCCGGTTGCTAGCGTGGCCGCGTGACCGATTCCAAGGTGAGAAACTATAAAACGTCCGGCAATAATGACGCAGACGGGAAACGAAGGAATTACCCGTCGTCCGCAGCGGAACAAATAACTGGCCTCGATTCCTCTGGCCGGCTCGGCCGCCTGGCCACCAGCAGCACGGTGCGCCGTCAGCGGCGGATCTGGTCCCGCCGGGTAAATTCCTGGGACCACCACACGCCCAGCGGGCTGGAGAAGGTCACGGCGGCCGTGCTCGCGGCCGCCAGCCCGCGGCCGGGAGATCAGGTAGTGGATCTCGGCTGCGGGACCGGCCAGCTCAGCCTGCCGCTCGCCGAGCGGGGCGCCCGTGTCCTCGCGATCGATGTCAGCGCGGCGATGATCAGGCGGCTCGAGGCGAACGCTCGCGAGCGCTCCATCCCGAACGTCGAAGGCCTGGACATCCCCATCGAGAATCTCTCGCTGCCCGCCGGGAGCGTCGATCTCGTCGTGACCAGCTACGCCCTGCACCACCTGCGCGACGCGGACAAGAGCCGGGTGGTGTCGGCCGCCTACCAGTGGCTGCGCCCGGGCGGCACGCTGCTCGTCGCCGACATGATGTTCGGCAGGGGCGGGACCAGCCAGGACCGGGCCATCATCAGGTCGAAGGTCAGCGCGCTGGCGAAGAAGGGCATCGGCGGCTGGTGGCGGATCGCCAAGAACAGCTACCGCTACCTCGTGCGCGTGCAGGAGCGCCCGGTCTCGGTCAGCGCGTGGACGAACATGTTCGCGCAGGCCGGGTTCACCTCGATCACGGCAACGTCAGTCGTGGCCGAGGCATGCCTGGTGTCAGGCCGGCGACCGGCAGAGCCCGCCGGCTGAGGGCCGGGCCACTACCGTCAGAGCCGGCCGACGAAGGCCCGGGCCACCGTCAGAGCCGGCCCGACGAAGGCCCGGGACGCTGTCAGAGCCGGCCGATTGAGGCCGGGGCGCCGAACTGCCTGAGTACCTCAGGAACGGCGACCTTGCCGCCCTCGTCCTGGAAGTTCTCCATGATCGACAGCAGCGCCCGCGCGGTCGCCCCGGTGCCGTTCAGCGTGTGCACGAACTCGAGCTTGCCTTCGCGGCGGAACTTGATGTTCAGCCGCCTGGCCTGATAGTCGGTCGTGTTCGAGCAGGACGTGATCTCCCGGTACCGCTGCTGGGTCGGGAACCACGCCTCGATGTCGTACTTCTTGGCCGCCGGCGCGCCCAGGTCGCCCACCGCGATGTTCATGACCCGGTAGGGCAGCCCGAGTTCCTGGGCGATCTCCTCCTCATGCGCGAGGAGCTCCTCGTGGATCTGCCGTGACTGCTCGGGCGCGCAGAAGACGTACATCTCGACCTTGTCGAACTGGTGCACCCGGAACATGCCCCTGGTGTCCTTGCCGGCCGCGCCGGCCTCGCGGCGGAAGTTCGTGGTGAACCCGGCGTACTTGGCCGGCAGCTCGTCCTCCTCCAGCCGCTCGTCGGTGTGGATGCCGGCCAGGGCCACCTCGGACGTCCCGGTCAGGTACAGATCGTCTCTCTCCAGCCGGTACAGGTTGGACTCTTCCGTCGGCAGGAAACCGGTCCCGTACATGGCCCGCTCACCGACCAGGATCGGCGGCAGCACGGTCAGGAACCCCTTGCCGCGCAGCTTGGCCAGGACGAACTGGTAGAGCGCCATCTCGGTGACCGCGATGTCGCCGATCCGGTACGCGAACCGCGAGCCGGACAGCCTCGCGCCCCTGGCCATGTCGATCGACCCGCGGGCCGACCCGAGCTCCAGATGGTCCTTCGGCTCGAAGCCGAACTCGGGAAGCTGGCCCCAGGTCCGCACGACCTGGGCGTCTTCCTCGTCCATGCCGTCGGCGGCCGTCGGGTCAGGCAGGTTGGGAATCCGGGCGAGTATCTCGTCCCGGTACTGCGCGGCATCGGCCTGCTGGCGCATGGCCATCTCGATCCGGGCAGAGAGCTCCTTCAGGCTGGCGAGCTCGTCGGGTCCTGGCTTTCCCCTGGAGGCCTTCTTCTGCTCGGCACGCAGCGACTCAGCGTGCTCGGTAGCCTCGCGCCAGCGGGCGTCGGCCGCCAGCAGCTCGTCGAAGTCCTTTTCCGCCTCGCGCCTGGCGAGAGCGGCCCGGAAGCCGTCCGGATCCTGTCGTGCCGCCTTGAGGTCAATCACCCTCGCGAGTCTAGCGGCGCGGCAAACAGTGCCTTTCACGATCGCGGATGAATCTCAGCGCCCGCGACTGAGAATCACCGTCAATTACTGGGATTCAGCTGCCGGCACCGGAACAGGCGCGAGATCCGCTGGCCTGGATCCGGCTGCGGCAGGTGCCTCTGGCGCCGGCCTTTCCGCCCTAGCCTCCGGCGGCTCCGCCCCATCCTCCCGCTCCTCTGCCGGACCGCGCGCGGGCCTGGTCGCCAGCAAGGAGCCGGCCAGGATCGTCACGAACGCGGCCAGCATGATCGGCGTCACATGCTCGCCGAGCACGAGCACGCCGAGCGATACGGCGATCGCCGGGTTGACGTAGGTAATCACGCTGGCCCTGGCGGGTCCCACCTCGGCGATCAGCCGGAAGAAGATCAGGAACGCGGCCGCCGTGCAGATCAGGGCCAGCCCCGCGAGCGCGAGCAGCACCCTGGCCGGGGGGACCGCCGACGGCCAGTTCAGCGCGGCGAGCGGCGCGTAGATCACCGACGCCAGGACCAGGCACGCGGCGGTCATCGCGACCGGCGGGACATTGGTCAGCTTCCGGGTCGCGATCAGCGGCCCGGTCGCGTAGCACAGCGAGACGAAGAGGACCTCGCCGACCGACCGGGAGGTGCCGCCAGTGGCGCCCGATCCGATCAGGTTCGGCCCGGCGAGCAGCGCGACTCCGCCTAGACCGATCAGCAGCCCGGTCCACCTGATCGGGCTGAGCCGGTCGCCCCCCCGCAGGAACAGGCTCAGCACGGCGACGATAATCGGCACAGATGCGACGAGCAGACCGGTCAGCGAACTGCTGATCCCGCGTTCCGCCTCGGAGAGCGCGAACCACGGCAGGATGATCTCGACCACCGCGAACATCGCCAGCCACGGCCAGACCGGCCTGATCGCGGCGAACTGCTTGCGCCGCAGCGCGATCGGCAGCAGCAGGGCGGCGCCCAGGCCGACCCGGGCGAGCACCAGGACGGGAACAGGAACGCCGCCGACCGCGACCTTGATCAGAAGGTACGGCAGGCCCCAGATCACGCTCATCGCCGCGAACATGGCCCATCCGCGTCGGCTCACCTGATCGCTCCTTCCTGTTGTCCCCCCAACTCATACTCGCCGGGCGCGTGCGTTATTCCGCGCCCGCCGACGCGGCTACGCTCGCAGCAACTGAAGATTTTCCGCAACCAACCAGCAGGAGTACCAGTTGTACGACAGCCGGGCGGATGCACGCTCGGGCAAACCAGCCGATCCGGGCCAGACGCCGCCAACGCCGCCGCGCGATCAGGCGGCCAGTCCGGCCGCGAACGGCCGGGGCGTGGAGCGCCCGCGTGACCAGGCGGCGCCCGCGACCGCGGCCGACGCTGCGATCGCCGCTGCCCGCAGTGGCTGGCCGGGCCTGGCCGGCTGGTGGTCCCTAGCCGCGGCCTTCGCGGCCGGGCTGGCCCTGGCCGGAGCGTTCCCGCCGGTCGGCTTCTGGCCGCTCGCTATCGTAGGCCCGGCGCTGCTGACGCTGGCCGTGTGGGGAAAGGGCCGCCTGGCCACCTTCGCCGCCGGGCTGACCTGTGGCGCGGTGTTCTTCCTTGCGCTGCTGTCGTGGCTGGTCAACGTCGCCTGGTATGCCTGGTTCACGCTGACCGTGGTGGAGGCAGTCATCTTCGCGGTGCTGGCTCTCGCCCTCCAGCCGCTGCTGCGGCTGCGCGCCTGGCCGCTCGCCGTGGCCGGCTGGTGGGTGGTGCAGGAGGGCGTGCACGACCGGTTCCCCTGGGGCGGGTTCCCCTGGGGGCGGCTGGCCATGACCCAGGCAGCGGCGCCCACGGCCGGCTGGACGGCGATCGGCGGGCCGCCCCTGCTGACCTTCCTGCTCGCGCTGGCGGGGGCCAGCGTCGCGTACCTCGCGATTACCGCATTGGCCGGCTTCCGCTCGCGCGCCGCCGGCACGGCCGCGATCGTCGCCGGGCTCGCCACTGCCGCGGCGCTGGCCGGCAACCTGGTCTGGGCTCCGCCGTCCGGACCAGCGCCGACGGCGATCATCGCCACCGTGCAGGGCGATGTGCCGCACGCCAGGAACCTGCCCAATCTGCTCCGCGCGACCAGGGTCACGGCGAACCACGCGCTGGCCACGATCGCGCTCGCGCGCAAGGTTGCCGCGGGTCGGCGTCCCGCGCCCGCCGTCGTGATCTGGCCGGAGAACTCCACCGATATCGACCCGAAGCTGTCAGCGGCGACGTACCAGAGCATCGCCCTCGCCGTCGACGCCATCGGCCGGCCGGTCCTGGTCGGCGCGGTGCTCGACTACCCGCTGCGTAACGCCGGCCAGCTCTGGCTGCCTCGCCGCGGGCCGGTCCAGGAGTACGTCAAGCGCCAGCTCGTGCCCTTCGGCGAGGTGATACCGCTACGCGGCCTGCTCGACCTGTTCACCTCGCTTCCCTCGCTGCAGCCAACGAATTTCACGCCAGGGCACCGGGCCGTGGTCTTCCACATCGGCCGGATCAGGCTCGGCGACGTGATCTGCTACGAGGTTGGCTTCGACAGCCTGGTCAGGTCCGAGGTGCTGGCCGGGGCCAACCTGCTGACGGTGCAGACCAACGACGCTGACTTCGAGCTCGACGGCCAGATGGGCGAGACCGGGCAGCAGCTCGAGATGGCGCGGATGGACGCGATCACGACCGGCCGCGCCGTGGCGGTCGCCTCGACCACCGGGGTCAGCGCGATCATCGGACCTAACGGCTCGATCCTCACCAGGAGCCGGACCTGGCAGCGAACCGTGCTCGAGGCGCGGGTGCCGCTCAGGTCGTCGCTGACCCCCGCCGACCGGGTCGGAAGCTGGCCCGAGCTTGCCATCATCGTGATGACCGTGCTGGCCCTGCTGTGGGCAGTCGGCCGAGCCCGGTGGCGCCGGCGTGCCAGCTGACCGGTGCAGGCAGTCCCGGCCCCGGGCCACCGCTGGCCGGGCCGCCGGGTTGCCTGCGAGCGGCCGGCGTGCCAGGTTGACGTCCATGCCTACTCGAGCCGTACACATCGTTGTCGATGCCGCCGATCCGTCGCGGCTGGCCGCCTTCTGGGCCGATGCGCTGGGCTGGGTCGTAGCCGCCGATGAGCCGGACGAGGCCGAGATCTGGCCGGCCGGGTTCGACTACCCGGGACCTGCCGCGCTGCCGCTGATCTTCGTCCCGGTCAAGGAACCGAAGACCGCCAAGAACCGCGTCCACCTGGACCTGTCGACGACATCCCTGGAGCACCAGGCGGCCGAGGTGGAGCGGCTGCTCGGCCTCGGAGCCGCCCGCCTCGACATCGGGCAGGGCCAGGTGCCGTGGGAAGTGCTCGCCGACCCGGAAGGCAACGAGTTCTGCGTGCTCGAGCCCAGGCCGGTCTACCTCGATGCCAGGCCCGTCGCCGCGATCGTGACCGACAGCGCGGACCCGGAGGCGGCGGCCAGGTTCTGGGCTGCCGCCGCCGGCTGGGTGCTGCACGAGTCGGACGCGGATTTCGCGTCCCTGCGCGCCCCCACCGGCACCGGGCCCTACCTGGAGCTGCTGCGCGTGCCGGATGCCAAGACCGTGAAGAACCGCCTCCACGTCGATGTCGCGCCGCTGCCCGGCGGCGACATGCGAGCCGAGGTGCGCCGCCTGGCCGAAGCGGGAGCGGTGCCCGTCGACATCGGCCAGGGCCAGGTGTCCTGGGAGGTGCTCGCTGACTCCGAGGGCAACGAGTTCTGCGTTCTCTCGCCGCGTTGACCATGCACTCTGAGGGCGAGCACCGCCGGTCGCCGCCACCAGCACTCCCGGAGCCGCCGGAGCCGGTGTCCACGCCCCGGCAGCCAGACGCCGGGGCAGTCAGCCCCGGCCAGACCCGCCGTCGCGGCAGGGGCGCGGCCATCGTGCGCAGTTTCACCCGGCCTGCCCGGTATGCCGCCTTGCTGGCTGGCGCCGTGCCCGTGCTGGCCTTCCCCTCGCTCAACCTGGAGTTCCTGGCCTGGTGCGGCCTGGTGCCGGGGCTGCTGCTGCTGCGGGCGGCTCCGACTGGCCGGGAGGCGGCGATCCGCGGCTGGTGGTTCGGCGCGGGATATCTGCTGATGGCCCTGTACTGGCTGACTCCCAACCTCGGGCCCGGCCTGCTGCTCGTCGTGATCGTGCTCGGCGCCCCGTGGGCCGGCGTCGGCCTGGCGGCGTGGCGCCTGCTCCGCGGAACCGACCCCGCTCCCGGCGCCCCGTCCGCTGGCTGGCGCCTGCCCGGGCCGCCAGGACCCAGCGCGCGCCAGGCACTGGCGGCCATGGTGGTGCTGCCGAGCTGCTGGGTGGTGATCGACTGGATCAGGTCCTGGCAGGGAATCGGCGGCCCGTGGGCCGTCTACGGTGCCAGCCAGTGGCAGCATCCGGTGGTGCTCGCGCTGGCGGCGGTCGGCGGCATCTGGCTGATCAGCTTCGTCCTGGTCGCCGCCAACACCGCGATCGTCATCGCGCTGACGGCCGGAAGCGGCGGCGGCCGGATCGTGGGCATCGCCGCCGCCGCGCTGGCTATCGCCGCCGGGCCGGCGGCGTTCGCGCTGACCGCGCACGAGTACTCCGTGCCGCCCACCGGGCATCTCAGGCTCGCGCTGGTTCAGCCCGGCCTGGAGAACGGCCCGCAGCGCAGGCTCGCGGAAGAGGTCAGGCTGACCACCGGCCAGTCACGCGCTACCGGCCAGCCACGCGCCGACCTGGTGGTGTGGGGCGAGAGCAGCGTGGGCTACGACCTGAACGCCGATCATGCGATCCTGCACGGGCTCCAGCGGCTCTCTGCCTCGATCCGGACTCAGCTGCTCGTCAGCCAGGACGCGGTGAGCCCGGCCGGGGAAAAGTCCAAGGTCGCTGCCCTCATCGGGCCAGGTGGCATCGAGCAGACGTACACCAAGACCCGTCTCGTCCCGTTTGGCGAGTACATACCCTTCCGGTCCGCGCTCGGATGGCTGTCAGCGATCAGCCGCGCGGCGCCGCAGAATATGATCGCCGGCAATGGAGCGCGCGTGCTGCATGCCGTTCTGCCAGACGGCCGCCGGCTGAAATTCGGCATCCTGATCTGCTTCGAATCCTCGTTCCCCGATATGTCGCTGGTGGACACCAACCACGGCGCTCAGGTGATCATCTACCAGACCTCTGACTCGACGTTCCAGGGAAGCTGGGCTCCCGAGCAGCACGCGTCGCTCGCCGCGCTGCGCGCCGCCGAGACCGGCCGGCCGGCCGTGCAGGCCGCTCTCACCGGTGATTCCGCGGCGTTCGATGCCCGCGGCCGGCTGCTGGCCTGGGCGGGGACCACCGACCGCGGCGTCCTGCATGTCACCCTCGCGCTACCTCCGGTCACGGTCAGGACGCCCTTCGACCGGCTGGGTGATTACGTGCCCTGGATCGCTGTCGCAGTGGTAACAATCGCCATCCTGAGCGCAATGAACGCAACGGGGCTGATCCGCCGATTTCGGCGAGACTGACCGATCGAGCCCGCTCAGTACGCGCTCTACCTGCGGCAAACTTTGGATTTAGCACGCCAGGAGCGCAGGCATACTGGGGAAGCGACCTGGGTACCCCGCACGGAGAATTACTCGGCTTCCCGGTCCCGGTGGGAGGACGGCGTGCTGTACGAGCACTACCGATCAAGGCGGCGCAAGCTGCTGCCGTTCGTCGCGCTCGGCGCGGCCGGCCTGCTCGCGGCGGCCTGCCAGTCAGGGTCAGGCGGCGGGTCGGGCAGCGGTTCTGGCAGCGGTTCACAGTCAGCCAGCGCCAGCGCGGTCCAGCTGAGCATCACGCCCGCCAGCGGAAGTGCCGGGGCGAACCCGGACAAGGGCATCACCGTCACCGCAGCCAAGGGCAAGATCAAGACGGTCAAGGTCACCGGGGCCGGGCTCACCGGCGACTCCGCGGTCACCGGCACGCTCAACAGCGCGGGATCCGCCTGGCACAGCAACTATGCACTGCCCGTGTCCCAGACGCTCACCGTGACCGCCACGGCGGCCGACGCCTCGGGCCACCAGGTGACGCAGACCAGCACCTTCAAAACGCTCGCGCCGTCCCAGACGTTCAGGACGCAGATCTTCGAGGGCTACAACCAGCAGTACGGGGTCGGCATGCCGATCATCCTGACCTTCAGCCAGCCGATCAAGAACCGGGCCGCCGTCGAGCGCTCGCTCTCCCTCACCACATCGAAGCCGGTCGTTGGCGCCTGGTACTGGGACAACAGCCAGACCCTTGTGTTCCGCCCCCGCGAGTACTGGCCCGCCCACACCACGGTCAGCTTCGTAGGGCACCTCAACGGCGTGGAGGGCGCCCCTGGCGTCTACGGCTATCACACGCTGACCCAGCAGTTCAGCATCGGCCGGTCGCTGATCGTCGTGGCGAGCACCGCCAAGCATCACATGGAGCTGTACAAGGACGGCAAGCTGATCAGGCGCTGGCCGATCAGCACGGGCCGGCCGGGCGACGACACGCCCAACGGGACCTACCTGACCATCGAGAAGGGGAACCCGGTGCTGATGAAGGGCCCCGGCTACTCGATCTCGGTGCCGTGGTCGGTGCGGTTCACCTGGACCGGTGACTACCTGCACGATGCGTACTGGTCCACCGGGGAACAGGGCTTCACCAACGTGAGCCATGGCTGCGTCAACATGGCTCCGGCCGACGCGGAGTTCTACTACAAGATGTCCGTGCCCGGCGACCCGGTGACGATCACCGGCAGCCCGAAGGGCGGCACCTGGGACAACGGGTGGACCGAGTGGTTCCTGAACTGGTCGCAGATCCTGCAGGGGAGCGCGCTGCACCAGGCAGTGACGGCGGGGCCGAACGGCAGCACATTCGTCGACCCGTCGACCCTCGCCGCGTCCACCGCGTCAGCGCCGCTCGGCACGTCCAAGGCGGCCAACTCGCGGGCGGGCTAGCCGCGTCCGCCGTCCTGCGGCGGCCTGTGCTGGCCAGTCCAGCAAGCACCATCTGGCCCGGCCCGGCCGGCCGCAGCCGGTGATCAGGCCATCGGCGACCGCAGTGACGTGCATCACTTTGGCCAGTATCGGGATGCGAATACCGTAACGGCGAAGTTACACACTGTGACCCACGCCGGGGCGCTGATCCGGACCCTACCGGAACCGACGCTTCCCGCTTCCTTGGGCTGGCTTGCCCGGAGCGCATCCCCCGCGCACTCGAGCAGCCGCCCGCGCTGAAACAGCGAGGCATGCGTACTTACGCGGGCCGAACTGCCGGCCGGCGAACGTCCGACGGCTAAAGCACCGCTCCCCAGTACTACCGGGACGGGCGGCGGCGGGTCAGCACGGAAGGAACGCGATGACCCGCACCCCCCGAGCAACCGAGAGCTTCCGCACCCGCACCGGCAACCTCCGCAACCGCATTCCCGCCAGCCTGAGCCGCGAGACCGTGACTTACGCGGGCGCCGGGCTGGCACTGGCCGGCGCTAGGGCGGCCACCATGTCCGCCGGCTTCGCCGGTAACGCCGCCAGCGTCGCTGTTCCCCAGCACAAGATCAGCCGTAGCGTGGACGCCGCCCATGGCAAGCACGCTGACGCCGCCGGCCACTCCGCCGCACCCGCCAAGCAGACCACGCCCGCCAAGGGCAAGGCCACCGCGAAGCACACGGCGCCGGCGAAGCACACGGCGCCCGCCAAGCACACGGCGCACGCGAAGCATGCCGCGGCGGTCAAGCACCACGCCCCCGCGGCGCATCACGCCGAGACGTGGGCCGCGGTCAGCAAGGTCGTCGCCGACCGCACCTACCCCAGCGGCGGCCACGGAGCACTGCCCGCCCAGGACCTGCTGACCCCAGTCGGCACCAGCGGCCCGCAGACCTCGATGCCGATCACCCTGGCCCGCTGGGACAACGCCAAGACCATCGTCCAGCAGGCCATCGCCAAGCACATGGGCCTGTGCGCCGCGGTCATCGCCGTCGCCACCTCCATGCAGGAGTCGACCCTGATGAACCTGGGCTACGGCGATCGTGACTCGCCTGGCCTGTTCCAGCAGCGCCCGTCCTGCGGCTGGGGCACCCCGTCCCAGATCCAGCATCCTGCCTATGCCGCCGACGCGTTCCTGACCGCGCCCCACGGTTCCCAGGTCCGCAACCCGGACTGGGCTCACCAGCCACTGTGGCAGGCAGCCCAGGGGGTCCAGGGCTCAGCCTGCCCGTCGGCCTACGCCAAGTGGGAAGCCCAGGAAGCCCACCTCGTCGCGTCTGTGACGCCGCACATCGTCTGACCACCGAGACCCGCGCCCGGCTGCACCCCCCCCCAGCAGCCACCGCGCGGACTGCGGCAGCGCCACCCCCAAGCGCCGCCGCAACCCACCGTGTGCCCCGCCTCCCGCCCCCGTGGGAGGCGGGGCGGCGGGGCACACGCGCGCCGCACCCCGCCAGACACAACCCCCGCACGCCACGGACCCTTGGCGCAACCGCGCGCCGCGGCCCGCCTGGCCCTCCGGAACCCCGCCGCACCCCACGGAGCCCGGCGCCACCCGCGCGCCGCGGCCCGCCAGTCCGACAGCACCCCCGGCACCCGGATGAATGGCACATCCATCCTCGATTCCGCGGATAGATGTGCCATTCATCCCGGCTGGGCTGGCCAGCCCGGCGGGACGGAACGGGCCAGCCGCAGCGGGCCGGGCCAGCCGGGCGGGACGGACCAGCCAGGCCGGGCGGGGCGGCCGGAACCCTGACCGAACGCGGGCACGCGCGTTCAGTCGTGGGCGAAGCGATCGAGGACAGCGCGAGGCTGCTTCACGCAGCCTGTTTCGGCAACGAATCTTCAGGACTGGCTAATTTCCGGCCGCGCTGGCCGGAGCAGTGACGGCAATGCTGTAGAACATTCGCCATGGAGAACTTCCTGACCCAGGTGATGACGAGCCATGGCTACCTGGCATTGATCATCTTCGCCTTCATCGAGGCGTGCTGCATCCCGATCTCCTCGGAGATCACGTTCGCCTTCGCCGGGGTCATCGCCGCGCAACCGCACAGCACGTTCACCGTGGCCGCGGTAATCATCATCGGCACGCTGGCTGAGATGGGCGGCTCGCTGACCTCGTACGCGATCGGGCGCCGCGGCGGCAGGCACCTGCTCGAGCGGTACGGCAGGTGGGTCCTGATCAGCCATGCGGACCTGGACCGGGCCGAGCGGTTCTTCGCCGGCCGCGGTGCGTGGGCCGTCGCCGTCGCCCGGGTGCTGCCGATCGTGCGCTGCTTCGCCTCGTTCGGCGCCGGCGTCGTCGAGATCCCGGTCCTGCCGTTCACGATCTTCAGCCTGATCGGCACGGTGGTCTGGACCACGACGCTGACCTTGCTCGGCTACAACCTCGGCTCGACCGTGCACCACTTCTTCAAGTCGTTCTCCGTCGTCGGCATCATCCTGGTTGTCCTGCTGCTGGCCGCGCTGATCGCCCACCGGGTGCACGCGCTCAGGAAGGATGCCCACCGCCGCGCCGCCGCCGAGACGGCCGCTGCCACCGGCCTGCCCGCCGACGTGGACCCGTCCGGCCAGCCCAGAGTCGGCACGGGCAACGGCACCCGGTCAGGCCGGGTCGGCGGAGCGCACCGCAGCGGCCGCCCCCCGGCACCCTGAAGCCGCCGCGCCCCCCCCCGCCGCGCCTTCCCGGCCGCGCCTTCCCGGCCGCGCCTTCCCGGCCGCGCCTTCCCGGCCGCGCCTTCCCGGCCGCGCCCCCCGGCCGCCCCCCGCCCCGCCCGCCACGCACCACCTCTGCGCCCGGCCCGGTCTCCCAGGCCCGGACCGGTCTAGTCAGTCAGCGCCTGATAGACGAGCTGGCGTAGCTGCGGCCTGATCGGGTGCGCGCTCGACGGCAGCAGCTGGGTAAAGAACGAGACGGTCAGGCCGTTCGCCGGGTCGACGAAGAACGCCGTACTGGCCGCGCCGCCCCAGGAAAACTCTCCCTCGCTGCCCAGGGTCCGGCCCGGCACGGCGTCGAGCATCACGGCGAAGCCGAGCCCGAATCCGACCCCGCGGAACGGGGCCTCGGCGAACAGCGCCCGCCCGTACGCCTCCAGGTCGGCCCCGCCGGGCAGGTGGTTGCGGGTCATGTAGGCCACGGTCCGCGGGCTGAGCAGCGTGACTCCGTCCAGCTGACCGGCGGGGCCGTCCGGTGTCCCGAGCAGCATCGAGGTGAACCGGCGGTAATCGGCCGCCGTGCCGACGAGCCCGCCGCCGCCGCCGAGGAACACCGGCGGCTTGCTGGCCACCGCGCCAAGCGAGTCCATCCTGGCCGCCTTGCGGCCAGGGCCGATCGTGTAGAGCGCCGCCAGCCGGGAGCGAACATCGTCAGGTACCCAGAAACCGGTCTCCGTCATCCCGAGCGGCCCGAAGATCCGGCTGGCGAAGAACTCGCCAAGCCCTGAGCCTGACGCGACTTCGACCACGCGCCCCAGCACGTCGGTCGCTACCGAGTAGTTCCACTCGGCACCGGGCTGGAACAGCAGCGGCAGGCCGGCCCAGACATCGCAGCAGGCCGCGAGATCGGAGCCGCGCGGCGTGCCCCACTCGAAGCCGCCCGACCGGTACAGCGCGTCGACCGGGTGCGAGCGGTGGAAGCCGTAGGTGAGACCGGACGTGTGCGTCAGCAGGTGCCAGATCCGCACCGGCTCGGTGGCGGGCACGGTCACCGGCCTGATGTCCGAGCCGCCGGTATAGACCCGCACGTCGGCGAAGGACGGGATGAACTTGCTGACCGGGTCGGTCAGCTCGAACGCGCCCTCCTCGTACAGCATCATCGCGGCGACCGACGTGACCGGCTTGGTCATCGAGTACAGCCGCCAGATCGTGTCCGTCTCCACCGGCAGGCCGGCCTCGACGTCGCGCTGGCCGCAGGTCGAGACGTACGCCAGCTTGCCGTGCCTGCTCACGGTCAGCAGCCAGCCAGGCAGCCTGCCGTCGTCGACATACCGGCTGAAGTGCTTGTCCAGGCGAGCGAGCCGGCCAGGATCGAGCCCGGCCTCGGCCGGTTCCACGTCAGGATTCAGTCCGCTGCCCATTGGCCCCGCCTTCATGCCGGAATCTCCGCCATGTCTCATATAGCAAGATTCCCGCCGCCACGGCAAGGTTCAGCGACTCGGCGGTGCCCGTCATCGGTATCCGCAGCCGGAGATCCCCGGCCGCCAGCAGGTCATCGGGCAGGCCAGAGCCCTCACTGCCGAGCAGGATGGCCAGCGGGGCCGGCAGGCTCGCCTCCCAGAATGTCCCCGAACCCGAACCCGAACCCGAACCAGAACCCGACGCCACGGCGACCGCGATCCCGCTCTCCTTGCACCAGGCCAGGAACTCCGCGGCCGACTCGGCGACGGTGATCGGGACGCTGAACACCGCGCCCATCGATGCCTTCACCGCGACTGGGTCGAACGGATCGGTGCTCGGCCCGACCAGGATCACCCCGTCGGCACCGGCCGCACCGGCGGTCCTGATGATCGTCCCGAGGTTGCCGGGATTGGCGACTTCGTGCAGTGCCACGAAGACCGACGACGGCCGCACGGCCAGGTCGGCCAGTCGGGCCGTCCGCTGCCGGACGATCGCGGCGAGCCCGGCGGGGCCGTCCCGGTCCGCGATCCGGCCGAACAGCTCACCAGTCAGCCGCGCCACCCTGACCCCGCCCGCCTCCTGGCGGGCGACCATCCCGGCGGCCGGCTCGCGCAGCAGGTCGGGAGCGACGATCAGCACCTCGATGTCGGCGCCGGCCTCGACCGCCTGCCACACCGGCTGAACGCCCCTGACCACAAACGCGCCCTCCCGGCGCCGGTGCCGCCGGTCACCGAGCAGCCGCACGCGCTTGATCAGCGGATTCGCCGCGCTGCTGATCACCTCGGTCATCGGGCTCCCTCTGCCGCCGCTGCCGCGCCCGGCGCCCGGGGCTGGCCTGGCTGTTCGTCCCCTATAGTTAACGCCCAATCAGGCAGGAGCGGCGGACGGGCGCGGAACGGGGCGTCGGACGGCGCGGAACGGGGCGCGGATGGGCGCGGAACGCGATCGGGTGGCCAGCTTCGGCCGGATGGAGTACGGCCTGCGTCAGGCCGGTGACTGGTACCGGTGGGGGCCGTACGTCAGCGAGCGGCAGTGGGGCACCGTCCGCGAGGACTACAGCGCGGACGGCGAGGCATGGGACTACCTGCCGCACGATCACGCCCGCTCGCGCGCCTACCGATGGGGTGAGGACGGCCTGGCCGGCTTCTGCGACATCGAGCAGCGGCTCTGCCTCGGCCTGGCCCTGTGGAACGGCCAGGATCCGATTCTCAAGGAGCGGCTGTTCGGCCTGACCGGGGCGCAGGGCAACCACGGCGAGGACGTCAAGGAGTACTGGTGGTACCAGGACGCGATCCCCAGCCATGCCTGGAACCGCTGGCGCCACCACTATCCGCAGGCCAGCTTCCCCTACGCCGAGCTGATCCGCGAGAACGGGATGCGCAGCCGCAACGATTCCGAGTTCGAGCTGCTCGACACCGGTGTCTTCGCCGGCAGCAGGTACTGGATCACCGAGGTCGACTACGCCAAGGCAAGCCCGGACGATCTGCTGATCCGGATCCGCGTGACCAACGCCGGGCCCGAGCCCGCGACCCTGCACGTGCTCCCCACAGCCTGGTACCGCAACACCTGGGCATGGGAGGAGGACGCGCCCAGGCCCGTGCTGGCCGCCTCGCCCGCGACCGGACCGCAGGCACCAGACGCGCCGGCCAGCGCGCGCGTCAGCCTCACCCATCCGTTCGCCGGCGACCTGGAGCTGCTGGCCGGGACCGGACCCGACGGCAGCCTGCCTGAACTGCTTTTCTGCGATAACGAGACCAATACCGCGCTGCTGTACGCCGCTCAGCCGATTACCCCGTATCCCAAGGACGGCATCGGGGATCACGTGATCAGCGGAGCGGCGACCGTCAACCCCGCGAGAACCGGCACCAAGTGCTCCGCCTGGTACCGGCTGACGGTGGACGCGGGCCAGTCCGCCGAGCTGCGACTGCGGCTGCACCCCGCCGGCCTCGCATCGCGGACCCCGGACCCGCTCGGCGCCGACTTCGACCGGGTGCTCGCGCTGCGCCAGGCCGAGGCCGACGAGTTCTACGCCGAGCTGACCCCGGCCGGTGCCAGCGCCGACGAGGCGATGATCATGCGCCAGGCGTTCGCCGGGATGCTCTGGTGCAAGCAGCTGTACTACTACGATGTCGCCCGCTGGCTGGACGGCGATCCTGGCCAGCCGCCACCGCCAGAGCAGCGGCTCACGGGCCGGAACTGCCGCTGGCGCAGCTTTGACGCCTTCGACATCATGTCCATGCCGGACAAGTGGGAGTACCCCTGGTTCGCCGCCTGGGACCTGGCGTTTCACTGCGTGGCGCTGGCGCACGTCGATCCCGCGTTCGCCAAGTACCAGCTGATCCTGCTCTGCCGGGAGTGGTTCCAGCAGCCGAGCGGCGCGCTGCCCGCCTACGAGTGGGACTTCGGCGACGTGAACCCGCCCGTCCAGGCCTGGGCAGCGCTCGAGGTGTTCGCGGTTGACGGCGGCCACGACATCGAGTTCCTCAGCCGGGTCTTCGACAAGCTGCTGCTCAACTTCACCTGGTGGGTCAACCGGGAGGACGCGGAAGGCAACAACCTGTTCGAGGGCGGCTTCCTCGGCCTGGACAACATCGGCCCGATCGACCGCTCGCACCTGCCGGTCGGCGGCCTGCTCGAGCAGTCGGACGCGACTGGCTGGATGGGCTTCTACGCGATGGCGATGGCGTCGATCGCGCTGGTGCTGCACCGGTCGGGCCAGCGGCCCGGCACGGACCTGATGATGAAGTTCCTCGAGCATTTCGCCGCCATCAGGGACGCGCTCGACGGCCTGGGCCTGTGGGATGACGCCGACGGCATGTACTACGACCGGCTGATCACCCCGGCGGGCGACGCGGTACCGATCCGGGTGCGGTCGGTAGCCGGCATGATCCCCGCCCTCGCGCTCGGGGTGGTCGACCAGGGCGCTCTGGAGAGCTCGATGGCGGTCGGCAAGCGCTTCGCCGGGTTCCTGGCCGGCCAGGACGACGGCACCGCCGCTGACGCCCTCGCCGGCCAGGACCTCAGCCTCGGCCAGGTCGGCCTGCTCCGCGGCGAGCCAGGTCACCGGCGCCTGCTGCTCAGCCTCGCCGGGCCGGACAAGCTGGCCCGGCTGCTCACCCGGCTGTTCGACGAGGCCGAGTTCCTGTCCCCGCACGGCCTGCGCGCCCTGTCCGCCTGGCACCGGGAGCATCCGTACACCATCAGCGTGGAGGGCTACCAGGCCTCGATCGACTACGAGCCCGCCGAGTCCACCACGCCGCTGTTCGGCGGGAACTCGAACTGGCGCGGGCCGATCTGGTTCCCCGTGAACTACCTGGTGATCAGCGCGCTCGAGCGCTATCACGCATTCTTCGGCGACGACCTGACCATCGAGTACCCGACTGGCTCGGGACGCCGGCTAACGCTCGGTGCCATCGCAGCCGACCTGTCCGACCGGCTTATCTCTCTTTTCGCGCGGGACGCCAGCGGCAGGCGGCCGTGTTTCGGTGGTGCCGAGGTTCTCCAGTCTGATCCGGCCTGGCGGGACAACCTGTTTTTCAGCGAGTACTTCCATGGCGACAACGGGGCCGGGCTCGGCGCCTCGCACCAGACCGGCTGGACCGGGCTGATAGCGGACCTGATCAGGCGCAAGCACGGCGACATCCGCAGTGTCGGGGACGTCATCTCCGACATAGCGAGCCAGCACGAGCTACCCGCCTATAACCTGTAAATAGCTCATAGCTGCGCGATACAAGCGCCCGCATTGCGCGATGTCAGGGAATGCGGACCGTATTGGCGTTGAATCCGTATGAGGGCACTTGCTGAGCCGTATCGTTCGTTATGAACCTGCGAAGCAGGTGTTCGCAAGGAGAGTTCATGCAGACAAGTCCCCGAAGCAGGTAACAGGTGAGCGTAGGCAGCCGCGCGCCCGCCGAGCCGGACGGGACCGCTGGCAGCGCCGTGACCTGGCCGGTCATGTCGGGTCTCGTACCGCCGCTGGCGGAGGGATTCGTCGCCAGGCCAGAGTCCGCGCCAGGCCTGGGACAGGTACTGGCCCCCGGCGCCTGCGTAGCCCTGACACCTGCCCGCGCGGTCAGGGCGGCCGTCGCGCCGGGGTCACCTGACTGGCCTGGCTCGTGCGGCAAGACCCAGCTGGCCGTCTATCTCGCCGAGTCCATGTGGAACTCGCGCGAGCTCGACCTGCTTGTCTGGGTGACGGCCACGAGTCGCGCCTCGATCCTGTCGGCCTATACCGCCGCGGCGGCGGCGGTCATCGGCATCGACCCGGCCGGCGATGCCGAGACGGTCGCGGCGCGCTTCCTCGGCTGGCTGGCCGAGACCAGCAGGCCGTGGCTCGTTGTGCTGGATGATCTTTCCGCCCCGGCGGACGCCGAGGGTCTGTGGCCGGCCGGGCGCGCGGGCCGGACCCTGGTCACCACCGCCGAGCCGGCCGCCGCCTTCGCCCGCCCGCAGCTGGTGGCCTTCCCTATGACCGGCCTGTCCCGCCGGGAGGCGCTGAGCTACCTGCTCGGCCGCCTGACCGACGACCGCGGCCAGCGGACGGGCGCGATCGACCTCGTCGATCTGCTCGGCGGTGAGCCGCTGGCCCTCGGCCAGGCCAGTGCGGTGCTGGGCAGCTCGGCCCTGTCGTGCCGTGATTACACCGATCACTTCAGCCGCAAGCGGGTTCAGCTGGCCGGCGGCTTCCAGGGCCGCCCGGCCGCGACCGCGATCAGCTGGACGCTCTGCGTCGAGCAGGCGTACCGGCTGCTGCCGGGCGGCCCTGTGCAGCCCGTGCTGATCCTGGCCGCGGTGCTCGACGGCCACGCGATTCCCGGCACCGTCTTCACGGCGGCCGCCGCCAGGGAGTACGCCGGCCACGCGGTGCAGGGCCCGGCCAGCCAGGAGGGCATCTGGGCCTGCGTCAGCTGCCTGGAGACGGCGAGCCTGCTGACCGTCGACCGGGCCTGCACGCCGCCGGTGGTCAGGATGCACCCGGCGGTCCAGGCGGCGGTCAGGACGGCGGCGTCCCGCGAGGCGCTCAGCCGGGCAGCGCTGGCCGCCGCCGACGCGCTGCTCGAGGCCTGGCCGGCCGATGACGAGGGCGGCTGGCTCGCCGACATCCTGCGGGCTTCGGCCCTGAGCATCATCCGCCTGGCCGGGGAGCTGCTCTGGACGGGGAACAGGTACCAGCTGCTGTTCCGAACCGGGCGCAGCCTGGGAGGCGCCCACCTGACCATGCTCGCGGCGGCGCACTGGAACCACGTCGCGGCAGCCAGCGAGCGGTATCTCGGCCCCGAACACCCCGATGCCCTGGCGGCCAGCGATCAGCTGGCCGCCGCGTTCCTGGCGGCCAGCCGCGCGCTTGAGGCACTGCCGTGGTTCAGGCGGGTGCTAGCCGACAGGGTCAGAACACTGGGATCCGACCATCCCGCCACGATCGAGTTCGAGGTCAGCATGGGACGGGCCCTGCTGGCCGCCGGGCGGGCAGACGAAGCGATCGCCCTGTTCGAGCGGCTCACCAGCGATCGGGCTCACCTGCAGGGGGCCGAGCATCCCGACGCAGCGGACGCGCGAGAGGCCCTGGCCGACGCGTACTGCGCGGCGGGCCGCCTCGCCGACGGAATCATGCAGTACAAGCGCACTCTCACCGAGCGGGAGCGGGGGCAGGGCCAGTCGCATCCGGCGACGATGACGACCTGTGAGAAGCTGGCCGACGCCTACCTGGCCGCGGACCGGATCAAGGAATCGCTCGCTGCTTACAAGCGGGTCGCGGCTGGGCGGGAGCGCACGCTCGGTCCCGATCACCCCGACACGATCGAAGCACGTGCCAAGCTGGCGCTGGCGTACCAGTCGGCCGGCCGGATGGCGATGGCAATCCAGCTGCACGAGCAGTCAAGGGCGGATTCCGAGCGAGTGCTCGGCATCGATCATGTTGCTACCCTCACCCGCCGCCTGAATCTGGCCCACGCCTACTACGCGGTGGGCCGGATCGGCGACGCGGCGAGCTTGCTCCGCGATACCGTCGAGCGCTGTGAGCGGGTCCTGCCGACCGACGACCCGCTGCTGCGGACTGTGCGCGAGAGCCTGGCGAACCTTACCGGCTAGGCCGGGCCGCCCGGCGGCCCGGCGGTTTCCGGGTCGCTCTCGCGCCTGATCTGGAAGAACGGCGACCGGAACGAGAACCGCGCCACCAGCATCAGGACAACGCCCACAACGCGGCGGCCGGCGGCTGGTCAGCCATCGGGCCCGGTCAGAGTCGCGGATTATCGCTCTCACGCCGAACCTGGAAGAACGGCGATCGCAGGATGAATCGCGCGGCGAACATCAGGATCACGCCGACTACGACGACTCCTATCAGCGACCAGACCTGCGACGCGGGCGCGACCTGCACCGACTTCACGATGATCCAGCAAAGGAACCCGGCAGCTGCGACGGGAAGGATGCCCAGTACCAGCGCGTCCCAGACAGTGGTGAAGACGCGGCGCCGGTAGTAGACGACAGTCGCGAACGCCGTGAGGATGTAGAAGGAGCCGAACAGCAAGCCACTGACGTCGATCACGGCGGTGAACGCGTTCGCCACAGAGTTGGCGAGCAGGTACACCCACGTGAGCGCGATGAGAAGCAGACCGACGATAACGCTGGCGGAGATCGGGGTGGCGAACCGGCGGGACACGGTGGCCAGGAATCCTGGCAGCGCCCGGTAGCTCGCCATCCCGTAGATGATCCGGGAGGTAAGCACGATATTCGTGAGCGTGGCGGCGATCACCGACAGCGCCAGGGACAGCGCCATCACCTTGGACCAGCTGGAACCGCCCAGCGCCTGGGCGACATACACGAGCGCCGAGGTGGAGTGAGCCTGGAGCCTCGCCGGCGAGACCACTCCTTGCAGGCCCAGCTGCGCCACCGAGTAGATGATGGTCAGCAGCACGACCGCGAGAATTGCCGCCCGGCCCGGGTTAATGCGCCGGTGCTTCGTCTCCTCGTTGACATACAGGGTGCCCTCCCAGCCACTGAAGATGAACACTGAGAGGAGCAGCCCCGCGGCCAGGCTGCCGTGCCCGGTGATTCCTCTAATACTGAACCAGCCGCTGGTAATCGGGACAGTGCCGGGATGATGGTGCAGCACCGCGATCAGCCCTGCGATCGCGAAGCCGATGAGGATCGCGTACTCCACCGCCGCCATGCCAACCTGCGTGCGAGCGGTAACGCGGATCCCGACGATCGCGATCAGGAGCATGACGAGCGAAATGGCAGTGGCGATGAGGACGTACGTCCACGTGCTGCCGGACTGAGAGGTGAAGACCGCGAGGACCGATGGCCCGAGGACCTCGACCCCGGCGACCGCCCCGATGATGTAGCCGGCGATCATCAGCCATCCGGTCAGGAAGCCAAGGTAGGGGTTGATCGCGCGGCCGACCCACTCGAACGACGCGCCGCAGTTGGCGTTCCACATGTTCAGCCGGCGGTAGGCGTTGGCAATGATGAGCATCGGAATTCCCGTTATGACGATGCTCGTTACGCTGCCGTACGCGGCGGCGGCGGCGAGCGCCGCCAGAGTCAGCGCGACACACACTGCCGGGGCGGCCGAGGCCATGCCGATGACAGTGTCTTGCGCCACCCCGATCGCATCGGGCTCGAGCTTGCCGGGCGTCAGCGGAGTAACAGCCGTTGCAGCCAGGGAACGATGCGTCATCTGTTCTCCTCTGATGCTGGCCCGGGTGTTCCGGGTCTTGCCGAAGCAGCCAAAAGATCTCGTTCGATGCCCGGCAGGAGGCCATGTGTACTCGATGCGAGAGACTCCGGGAGTTGCGCACGGAAGTCTGCCAGGCTGGCGACGCTCGGCCCCACAGTGTCCCTAACCCTCGCTCGCCTCTTGGCACCGCAACGACGTGGCAACCGTAATCGCTGGCACTAGCGGATCACAGCCCGGGCGGTCGAGGCAGGGCTGCCTCCACCTTCGAGCGGCACGATGCTCCGTTCGGCCTCGGCGCAATCATAGCGGCCATTTCATTTATGGCACAACTACCGCACAACCACACTAAATCGTAACGCAGCGTGATCAGGGAATGGATTCAGGCGCCTGGTCGAAGAAGCGATCGCCTACCGACTCGAGGTCGAACCTGCCGCGGCCGGGTGGGCCGCGCTCGCCAGGACGCAAGAGGATCTGGCCCGGTTGAGGCAGATCGCTGATCGGGCCGCTACGACGACGAACGACACGCTGCTGACCAGCCTCGACACGCAGTTCCACCTGGTGGCCAACGCGGCCAATAACCGCTTTTTTCGCCGAGGCGGTCGAGCGGGTCCGACTCAGCCTCAACGACGCCATCCTCAAGCTGCCGGAATCTCCGCTCTGGCAGCAGCGCAGCCTCCGAGAGCACCAGCGGATCTGCGCCGCGCTGGAGGCGGGAAACTCCCAGGCGGCCAGGCAGGCGGTGCTGACCCACGTGGGCCAGACAGCGCGTAGTCTCCGGGCACTGCTCGAGGTTCTCTGACATAAGCTCGCCATTTCCCCGACAGCGGACTTAGACTGCTAAAAGGCCTAATGGATGGGCCTTTACGGACAACGAGATCGGGAGGCCCTGGCGATGAGCGATACGCCAATTGCGGCGGTTGGCGCGGCCGATAGCGACGCGCCGGATCGTCGCCCGGGTCTGCGAGCCAATGCCATCGACCTGAAGGACGCCGTCATCGTGGGGATGGCGTCGTCCGGGCCGACGGCCTCTATCGCGCTCACCCTGGCCGCCATCGTCGGCGTCACGCATTACGGCGGGCCGATCGCCATTCTCATCTGCGCCCTGCCGATGTTCGGAATCGCCCTCGCCTACCGGCGGCTGAACCGGTGGCAGGTGGACTGCGGGGCCTCCTACACCTGGATCGGCCGGGCCATCACCCCCTACCTCGGATTTATCGTCGGGTGGATCATGCTGCTCGGATACTTCCTGGGCACGATCTCGGACGTCTTGCCGATCGGGCCCTATGTCCTGGCCGTCTTCGCTCCCGGGAACCAGAGCTCGACTTTCGCCACGGCCCTGTCCGGCGGGATCTGGCTCGTGATCGTCACGATCATCGCCTACATCGGGATCAAGGTCACGGCGCGGTTCCAGTGGGTCCTTGCGACCTTCGAGTACCTCACGATCAGTGTGTTCGCGATCGTCGGCCTGGTCGCCGTGTTCGGCGGAAACGCGAAGTCAGCCTCCTTCCACTGGAGCTGGTTCTCCTGGTCGGGCATCGGTGGGACCAGCGGCCTGGTCGGCGGGATCCTCATCGCCGTGTACATGTTCAGCGGATGGGACACCTCGATCTACGTGAACGAGGAAACCGAGGGGTCCCGGGTCAACCCCGGCCGGGCGGTGCTCATCTCGGTAGGGACCCTGACCTTCATGTACGTCTTCTTCACCTTCGCCTACCAGGGGGCAGTGAAGCGCGGGGCGCTGCTCGCCCATGGCGACAACGCGCTGGCCTACATCCTGAAGCAGATCGTCGGCTCGCCGTGGGACAAGGTGATGATCGCCGCGGTCCTGTTCTCGGTAATCGGCGCCACCCAGACGGCGCTCGTCTCCGGAGCCCGGATAGCCTTCGCCATGGGAGGCGACGGCACGCTGCCGCGAGCCCTCGGGAAGACTCACCCGGTCCACAAGACGCCCGCGGTGGCCACGCTGCTCTTTGCCGGGCTGGCGCTGATCGTCCTCTGGGTGTTCGTGCTCGGGTCGTCCTCCGTGCAAGGGGCCTTCACCAACGTGATCAGCTCGGTGGGGCTCATGTTCGCGCTGTTCTACGCGGCTACCGGCCTGGGCATGGCCGTCTACTACCGGAAGCTGGCGGTGCGGAGCCTTCGGGGCTTCATCGAGCTGATGGCCGTCCCCGGGCTTTCCGCGGCCTTCTTGCTGTGGGTGGCAGTTAAGTCGGTGCCGGGCCTGGGCGGCTGGTGGAGCCCGGTGATGAAGCTCGCCTATCTGATGATCGGCATCGGCGTGCTGCTGATGATCGTGGCGCGGGCTCGCCGCCAGACGGACTACTTCAGCCGCCCGATCGAGGCCTACGAGCCTGACACCGCGCCAACCCGTTGACATCGCTGCCCGCCGATCCCGGGACGTCATCCCTAAGCGCCGGGGTCTCCTGGAGACTTACGAGACGATGGGCAGTGGGCGCCGTTCTGGGCCGTCATCTTCGTCCGGGCGACGCCGAGGGGATCCCGCTGGGGAGGTTGGCATGGCCCGAAGAGGTCGCATCGGTGTGCGTGTTCCTGGCGTCGTTCATGGCAAGCTATGTGACCGGCGCTTCGGTTGTCGTCGACGGCGGGGAGTTGTCCGGCTGAATGATGGACGCCGACCTGCCCGCCGGTACCGAAGCCATCGCGATCTGCGCTCCGGATAATGCCGGGCGGCTCATCGGCAAGAGGATCCCCGCCGAGCGCTGGCAGTCAGTGCTGGCCGACGGACTGCCGATGCCTGATTTCCACTTGATCACCGGGATCGAGAACATTCCGCTCGAGGGTCTCGCCGTGACCGGGCGGCACCGCGGCTTTCCGAACGGGGTGCTCCGGCCGTGCCCGGAGACGATGTGCCTTCCCGCTTGGGAGCCTGGCTCGGCCCTGGTGATCTCCGACGTGGCGGACTCCAGCGGAGGGCTGGTCGAGCACGCGCCACGGTCGGTCCTGAAACGGCAGGTCGCGCGGCTGCAGGACGCGGGGCTGACGGCCACGTTCGCGTCGGAGCTGGAGTTCTACCTCCTCAGGACCCCGTATCAGCAAGCCTGGGCGTCCGGGTACCGGGATCTGGAGCCCTCTTATCACCTGCACGCGGACAACGACATCCTTATCGCCGGATACGACCGCGAGTTCGTCGGCAGCGTCCGTCAGGCCATGGACTCCATGGGCGTCACGGTAGACCAGTGGCAGGGGGAAGGTGGTCCCGGCCAGCACGAGATCAATCTCCGCTACGCGGACCCTCTTCAGATGGCTGACCGGCACGTGCTCTACAAGCACGGAGTAAAGGCCATTGCCCACGCGCATGCCCTCTCCGCAACGTTCATGGCCAAGCCGTTCACTGACCGGGCCGGGTCGAGCTGCCATGTGCATCTCTGCCTCTACGACGGTGACCGGCGGCCAGTATTTGGCACGGAGGACCTCTCCTCCTTCGGCCGGTCATTTCTCGCTGGGCTGCTCGCCTACGGGCCGGAGCTCGCGCTCCTGCACGCGCCGTACGCCAACTCCTACCGCCGTCTTCAGCCGGACAGCTTCGCACCGGTCAATGCGACCTGGGGATGGGACAACCGGACCTGCATGGTGCGGGTGGTGGGTGCCGGCAAGGCCTGCAGGCTTGAATTCAAGGTCCCTGGCGCAGACGTGAATCCTTACTTCAGCTTCGCGGCAATCCTGGCCGCGGGGCTTGCCGGAGTGGACCAGGGCCTCGAGCCCCCGGACCCCGTGCCGGGGGATGCGTGGGCCGAGAGCGGAGCCCCCCGCCTCCCCGCCGATCTCACCGAGGCCGTCGCCGCGTTCGCCCGCAGCAAGCTGGCCGGGCACGCGTTCTCAGCCGCCATCCACCAGCATCTGCTCGGCTTGGCTGAGGAGGAGCTGAAGGCAACCCGCCGCCAGGTCACGGACTGGGAGATTCGAAGGGGCTTCGAGAACGCCTAGACGGCAGCTGATGGCATGCAGCGCGCTCGCCGCGGAGACGCATAGGGATAAGCTAGGGCATACGCGCGGGAGTCCGGTACGGACGGGCTGAGAGGGCGGCTGGCCAGCCGCCGACCGCAGGAACCTGATCCGGGTCATGCCGGCGAAGGGAGCGTTCCCATGGCCGGAACGACCGACGAACTGAGCGTCTTCGAGGGAGTGCGGCCTACCCGCACCGGCGACCTGGCCCTAGAGGGCCAGGGCATTGCCCCGATCCCTGAGAACTCCAGGTATGGCGGCATCCACCGGATGTTCACCGTCTGGTTCACACCCAACATGGAGTTGTCCGGTGTCTTCGCCGGCACGCTGGCCGTGGTATTCGGGCTCGGGTTCCAGCTCGGCATGGTGGCCATCATCCTTGGAACGGTCATCGGTTCTGTGCCGGTGGCCATCCTGTGCACCTGGGGACCACGGACAGGCACCGGCCAGGTGCCGCTGGCCAGGCTGCCGTTCGGGAAGACGATCGTCTTGCCGGGCACGGTTCAGTGGCTGTCGTCGATCGCCTGGGACGCGCTAGTCGGGCTGTTCGGCGGGGAGGCGGCCCAGCTGCTGTTCGGGGTGCCGTTCTGGGTCGGCGCAGCGATCGTTCTCAGCGTCGAGGGCCTGGTCAGCATCTATGGCTACGAGTTCGTGCACAGGCTGCAGTCGTGGGGATCGGCCATTCTCATCGTGCTGTTCGCTGTCCTTACCGTGCGTATCTTCGCCCATCACATCGTGCTGCCGCGCAACTCAGTTCATGGCGGTGCCCTGGCTGGTGCCTTCGTGCTGATGGTGACCATCGCCGTTAGCCAGGGAATCTCCTGGGCTACCTACGCATCCGACTACAGCCGGTACCTGAGGACGACGTCCTCGCGGCCGGCCATTTTCTGGCTGACCCTCAGCGGCCTGACCGTCTCGTACGTATGGATGGGGACGATTGGCGTGGCCGGGGCCAGCGTGCTCGGCAACCAGACCGCGGCCGGCGTGCAAGCGCTGATGGGCGGCGGGGCCCTGGGCGTGCTGGCCTTGATCGCCATCGTCTTCGGAGCGATCACGTCCAACTCGATGAACGACTACACCGGATCGCTTGCGTTCCAGGCGCTGGGCGCCCGGGTGAAGCGGCCGGTCACTGCCGCCCTCGTGGCAGTGCTGGCGTTCGGCGCGATCCTGTGGATGCACGCCGGTGATACTTCCGGCAAGTTCGAGAACATACTGCTGCTCATCGGGTACTGGATAGCACCGTTCTGCGCGATCGTGATGATCGACTGGCATCACGGGAGGGACAAGTACGCGCCGTCGTTCCTGCGGAACGCGCTGATGTTCCGCAATCTTGGCAACGGCTGGCCTGCGATCGTCGCGTTCGTGCTCGGCTTCGCGGCCATGGTGCCGTTCATGAACACCTCGATCATCGTGGGACCGGTCGCGAAGGCGCTGCAGGGTGCGGACCTGGCCTTCTACGTGGGCTTTATCGTCACGGGAGTTCTCTACTACGCGCTGAGAACGGCGGCAGGCCGCCGCCGGCGCGCCTCGGGCTAACCTGACTGCGGACGGGCAAGCGGTCCCCCGTCTACCCCGTCGTCAAGGCGGAGATGGCGGCCGCCACCTCGGCCGGGGTCAGTGCGCAGGTAGCATCTCCCACCGCCAGCTCCACCCGCTGAACCGCGGGATCCGCGGTCGTCATCGCGCTCGGCCAGGTCCAGATGCCCTGCTCGGCCGCCAGCTTGCGGGCGCTGGCGCTGAACCCTTCCGCGGTGGTGGCGAGCAGCAGATGCATCATCGAGGTCTGCGGCGGATCGGGAGTGACCCGCACGCCTGGGACCTCGCGGAGTGCCTCGGCGATCGCCCTGGCGTGGGCCTCGGGGATCATCAGCGGGCAGAACGGATTGGCCCGACAACCGGGTAGGCCGAGTCCAGCGTCACCGGGCGCAGCATCCGGTGGAAGCGGGCGGTGAACACCTGCCCGAAGAACGTCCCGCAGGAGTCGCCGTAGAAGTCGACCTTGCCGGTCCGCAGCCTGCGGAGCAGCAGAGCCAGGTCACGAGCCGCGTTCGCGGTCGTGTACAGATCGCTGGCCCGGGACGTATCCGTGCCCGCCGCGCAGCTTGCGGGTGTGATTCAGCTGCCTGCTGTCGAGCCTGAGCTAGCTGGTGATGCCCATCGCGTCCAGGACGAACGCGTGCACCTCGGCCTCGTAGGCCGCCTGGGCGAACCGGCCCGACGGCCCGGTGTGGGCACCGGCCCCCAGCTCGACCCTGAACAGGACCGGCGACTGCGGGCCGGTCGCCCTGAGCCTGGCGACCCACTTGGCCGGCTCGTGCACCGCCACCCGCGGATCGTGCACGGCACCGGTGACGAGCAGCGCGGGGCGCGCTCCGGCGGGCGGCGGGTTGTCGTACGGCGAGTACGACCTGATGCAGGCGTAGTCAGCCGGATCGCGCGGGTCTCCCCACTCGTCCCACTCGTTGATCGTCAGCGGGATCGACGGGTCGAGCATCGTCGTCACGCAGTCCACGAACGGCACCTCGGCGACCACGGCCCGCCACCGGCCGGGGCGGATCGAGTAGACCGCGCCCTGCAGCAGGCCGCCCGCTGACAGCCCGCGGGAGACGATCCGGTCGCCGTCGACCAGCGCCTGGCCGTCCCGCCCGGCCAGCCAGTCCGCGACGTCGATGAAGTCGGTGAACGTCGTCGGCTTGGACCGCAGCCTGCCCTGCTGCCACCAGCTCCTGCCGCCCTCGCCGCCACCGCGGATGTGCGCGATCGCGTGGACGACGCCGCGGTCGAGCAGCGAGGGCAGCCCGACGCTGAACTCGGGATCCGAGCAGGCCTCGTACGCTCCGTACCCGTACAGCAGGCACGGCGCCGAGCCATCCAGCCGGGTCTGCCTGGAGTAGGCCAGCGTCACCGGGATCAGCTGGCCGTCCGCCGCCCGCGCGCTGACTCGTTCCGTCGTGTACCTGCCCGGCTCGTAGCCCGGCACCTCACGGCGCTTGAGCAGGGACCGCTCGCTGGTCGCCAGGTCGAGCCGGTACCAGGCCGGCGGCTCGATCAGCGATTCCTCCATGACGATGACCGACCCCGCGTCGTAGTCCTCGGCGTGCTCGACGCTGACCGACCCGGCGGCTGGTACCGGCCGGACTTCTATCACCTGGCCGCCGGCGAGGTCAGTGATCGCCAGCAGGGGATCACCGCCGCGCCGCAGCGTCAGCAGCAGGCGGTCGCCGATCACGTCGCAGCCGAGCAGCCGGGTGTCCCCGCGCGCCGGGGCAATGGCCGGGCAGTCGACCGCGGTCCAGCTGGCCGCGCCCGGTGCCCCGGCGGGCGCCCTCTTCAGCGTGAACTCCGGCTCCCCGTCATCGGTGACGATGTAGAGCCAGCCCGCCGCCGCGTCCGCCGTCCGCGCATGGTCCACGTGGTACTCGACGCCGCGCCGCCGGGGCTCGATCAGGACCGGGTCCGCCAGCGGATCGGCCAGCGGGATCAGCCTGACCTCCGTGGTGTCCCGGCACGCCGACATGATCACGGCGAACTGGCCGCTGCGGGACGCGCGCAGCGTGATCTCGTAGCGGGCGTCGGCCTCGGTGAAGAGCAGCACGTCATCGGCGGCCGCCGTGCCGACGCGGTGCCGCCACAGCTCGAACGGCCGGTTCAGCTCGTCCGGCATCAGATAGAAGAGGTACTGCGAGTCCGCCGACCAGGCGACGCCCGGGTAGCTGCGCTCGATGTCGTCCGGCAGGTCGTCGCCGGACCGCAGGTCCCTGATCCGCAGCCGGTAGATCTCGGCGCCGCTAGTGTCGGCCGACCAGGCGAGCAGGGAGCCGTCCGGGCTCGGCTCACGGGCGCCGACATCCACGTAGCCGGTGGCTTCGCTGATGATGTTCTCGTCTAGCAGGACTTGCTCGGCAGATTCTCCTGATCGTGACCTAAGAAACTGAAGATTCTCTCTTCCCTGTGGTGTCCTGGTGCGGTAGATAAAGCCTGATAGGGGCCATCCGACCGAGTCCTCGGCCTGGTCGGGAATCCGCCCGGCCGACTCCGCGGCGAGCCGGCCAGTCAGATCGGCCAGGTGCGCGGCATGCACGTCGTAGTAGGCACGTTCCTCGGCGAGGTACTCGCGGAGCGCTGGCTGCTCGTGATCGCGCATCCAGGCGTAGTCGTCGGTCTCGGTACGGCCGTGCAGTTCCCTGACCGACGGAACTCGCGGAGCGGCTGGCGGGACGGGCGGCTGGCCGGAAGATCCAGGCATAGCTTCAGACCTTATCGCGGAGGCGGTATATAACCGTGGTTTCTTTAGATTCATCGCAAATTGCCGTAAAGACTCAAAGTAGTTACGGTTGGTCGCCGTAGCGACATAACTCCAGATAGCCCCCATACTGCTTGAGAGCCGCGCGGACCACAGAACGTGGGCCAGACCGCACGACAGAGGAGAACCCCCATGCTCCGATCGAACTCCAGACCCCGGCTGCGGCTGGCCGCCGCCGGTCTCGCACTCTGCGGCGGCCTGGCTGCGGCGACTCCCGCGCTCGCGGCGAGCTCCGCGCCCGCCGCCCGGGTCGCCGCGGCAACGACCTCGCCTGGCTCGTCTACCTTCGTGGTCGGTGACACCGACGCGGTCGACACGCTGAACCCGTTCAACGGCTTCACCGGCCAGGACTACGAGGTCTACGGCCTCATCTACGACAACCTGATGGACTACGGCCAGCTCGACTACACGGGGACGCCCCGGCTCGCCACCTCCTGGTCCCGTTCCAAGGACGGGCTGACCTGGACCTACCACATCCGCCATGGCGTGAAGTGGTCCGACGGGGTGCCGCTCACGGCCGCGGACGTCGCCTATACCTTCCAGCGGAACATCAAGCCGAACTCGATCGAGCTGGCCGACAACGAGGCCTACGTCGGGGAGATCACCAGCGCGGTCGCCACCGGCAGGTACACGGTCGTGATGAAGGTCCGGCACTACACCCCGGTGATGAACCGGCTGATCGTGCCGATCCTGCCCAAGCACATCTGGGAGCACGTCAGCGACAGGCACCTATCCTCGTTCGCTAACGACAACCCGGTCGGCTCGGGCCCGTTCACGGTCTCGAGCTTCTCGTCCAACCAGTCGATCACCCTGAAGGCCAGCCCGCACTACTGGGGCGGCAAGCCGGGCATCAGCACCCTCGTTTTCCAGCGGTTCGACAACCAGACCGCGATGAAGGAGGCGCTGCTCAACGGCAGCATCGACTTCGCCGAGGGGCTCACCCCCGCACTGTGGAAGTCCGTGCAGGGCCAGCCGGGCGTCACCACGATCAACGCGCCGTCAGGCAACTTCGACGAGCTCGCGTTCAACAACGGCGCCGCCACGGTCGCCGGCAAGCCGATCGGGAACGGCAGTCCCGCGCTGACGGACGTCAACGTCCGGCACGCGATCAGCTACGCCATCAACACGGCCGAGATCGTCAAGAAGGTCTGGCTCGGCACCGCCACGCCAGGAACCTCCGTCATCCCGCCGGTCTACACCCAGTTCCACTACACGCCGCCGGCCTCGGCCACCTACCACTACGACCCGGCCAAGGCCGAGGCGATCCTGAACGCCGATGGCTGGAAGATGGGGCCGAACGGTATCAGGGAGAAGAACGGCAAGAAGCTGACGCTGCGCTTCTTCGTCCGCAACCAGTCCCCGGAGGCCGTCCAGGAGGCCCCCTACATCGAGGGCTGGCTGAAGGCGGCCGGCATCGGCGTCACCGCCACCTCCATGTCGGACAGCCAGCTCACTGCCGACATCGGCAACGGCCAGTACGACATGTTCATCTGGGGCTGGGGAGTGGAGCCGAATCCTGACTTCCAGATGTCGGTCTTCACCTGCGGCCAGCGGTCCACCGGCACAGCGCCGAACTACACGCCTGGCTGGTCGGACAGCTTCTACTGCAACCCGGCTTACGACAAGCTCTACCACCAGCAGCAGGGGCTCGACGGATCGCCACGAGCCGTCGTCATCAAGAAGATGGAGCAGATGCTCTACACCGACGATCCCTACTCGGTGCTCTACTACTGGAACGACACGCAGGCCTACCGCAGCGACCTGTTCACCGGGTTCGCGCCGCAGCCGGACCGGCCCAACGGCCTGTACCTGTACCAGGAAGTCTCCTGGTGGAGCTACCGCTGTATCCGCCCGGCCGGGTCGAGCCCGTCGCTGACCGACCACAACATCGGCTGCCAGCACGAGATCGGCGCGGTGACCAAGGCCGCGGCAGGCGGGGTCAGCGGCGGCCTGATCGGCGGCGTCGCCGGGGCGGTCGTGGTGCTCGCCGCCGGGGCGTGGCTGCTGGCCAGGCGCCGCAAGGTCGCGACCGCCGACGAGCGGGAGTAGCGCCTTGGCGGAAGCAATGCTCGAGGGCGCCCGTGCCGCCGCGGAAGAGCGCAGCGGCACGGGCGCGGCCCGCTCGTACGGCCTGGCCCGCACCCTGTCGGTCAAGGTCCTGAGCGCGGCGATCACCCTGTTCGTGGTGCTGGTCGGCAACTTCTTCCTGTTCCGCGTGCTGCCCGCCGACCCGGCCAAGAACCTGACCCACAACAGCGCGCTGACCGCCAGCCAGCTCGCGGCCATCAACCGGACCTTCGGCCTCGGCCTGCCGCTTCCGCAGCAGTTCTGGAACTACCTGGTCCAGACCTTCGATGGCAACCTCGGCCGCTCGTTCGTCAACCAGCTGCCTGTCTCCCAGCTGATCGGCCAGGCGCTCTGGCCGACGATCCTGCTGGTCGGGACCTCGACCGTGCTGTCGACGGTGATCGGGGTCTGGATCGGCATCCGGGGCGGCTGGAATCGCGGCAGCAGGTTCGACAAATCGTCGACGGCGTTCGTCAACGTGCTCTACGCGATGCCGGACTTCTGGCTTGGCATGGTGCTGCTGATCACGCTGGCGGGCAAGCTCGCGATCTTTCCCGACGGCGGCATGCACAACTTCACCGGCGGCGGCTCGGGGCTGTCCGGCCTCGGCGATCTGCTCTGGCACCTGACCCTGCCGTGCCTGGTCCTCACTCTGGTCTACCTGGCCGAGTACTCGCTGGTCATGCGGTCCTCGCTGATCGACGAGCTGAAAGCCGACTATCTGCTGACCGCGCGGGCCAAGGGACTCCGTGACGACCTGGTGCGGCGCCGGCACGCGGTGCCGAACGCGCTGCTGCCGTCGGTCACGCTGATCATGCTCAACCTGGGCTTCGTGATCTCCGGCGCGATCACGACGGAGACCGTCTTCTCCTGGCCGGGTCTTGGCCGGCTCTCCTACGTCGCGCTGAACGCACCCGACTACCCCACGCTCGAGGGCACCTTCCTGCTGTTCTCCGCGGCGGTGATCGTCGCCAACCTGATCGGGGACCTGCTGCTCACCGTCTTCGACCCGAGGGTGAGGCAGGCGTGAGCGCCCCAGCCGCAGGCACCAGCACCGCCGGAAGCAACGGGCCCGCGCCCGCGCTGCCGCCGGCCGGCCCGCCGCTGACGCCGCGCCGGCTCGCCAGGGCCCGTCGGAAGGCGGCGCTCGCCAGGTTCTGGCGGGAGTTCCGCAGGGACCGGCGCGGCATGGTCGGCCTGATCGTCCTGGCGGTCATGATCGCCGTCGCGCTCCTCGCGCCGCTGCTGGCGAACTCGCGCGGGCTGAACCCGATCTACGCGACCGCGACCCCCAACGCCGGGCCGAGCCTGCATGACCCGCTCGGCACCGACAACGACGGCCGGTCCGTGCTGACCCTGCTGATCTGGGGGGCGCGCAACTCGCTGCTCGTCGGCCTCACCGCGACGCTGATCTCGATCCTGATCGGCGCGCTGGTCGGCGTCGTCGCCGGGCACTTCGGCAGCATCCGCGCCCGGGCGGGCAGGCTGACCGACAACCTGCTGATGCGGGCAACCGACTGGTTCCTCGTGGTCCCGTTCCTGCCGCTGGCGATGGTGCTCGCCCGCACCATCGGCCCGTCGCTTGGCGTGATCATCCTGGTCATCGGCCTGACCTCGTGGGCAGGGACGGCGCGGATCGTCCGCGCCCAGGCGCTGGCCGTCGAGACCAGGCCCTACCTGGAGCGAGCCAAGGCGCTCGGCGCCGGCCACTGGCACCAGATGTATCGGCACGTCCTGCCGAATGTGATGCCGCTGCTGCTGGCTAACACGATCCTGACCGTCGCGGGCACGATCCTGGCCGAGACCACGCTCTCCTTCCTCGGCCTGGGCGACCCGATCCGGCCGACGTGGGGAGAGATGCTGGGCGCTGCCTACAGCAACGGCGTCGGAACCGGCAACATCGTCTGGCTGCTGGCTCCCGGCATCGCGGTCATTGTCGTGGTGATGGCGTTCACTCTCGTCGGGCACGCGCTCGAAACCGTGCTCGACCCGAAGCTGCGGGGGCGCTAGTGCCATCGCGACCCTGGGAGCGCCAGTGACACTGCTCGAACTGCGCGACCTAACCGTCACCTACTTCACCGAGGGCGGACCGGTACCGGCTGTCCGCGGCGTGAACCTGAGCCTGGAGGCCGGCCAGACCCTGGGCCTGGCCGGCGAGTCCGGCTGCGGCAAGTCGACGATCGCCTCGTCCGTCCTGCGGCTGCTCCCGCTGTCGGCGAAGGTCACCGGCCAGATCCTGTTCAACGGCGAGGACGTGCTGACGATGAACTGGGGCCGCCTGCGCGCGGTCCGCTGGGCGGGCGCCTCGATCGTCTTCCAGGGCGCACTCCACTCGCTCAACCCGGTCAGGAAGACCGGCAGCCAGATCGCCGAGCCGATCCTGCTGCACGAGCCAGGCGTCAGCAAGGAGGCGGCCGCCCGCCGCGTCACCGATCTGCTTCGGTCGGTCGGCCTGCCGGCCGACCGGGCCGACAGCTACCCGCATGAGCTGTCGGGCGGCCAGAAGCAGCGCGTCATGATCGCGATGGCCCTGGCCTGCTCCCCGAACCTGATCATCGCCGACGAGCCGACCACCGCTCTGGACGTCATGATCCAGGCCCAGGTGCTGAACCTGATCACCGGCCTGGTCTCCGACCGCGGGATCGGCATGATCATGATCAGCCACGACCTGTCCGTGCTGTCGGCCACCTGCCAGCGGCTCGCCGTCATGTACGCGGGCCGCATCGTCGAGGAGGGCCCGGCGCATCAGGTCTTCACCGATGCCCGGCACCCCTATGCCGAGGCGCTGTCCTGGGCGTTCCCGATCATCGGCGACATCAAGACCAGGATGAGCCCGCGCGGCCTGCCCGGCGACCCGCCGGACCCGGCAGCCGTGCCATCGGGATGCAGCTTCCACCCGAGGTGCGCGGTCGCGCAATCCCAGTGCTCGACCAGGGACATGGAGCTGTGGCCGGCCGGTGAAGGGCGCTGGGCAGCATGCGTCCGGGTACTGCCCGATAGACACGGCGAGTCCGCGGCTGGCCCTGTTAAGCAAGGCAATGACCAGCCAGGTGAGGCAGTCAAGTGAGCGAGCCGGAGGGGCGCGGCGGCGCCTGGACTGAGGAGCGAGGGACGAGCGACGAGGGAAGGCGGCGCCTGAAAGCGCCCCGGGGGCGAGCGGAAAAAAGCGCACCGATCCTGTCGGCGGCCGACGTGCGGGTGGAGTTCGCCGGCCGGGGCCGCCGGCGCCGGGGCGTCGCGACGGCCGTCGATGGCGTCAACCTGGACATCGCGCCCGGCGAGATCGTCGCGCTGGTCGGCGAGTCGGGCTGCGGCAAGACCACGCTGGCCAGGACCATGCTGGGGCTCGAGCGGCCGACCTCGGGACAGGTCAGGTTCGCCGGGCAGCCGCTGTCGTACCGGTCCAGGGCGCTGCGCGGCTACCGGCGCAGCGTGCAGCTCGTGCTCCAGGACCCGACCGGGTCGCTGAACCCGCGGCATACCGTCTACGAGGCCATCGCCGAGGGAGTGCGGATTCACCGGCTGGACAACGAGGAGGCCAGGGTCGCCGACGCGCTCGCCAGGTGCGGCCTGCGGCCACCGGAGCGGTTCTTCCAGCGCTACCCGCACGAGCTGTCCGGCGGGCAGCGGCAGCGCGTCGTCATCGCCGGGGCGCTGGTACTCGAGCCGAGCGTGCTCGTCGCCGACGAGCCGGTCGCCTCGCTCGACGCCTCGGTACGCGGCGAGATCCTGTCCCTGCTGCTCAGGCTGCGCGACGAGCTCGGGCTCGCTGCGCTGGTCGTCACGCACGACCTCGGTCTGGCGTGGAACATCGCGGACCGGCTCGCGGTGATGTACCTGGGCCGGATCGTCGAGGTCGGGACGCCCGAGCAGGTGTTCGCCGACCCGCGCCACCCCTACACCAGGGCGCTGATGTCGGTGCTGCCCGAGTCGCCGATCGAGCCGATCGTGCTCACCGGGGAGCCGCCTGATCCGACGAGGATCCCGGCCGGCTGCCGGTTCCATCCGCGCTGCCCGGAGCTTGCCTCGGGCGCGGCGGCCAGTGCCGGGGTCGCCGAGCGGTGCACGGACGTCGCGCTGCCGGTGCTGCCGACGACCGGCCCGGCGCAGGGTCAGGTCGCCTGCCACCTGGCCCAGGCCCGCCTGGCGGACGCCGAGGCTTAGTCTCCGCCTCCAGTCCTGGCCCTCCCCGCCCCCGTCCCTGATCCCCGGCCCTCCGGTCCCCTCCCCCGCGCCCTGGCCCTCCGGTCCCCGCCCCCGGGCACTGTCCCGCGGGCCCCGGCCCGGGCTGCGCGCATCTCCGCCAGTTAGCCGAAGAGTTTTGGGTAAGGCGAAGGATTTGCGGTCATATGCGACGCACGCTCTTCGCCTAAGCGGCAACGGCCACTGGGAGGGGGCCGTTCGGCTAGCGGGCCGCGGTCCAGCGGCGGATGGCGTCGATCCTGGCCCGGACCTGCACCGCTGTCGCCTGGGCCAGGGCCGGCCCGCCGCAGACGCGGCGAAGTTCGGCATGGATCGCGCCGTGCGGCTGGCCCGTCCGGTGATGCCAGGCTGCGACCAGCCCGTTCAGCTCCTTGCGCAGCGCGGTGAGCGTCTCCCGGGTCCCGGCCGACGGCGTTCGCTGCTGCGGAATCCCGTCCGGCGAGGTCGCGTCCGCGGCGTGGGCTCCGCCCGGCCGTCGCTTGCTGATCTGCTCCGCATGCCGCTGCCTCAGCAGCAGCGCAACCTGCTCGGGGTCCAGCAGGCCAGGCAGGCCGATGAAGTCCTCGTCTTCCGGTGAGGCCCCGAACTCCCCGCCGTCGTACAGGACCCGGTCGAAGTGCGCGGTCGATCCCAGCGCCTGGAACGGCGTCTCGTCCAGGCCGTCGGCGTGGTCGCGGCGCTGCTGCGCCTCGGCGAGCGCCCGCTCCTCGTCCTCCTCGCCGGAGCGGGGCCGCAGCACGTGATCGCGCTCGGCCTCCAGATCAGCCGCGTAGCCCAGCAGCACAGGGATCGAGGGCAGGAAGACCGACGCGGTCTCACCACGCCGCCTGGCCCTGATGAACCGGCCCACTGCCTGCGCGAAGTACAGCGCGGTGCCGACACTGGTCGCGTAGACGCCGACGGCCAGCCGCGGGATGTCCACTCCCTCGGAAACCATCCGGACCGCGACCATCCATTTATCGGCGGAGTCGGTGAACGCCGCGATCTTCCTGCTGGCCGACCGGTCGTCGGACAGCACCACGACGGGCCGCTCCCCGGTGAGCCTGCGGATGACGGCGGCATAGGCACGGGCGTACTCGTGGTCGCCGGCGATCACGAGGACGGCCGCGTCCGGCATGCCCTTGCGCACCTCGCTCAGCCGCCGGTTGGCAGCCTCGATCACCCGGGCTATCCACTCGCCCTTCGGGTTCAGCGCGGTCCGCCACGCCTGCGCCATCAGGTCGCTGGTCATCGGCTCGCCGAGCGCTCCGGAGAGCTCATTTCCGGCCCTGGTCTGCCAGCGCATCTGGCCGGAGTAGGCGAGGAAGATGACCGGGCGCACCACCGCGTCGCCGAGCGCGGGGCCGTACCCGTAGACATAGTCGGACGAGCTGCGCCGCGCTCCGTCGGCGTCGAGCTGGTAGGTGACGAACGGGATCGGGTTGGCGTCGCTGCGAAAAGGGGTGCCGGTCATCGCCAGTCGCCGCTTGGCCGGCTCGAACGCCTCTCGGACCGCCTCGCCCCAGGACATCGCGTCGCCGGCGTGATGGATCTCATCGAAGATCACGAGCGTCGGCCTGGCCTGCGTGCGCTGACGGTGCAGGGCCGGATGTGCCGCCACCTGCGCGTAGGTCACCGCGATCCCGACGTAGTCGGCCGATGCCCGGCCCTGAGAGTTCCGGTAGGCCGGGTCGAGGGCGATACCCAGCCGGTGCGCGGCCCCCGCCCACTGGTACTTCAGGTGCTCGGTCGGGGTCACGACGGTGATCGCCATGATCTCCCGGCGGGCCAGCAGTTCGGCCGCGATGGTCAGCGCGCAGGCTGTCTTGCCCGCGCCCGGCGTCGCGACCAGCAGGAAGTCGCGGCGCGGCACGCGGAAGTAGGCGCCGTACGCCTCGCGCTGCCAGGTTCGCAGCGGGGCCAGCAGCTCGGGCCGCTCGGGGATCGCGTAGCCGGCCGGGGCCTGCCCGGCCGGCTCCTGCCCGGCTGACTGCCGTGCGTTCCGGTCCTGCCCGGCCGGCTCCTGCCCGGCGGCCAGCGCAGGCGCCGGCTGCTCACCCTCCGGTTCTTCGCCCCCGTCCGAGTCCTGCCCGGTCGTACCTGCGGGAGTGCGGCTGCTCAGGAGGCGATCGGGGGCGCGGGTGCTCACGAGGGCAAGAGGCTACCATCGGCCGCCGACATCCTCCCGGCACCGCCGCGCGGGCCGCGGCACTCGCGTGTTCTCCTCCGGTACGCCGCTCGCCAGGAACCCCGAAACCCGTGGCACGCCGCTGAACCGTGACGTTGCCAGGACCGCATCAGGGGTTCAGCGGGTCAGGCTGGCCGCGCGGATTAGAGGCGGCCCGCGGCGGCTAGCAGTTCCCTGACGCGGTCGGCGGGCAGGCCACGGGAGTAGTTCCCGTCCCGGCCGGTAACGGTCGGCGCGGCGAGCAGGCTGTTCAGGACCGCCTCCTCGGTGGCCTCGACGACCGCGGCGAAGAACGGGTCGAGCCCGCGCCCAGTTATCTGCTGCACGCCGGACGCCGCTGCACCGCGCGTCACGCGAAGGCCGGTCGCCACGGCGAGGAAGATCTCGCCGCTGGCGTGGTGCCCGGTCGACCCGGTCCTGGCCAGCCCCAGGCCCGCCCGCCTGGCCAGCCGGACGCAGGCCGCGGAGTCCAGCGGGGCGTCGGTAATCGCGACCACGATGCACGAGCCGGCGGGCGGCGGGACGGCGGCTGACTCGTCGGCTTGCGGCAGCAGCCTGCCTACCGGCACTCCGTCGATCGTCAGCCGTTGCTGCTCACCGAAGTTCGACATCACCAGCACGCCCATCACGTGTCCCGACGGGGTCAGCCTCGAGGCGGATCCGATGCCGCCCTTGAAGCCCAGGCAGCTCATCCCGGTCCCCGCTCCGACGGCCCCTTCGGCCGGCGCCGGGCCGCCGATGCCCGCCCTGGCCGCCTCGAGCGCGGCCCGCACGTCGGCGGCGCTCACCTGCATCCGGCGCGCATCGGACAGGAAACTGTCGTCGCATTCGGCGACGACCGGGATGATGACGTCGTCGGCGCCGATCCCGGGATCTTCTTCCATCAGCAGCTCGCACGCCGCGTCGTAGACCCGGCCGAGCTGCATGGTCGAGGTCAGGAAGACCGGTGTCTCGACCAGCCCCCATTCGGCGGCGGCCAGGAAGCCCGTGCACTCGCCAGCCCCGTTCAGCACCGCCCCGCCGGCCGGCACCGGGCTGCGGAACATGGTGCCGCCGATGTCGATCACGGTAATCCCGGTACGCGCGACCCCGCGGCCCGCCGGAGGCGGCGGCTCGTCCCGCCAGACCGTGGCATGTCCCACGCCCACGCCGGGGACATCCGCTATTGAGGCGGTCTGTCCGCTTGGCAGAGTACCTATCCTTATGCCGAGATCGGCGGCCCGTGTCACCCGAAGATCATCGCTGATCGGGTCCCCGCACGGCCGGCCGGCCCGCCTGGCCAGCCGGACGCCGAGACGAACGCGAGGAGAGCTGGCGATGACGACCCCTGGCCTGGCCGGGCTGCCCGTCGTATGGAGCGAGGACTGCCTGCGGCATGAGCCGGCCGGCGAGGTCTGGCTCGGCGTCTGGGAGCAGGGCACCGAGGTGCCGGAACGGGCCACGGTCCTGCGCGCGGCGCTGGCCGGGGCCGGCGCGACCGTGACGGACGCGCGGCCGCACGCCGACGATGCGCTGCTCGCGGTCCACGACGCCGAGCTGGTCGAGCATCTCTCGACGATCTGGGCGCAGTGGGAGGCCGGCGGCTATGTCGGGGAGTACGGGCGGACCAGGGTGGTTCCTTACGTGTTCCCCACGCCGGGCTTGCTCGGCGGGCTGCCGATGCGCTCGCCAGCCGCGACCCACGGGCGGGCCGGCAAGTTCTGCTACGACACCATGACCTTGATCGGGCCGGGCAGCTGGGAGGCGATCAGGGCCGCCGCCAACGCCGCGCTGACCGCCGCGGACCTGGTCGCGGAGGGCACCCAGATCGCCTACGCGCTGTGCCGCCCGCCCGGGCACCACGCCGGCCCGGGCGCCTACGGCGGATCGTGTTACCTGAACAACGCGGCCATCGCGGCTCAGGCGCTGCGCGGGTCGGGCGCCGGGCGAGTGGCGGTGGTCGACATCGACGCGCACCACGGCAATGGCACGCAGGCGATTTTCTACGACCGCGCCGATGTCTACTACGGCAGCCTGCATGTCGATCCGGGAGCAGGCTGGTTCCCGCACTACGTGGGCTACTCCGGCGAGCGGGGCGCCGGCGAGGGGACCGGCGCTAACCGGAACCTGCCGCTCGCGCCGGGAACTGGCGACGACGGCTGGCTCGCCGCGATCGAGGTGCTGTGCGCGGACGTCCGCGAGCGGGGCGCTGACGCCGTCGTCGTCTCCCTCGGAGTCGACGCGGCGGCCGCCGATCCGGAGAGCCCGCTGCAGGTCAGCGCCGATGGCTACCGGCGGGCCGGCGAGCTCATCGGCGCGCTCGGGCCGGTGGTCGCCGTCCAGGAAGGCGGCTACGACCTGCCGTCGCTCGGCGGCCTGGTGGTCGCCGCGCTCGGCGGCCTGCTGGACGGCGCCTGATGCGGAGTCCGGCGTGAACGCGCTGCTGGCCCTGGCCGCCTCGGTGCTCTGGGGTTCGTCTGACTTCGGCGGTGGCCTCATGTCGCGGCGGCTGCACCCGTCGGCGGCCGTGCTGATCTCCCAGGCGATCGCGCTGCTCGGCCTGCTCGCGGCGCTGCCGTTCGTCCCGGTTCCCGGCGGCTGGTACCTGCTGACCGCGTCCGTCGCGGCGTGGTCCGCGCTCGGCGGCGTGATCATTCTGAGCTCGTAGCCCCGGCAGGTTCGGCCAGGGCCGGCGTCGCGCGGTTCAGCGGGGCGGTGGCGACGAAGACGAATTCCAGGCCGGGCCGGTCCGGCGCGTCGCGTACCTCATCGAGCCGGTACCCGGTCGCGGCCAGGGATTCGGCGACCTCGTCACGTTCCCGGAACCGCAACGTCGAGTCCGACGTGAGCACGGTCCCGTCGGCCTCAAAGACGACGATCGAGCGGAACGCGACCAGTTCCCCGGTGACCTCGGTCAGCTCGTGCCACGACTGGACCACCCCAGCTGCCGGGATCTCAGCGCGGGCGAAGCTCTGCTCGCGAGTCCAGCCCAGCCACGCCTGCCTGGCCGGGTCGCGGGTTTCGAACACCAGCCGTCCGCCCGGCCGCAGCGCCGCGCGCACGCCGCGCAGGGTCGCCGCCCACTCGTGGTCGGTAAGGAATACCTGGGCCACGTTGCCCGTCATCGTGGCGAGGTCCACCTGCAGGGGCGGCAGGCGCGTCGCGTCGCCATGCAGCCAGCACACCGCGCCGGCGCCGGGCTTGGCCCGCGCGACATCGAGCGAAGCGCCGGCCGGGTCAACCCCGGTGACGTGCAGTCCGCGGCCAGCCAGCAGGCAGGCGAGCGTGCCGGTGCCGCAGCCCACGTCCAGCACACTGCGCGCCGCGAACTCCGCCGCCATTGCTGCGTAGACGTCCAGGTCGCTGCGATCGGGATCGAGCGGATCGTAGATCCGCGCGAGCCGCGGGTCGCTGAAGACCGGATCAGGCACGCGCGCAGCCTATGGGCGGCCGGGGACCCAGAGCGAGCGGTTGTTGGGCTCGGGAGTCATTCCGAGCTAGAGCCAGTCCTTGCGCTTGAAGACGATGTACAGGCAGACGGAGGCGGCGACCATGATGGCTGCCGCGGCACCTACCCCCCAGGGCTTGCCGAACCCGGCGTAGGGAACGTTCATGCCGTAGAAGCCGGTCACGAGGGTCGGCACGGCCACGATCGCCGCCCAGCTCGTCACCTTCTTGGTGATGACGTTCATCCGGTTGGCCTGCACCGTCAGGTGCGTCTCCAGGATCGTGGTCACCAGATCGCGCAGGCCCTCTGTCCACTCGGTGGCTCGCAGCACGTGGTCGTAGACGTCCTGGTAGTACGGCATCATCGCGTCGTCGACGATGCCCAGGTCCCGCCGGAGCACCGCATTGACGACCTCGCGCATGGGCAGCACGACCCGGCGCAGCAGGACCAGGCTCTTGCGCAGCTCGAAACTACGCCGCTGGACGGCGCCCTGATCCTTGGCGCTCTCGGCGAAGACCTGGTCCTCGACGTTCTCGATCAGCTCGTCCAGGGCCTGCACCGTGGCGAAGTAGCCGTCCACGATGTTGTCGAGCAGGCCGTGCAGCAGGTAGCCGACACCGTTCTTGGCCAGGTCAGGGCTGCCGTCCCAGTAGCTGACCACCGCCCCGATGTCCAGGCCGTCGTCCTTGCGGACCGTGATCAGCGCGCGCTTGGTGATGAACGCGGCCAGCTCGCTCGTCGCGAGCTCGCCGGTCTTCGCGTCGAGGTGCACCGCGTAGGCGGTCAGGAACAGGTGGCTCTGGTACCGGTCGAGCTTGGTCCGCTCGTGCTCATGCTCGGCGTCCTCGATCGCGAGCGGATGCAGCCCGAATTCCTCGCTCAGCACCGAGAGGTCGGCCCGGTCCGGATCGTGCAGGTCGAGCCAGACGACCGTCGCGTCCTCCTTCAGATGCTCGCTGATGTCGGCGACCGGAAAGCCCTCAGCCACCAGCGCGCCGTTCTGGTACAGGCGCGTGCGGGCCTGGCATTTCGTGGGCGTGGACTCGCTGACGGTGGCGGCGGCCGCCGCGACCGGATCGGTGCCGCGGAAGGTCACCCGGCCTGCGGCGCTCATGTCATCTACCTCGCTGCCGGATCAGGAAGAACGATCCGTCAGCGTACCCCGTACCAGGAGTAACCGGCCCGTTCGTGCGGAACAGGTCAGGCCAGGGCGCGGCGGCTGACCCGCCAGTAGCAGAACCCGGCCAGCGCGGCCGCGAGGACCAGGAAGATCGCGGTCTCGTACCACTGGAACGTCCAGTACCGGCTGCCTGGCTGGTAGGTGACCGCGACCCGGACACCCTTCCTGGCCAGGCAGGCCAGGAACGTCCCCGGGCCGCCGGTCTGCGTGGAGCAGCCGCCAGGGACGCGGCTGATGGCCTGACCAGCCGCGTTAGCGGCGTGGCTGGACAGGATCCAGCCATCGCCCTTGCTTCCGACGGTGAGGAACAGCCCGTTACCTGGACCTTCGCCAAAGCCGCCGAGCGACACCTTGCCGAGCGCCAGGACGGCATGCACAGGCGCGATCAGGTGCGGCCGGATCCAGCTGGGCCAGGCGAGCTGGACGGCGGCGAACGCGGCCAGGGTGACCGCCATCGCGGGCACCGTGCGCCGGACCAGCACCCCGGCGGTGACCCCCAGCGCGGTCTCGATCTCCCTGGTAATCAGCGGCGCGCCCCAGAACATGCCGATGACGGCTGGCGCGAGAAGCACGATCGCAGCCGCGAGGCCGTGCAGCTTGTCGTAAGAGCCGGACCGGGCCTGCCTGAGGAAGCTGCTGGCCAGCGACGCGCAGTCGTGGTGCGCAGGACAGGCAGCGAGGCCAGTGGAGTTGTCCAGGTGCGCCAGGCTGAGGCCGGAGACCAGCAGGACAGCGCCGAGCACGGCCAGGACGGCCCCGGCCGCGATCGCCTGGGGGCGGAACTGGCGCCAGGTCAGCCACGTCATCGTCGTGCCTCCGCAGCGAAGAAGTAAGGCGCGTTCACGTGAGCCGCCGGCGCCTGATCCACCAGGCGCAGAAAGCAGCCAGGGCGACCGCGAGCACCAGGAAGATCGCCGTCTCGTACCACTGGAAGGCCCAGAACCGGCTGGCCGGCTGGTAGGTGATGACCTGGCGCAGGTGCAGCCGGCCGATGGCGGCGTTACAGGCCTGGACTCCCCGATCCAGGCAGGCCTGGGTCGGTGGGCCGGTAAATGGCTGTCCGTCGGGCTTGACCGCCTGGTTCGTGAGAATCCACGCCCCCGGCTTGCTGGCTGTGTCCCCCACGATCATCTGATTGCCAGCGCCGATCATGACCTCGTCGAGCCGGGCAGTGCTGAAGGGCATGCTCTCGCGGAGCGGGCTGATGAGGTGCGGGCGCACCCAGCTGGGCCAGGCGAACGGGACGAGCGCGAAACCGGCCAGCGTGACGGCCATGGCGGGGATGGTGCGGCGGATGAGCAGCCCGGCCGTGACTCCCAGGGTGAAAGCGAACGCGGCATACCCGATCGGCGCGATGCCCTGGGCCCCGAACAGGGGCGGCGCGATCCTGGCGATGCTCAGCGAGTCCGACCGCGCGGCCGCGGCCGCCTGGTAGACGGGGCTCGCCCACCAGCTGGTCATCAGGGCAAGGAGTTCGGCGGTGACCATCGCGGCCAGGCCGATGAGACCGAGCTTGACGGCGACCCAGCGGCTGCGGCTCACGCTCTGGTTCCAGGCCAGCCGGAAGGTACCGGCCTCGATCTCGCGGGCGATGAGCGGCGCGCCCCAGAACATGCCGATGATGGCCGGCGCCGCGTAGACGATGTAGATCCCGGCGTAGAAGACCTTCTCGCTGAGACCGCCCTTCACCTGGTTGATGAAGCTGCTGGCTAGAGGTCCGCAGCTACCCGGCCCGTGACAGGTGGCCAGGCCGCTGCTGTCGTACAGATGGGCCAGGCTCAGCCCGGTCACCAGGAGCGTGACCGCGAGCGCGGCCAGGAACGCGGCGGTGACGATCGTCTGGGCGCGGAACTGCCGCCAGGTCAGCCAGATCATTGGCGTGCCTCCATCGATGGCTTGGCAGCCTCCGCACGCTGCGGCGCGGACTGGCTCATGTACGCGAGGACCAGGTCCTCCAGGCCGATGTGGTCGGCCGCCCAGGTCGGGTCGGCGACGGGGCTGCTGGTGCGGACCAGCAGCGTGCTCTGCCGGTCGGTGTGGCTGGCCGAGATCACCTGCCAGTCGCCCGGCAGCGCGGCGGGATCGCAGCGCGGCCCGGTGAGCTGCCAGTGGCTGGCGAGAAGCTCATCGACCTCCCCGGCGAGCCGCACGCGCGAAGCGACGAGCACGATCAGGTAGTCGCAGGCTCGCTCGAGGTCGGAGACCAGGTGCGAGGACATCACGACGCTGAGTTCCTGCTCGGCGGTCGCCTCCATCAGGACCTGGAGGAACTCACGGCGCGCCAGCGGGTCAAGGCTCGCGATCGGCTCGTCGAGGATCAGCAGCTCCGGCCGCTTGGCGATGGCCAGCGTCAGGGCCAGCTGGGCGCGCTGGCCGCCGGACATCTTCCCTGCCTTCTGCGACGGGTCCAGGCCCAGCTGGGTGATCCGGCGCTCGGCCAGCTCGGTGTCCCAGCCCGGGTTCATGTGCGCGCCCAGCTTGAGATGGTCGGCGACGCTCAGCCCCGCGTAGGTCGGGGTGTCCTGGGCGACGAAGCCGACCCTCGCCAGCTGCTCGGAAGTGCTGGCCGGGTGGCCGCCCAGCACCTCGATCTTTCCTGACGTCGGCTGCAGCAGGCCCACGGCCAGGTTCAGCAGCGTGGTCTTCCCCGCTCCGTTAGGACCGACCAGCCCGGTGACGTGCCCGGACGGGATGCTCAGCGTGCAGTCGGTGAGCGCCTGGCGCCGCCCGTACCGCTTGCTGAGCCCCGTGGACTCAAGAACAGCGGTCATGTCATTCGCTCCTTACGTGGCCCGTTGGGCCGGTGACCTGGGGAGTGCTGTCAGCGGGGGCATGTGCCGCGCCGTTGCCAGCCTGGTTGCGAGCACTCGATGTGCTGTTCCTGAAGGTGGTGACGAACAGGGCCTCGATGCTCTCGTCGTCGAGCCCTGAGGTGCGCGCCTTGGCCAGCCAGTGCGTCAGGTCCTCGCGCAGCGGCCCGTGCGCGGCGAGCGACCCGTCGGTCCGGGTCACGAAGGTCCCGACGCCAGCCTTAGCGGCGGCCAGCCCCTCGTATTCCAGCTCCCGGTAGGCCTTGAGCACCGTGTTCGGATTGATGGCCAGCCGCGCGACCACGTCCTTGACCGTCGGCAGCTGGTCACCCTCGCTTAGCAGGCCAAGCCGGAGCGCCTGCCGCACCTGATGGATGAGCTGGAGGTACGGCGAGACCCCCGAGCGGGTGTCCAGGCATGCGCAGGACATTGGCGCTGACCGGCAGCGACAACGGCGCGACGCGCTCGTAGTCGACCGTGAAGGTCAGCCGGACCCGCACCAGCAGGACGGACAGGCCGAGGGCAGCGGGATCACCAGCGGCTCCGGCCGTCGCCATCTGGTCACGGAGGGAGCGCGGAAGCGGGTTCGTATCCCGTCGCCGAACATCAGCACCGGCAGGTACAGCGTTCGTGAATGCCACGAGCGGTCGCGAGATAGTGGCGGACAGCTTGCCGCGACCAGTCGTGCCGTTCAGCGTCCGCTCTGTCATGCCGATCAGCGCAGGAAAGGGTTGACCCCGCTACCGCCCGGAGTTACGTTCGCCACAATTGTCGTTCCAGTGGCTACTGAGGAGGAATGACGGTAATGGCGTTTACGTCGCGAGCATCACGAACGTCGCGAGCGGTGCAATCGAAGAGGAACTTCTCCTGGAAGCTGGCCGCGGTCCTTGTCGCGGTCGCCACCGCCTGGGGACTCGGCGCGCCGGCGGCGAGCCAGGCCGCCGTCACCGTCCAGCGACTCGGGTACTGCGGCGGCGACGACTGGGAGCCGGCCATGGCGTCGGACAGCGGCCACGTCTACCTTCTCATCACCCACTACGCTGGCAACACGAGCTGTGACCCGGCGTCCGGCCTGAACAACTCGCGGATCATGATCCAGGTCTCCAGTGACGGCGGCAAGACCTTCAGCGCCCCATCAGTCGTCGCGAACACGCCGGGCGGCGTGAGCTACCCGGACCAGGCCGATCCCGCTATCGCCCTCGACAAGGCGACCGGCGCGGTCTACGTGTCGTTCCTCGCCTACGGCCTGTCCGGCGGCCACACCGATATCTACGTCGCCAAGTCGACGAACTTCGGCCAGAGCTTCGGCCAGGCCGTTCAGGCCAACGCGAAAGGGTGCAAGAACTGCGACCACGAGAAGATCCTGGCCAGCAGCAACGACGTCTACGACGCTTACACCCAGGGCTCCGGTCACTTCGTGTCGGTATCAACGAACGGCGGCTCGACCTTCACCCAGCACCTCGTCGACAGCACCGACGTCGTCGGCTTCGCCGAGGGCGGGGTGTTCGACGCTCAGGGCAACGCCTGGTTCGCCTGGGGCGACTGCCAGTCGAGCAACTGCACCGGCTCGCCTGCTGCCGACTACCGGGTCTCCGAGACGCTCGCTGGCGGCGGCACAACCACCTTCAGCCCGGTGATCGCGCAGGCACCGCAGGGTCCCGGCTGCCCGTACAGCAAATGCGGGTTCGCCTACTTCGGCGCCCAGGACGTGATCGCGATCGACTCCGCTGGGACGCTCTACCTCGCCTGGCAGGACGGGCAGGTGCACACCCAGGCTAAGAGCCCGACCATCATCAACCTGTCGCGCTGCTCGTCGAACTGCACGACAGCGGCCGGCTGGTCCCTGGTTGGCCGGGTCGACGACAAGACCGCCTCCAACTGCCCGAACTCGGCCTGCTACGCCCTGTTCCCGAACATCGTCGCGGGCGGGCCGGGTCAGCTCTTCGCGACGTGGATCGACGACAGGAACGACTCGCTGGACGGCACAGTCGATCACGTCGACGGCTACAACCTGTGGTACCGCGCCTCGACCAATGGCGGGACCTCGTGGACCACGGCTGGCCAGCAGATTTCCCAGTACGACCCGTCCCAGTCACAGGAGACGCCGAACGGCTTCCTCTTCCCGTACGGCGACTACACCGGCCTGATCCTCAACACGACCTGCGCGACCCCGGCGCCGGCCATGACCTGGGGCGAGGGCCACAACTGGACCGGCGGAGCGTCGGCGCCAGGCCACATCGAGTTCACCTCGCTCTGCTAGCGGTCCCTGCTGGGCGATGACGGGGGCTTCCTGGCCGTCCTGCATGCGGACAGACTACTACGCGACGCGTAGTACGTGAAGCGGATTACTCCAGGGCCGCCGCGACCGCCCGGGCTCACGGGGCGCTCACGAGCTGAGGATCATGGAGGGGTGAGCGACTCCAGCGGCACCGGCTTGTTCGGCGCGCTGTTCGACCGCGGGGCGGTCGACGTGAGCGACGAGGCATGGCTGCAGGCCATGCTCGACACGGAGGCGGCGCTGGCCCGCGCCGTGGAGCGCGCCGGGCTCGCGCCGGCCGGATCCGGCGCGGCAGTCACCGCGGTGGCCCGCTCCGGCCTTTTCGATAACGGAGCGCTCGGGGTAGCTGCGGCGGCCACGGGCAATCCCGTTCCGGCCCTGGTCAGGGCGCTGACCGAGCTGCTGCCTGAGTCGGCGGCAGGAGCCGCCGGAGCTGTTCACCGTGGCGCAACCAGTCAGGACATCATCGACACGGCCGTCATGCTGCTCGCCCGCCAGAGCCTCGACGCCATCCTCGCCGACCTGCAGCTGGCGGCGGGCAGCTGCGCCGCCCGGGCGAGCGAGCACGCGAGCACGGTGATATCCGGCCGGACGCTGCTCCAGCAGGCCGTGCCCGTGACCTTCGGGCTGGTCGCCGCGGGCTGGCTGACCGCGATCGACGAGGCGCGCCGCGACCTGCACCGGATCAGGGCCGGCCGGCTCGCCGTTCAGTTCGGCGGGGCGGCGGGGACGCTCGCCTCGCTCGGCGACGCCGGGCCGACCGTCGCCGCGCTGCTGGCCGGCGAACTCGGCCTGGCCGAGCCCGTGCTGCCCTGGCATACGAGCAGGCTGCGGATCATCGAGCTCGCGGCGGCCCTGGCCGGCGCGTGCGCGGTGCTCGGCAAGATCGCCAGGGACGTCACCCTGCTCGCCCAGACCGAGGTCGCCGAGGCGCACGAGGATGCCGGGTCCGGCCGCGGCGGCTCATCGGCCATGCCCCACAAGAAGAACCCGGTCGCCTCCATCGTCATACTCGGCTGCGCCAGGCAGGCACCCGGCCTGCTCGCCACCCTCGCCTCCGCCGCCGAGCAGGAACACCAGCGCGCCGCCGGCGCCTGGCACTCCGAATGGCAGCCCCTCTCCGCCCTCCTCCGCCTGACGGGATCCGCCACCGCCTGGACAGTAGACCTGCTCGCCGCCCTCCAGATCGACCCACTCAGAATGCGCGCCAACGCAGAAGCCACCAACGGCCTCCCCCAAGCCGAGCACCTAGCCGCCCTCCTCACTCCCGCGCTAGGCCCCCTTCCCGCCCACGACCTGCTAACCGAAGCAACCAGAAGAGCCATTACCGAAGGCATCAGCCTCTCCGACGCCCTCCGCACCGACCCAGAGGCGGCGGCTTTGCTTTCCGAAGCCGGTTTCACCCGCGCCGACATCGAGACAGCCCTCCGCCCCGAGTCCTACCTAGGCGCCACCCCCGAGTTCATCCGCCGCGCCCTAGCCGCCCACGCGGAGTGCGACGCGGCCCTGGAGGCGTAACGGTTCGTCGGCTGGTGCCCAATGCGCAGAGCCACGGAGCGGACGACATGCTCCCGGTGCCAGCCGTTTGCGCAGCAGGCGGCACCGGCGGGCTTGCCGCCCGATCCGCCCCCTACGCTTTTCCGACATGAGCACCGACGAAGACCGCACCAGCCAGGGCATGCAGATCCGCCGCGAGGTCCTCGGCAATGAGCACGTAGACAGGGCCATAAGGCAGACGACCGACTTCACGGCACCGTTTCAGGATCTGATCACGAGATACGCCTGGGGCGACATCTGGTCCCGCCCCGGCCTGTCACGGGCCGACCGCAGCATGATCACCCTGGCCATCCTCGCCACGCTGCGCCAGGAACACGAACTCGCCATGCATGTCCGCGCCGCGCTGCGGAACGGCCTGACACCCAGCCAGATCCAGGAGGTCTTGCTGCAGGTCGCGGTCTACGCCGGGGTTCCCGCGGCGAACCGCGCGTTCGCCATAGCGGCGGAAGTGCTGGAGGATGCTACGTAGTTCGCACAGTTGTTCACTTAGCGGCCTATCGATATCGTGTCGGTAGATGCGGCGAGGAGGGCTGGTGGGGGGTGGCTGAGATTGTGTCCCTGGCCGAGGCGATCGCCGCTGCCGTTCACGACGGGGACACCGTCGCGATGGAAGGCTTCACGCACCTGATCCCGCATGCCGCGGGCCACGAGGTGATCAGGCAGCGGCGCCGCGACCTGACCCTGGTCCGGATGACCCCTGACATCATCTACGATCAGCTGATCGGCGCGGGCTGCGCCCGCAAGCTCGTCTTCTCCTGGGCAGGCAATCCCGGCGTCGGATCGCTGCACAGGTTCAGGGATGCCGTCGAGCACGCCTGGCCGGTCCCGCTGGAGATCGAGGAGCACAGCCACGCGGGCATGGCCAACAAGTACATGGCCGGGGCATCCGGGCTGCCGTTCGCGATCCTGCGCGGCTATCGCGGAACCAGCCTGGCCAGCCAGACCGCCGGCGTCGCCGAGGTGGTCTGCCCGTTCACCAGCGAGCGGCTGACCGCGGTCTCCGCGCTCCGGCCGGACGTCGCTGTCGTCCACGCCCAGCAGGCGGACCGCCTGGGCAACGTCCAGTACTGGGGGATCACCGGAGTGCAGAAGGAGTGCGTGCTCGCCTCGGCCAGGTCGGTGGTGACCGTCGAGGAGATCGTCGACGTGCTCGACCCTCGGCCGGGCGCGGTCGTGCTGCCGTCCTGGGCGGTCAGCTACGTGGCCGTCGTGCCGGGGGGCGCGCACCCGTCCTACGCGCTGGGCTACTCCGCCAGGGACAACGACTTCTACGTGGCGTGGGACGCCATCAGCAGGGACCGGGCAACGTTCACTGCCTGGCTGGATGAGCACGTCTACCATCGCCCGGCCGGACCAGCCGGTCCAGCCGGCGATGCGGTGCTGGCCGGAGACACGGGAACCGCCCGATGAGCTACACGGCGGACGAGATGATGACCGTCACTGCCGCGCACGCGCTGCGTGACCAGATGACCTGCTTCGTCGGGATCGGCTTGCCGAGTGAGGCCGCCAACCTGGCCCGCGCGACGCACGCGCCGAACCTGATCCTGATCTACGAGTCGGGCACGATCGGCGCCAAGCCAGGCGTGCTGCCGCTGTCGATCGGCGACGGGATCCTGGCCGAGACCGCCGACTCCGTTGTCAGCGTTCCGGAGATCTTCAACTACTGGCTGCAGTCCGGCCGGATCGATGTCGGCTTTCTCGGCGCCGCCCAGCTGGACAAGTTCGGCAACATCAACACCACGGTGATCGGCGACGACTACGCCGATCCGAGGGTCAGGCTGCCGGGCGCGGGCGGGGCGCCCGAGATCGCGGCGGCCTGCCGGGAGGTCATCGTCGTGATCAGGCAGTCGCGCCGGACGTTCGTGGACCGGGTCGATTTCGTGACCTCCGTGGGCTTCGGCGACGGGCCGGGCAGCAGGCAGCGGCTCGGCCTCACCGGCGCGGGACCGAGCCGGGTCATCACCGACCTCGGCGTCCTGACGCCTGACCCGCAGACGAGTGAGCTCACGCTGTCCGGGATCTACCCCGGGGTGTCCGTTGCGGATATCAAGGGCAGAACTGGCTGGGACCTGCGGGTCTCCGCAGACCTCAGCGAACTCCCCGCCCCGTCCGAGCCCGAGCTGACGGCACTGCGCGGCTTGCTCGCCACGATGCCCGCCAGCAAGGCAGACCGGGTGCCGCCGGCCGCGGCGGCCAGCGCACCGGTCACCGCGCGCGCGACCGAAGGAGCAGCCCGATGACGGCCGAATCGCACGATGCCGCACACCACGGTGCCGCACACCACGGTGCCGCACACCACGATGCCGCACACCACGATGCCGCACACCACGGGACTTCCACGCACGGAGCCGTGAGCAACGGGCTGATCCTGCCGCGCTACGAGCGGCCCGATGGAGTCCACCCGCCGCTCAACTCGCCGGAGTACCGCTCCTCCCAGCTGCGTGCGCCGGTGCAGCCGCTCGTGCCGATGCCGCAATGGCTGACCGAGGTGACCGGGCCGCTGCTCGGCGCCGAGCGGGTGACCACCGCGGACAGCGATCTGACCACGCGCCATCCGGGCGAGCCGCTCGGCGAGCGGATCATCGTGACCGGCCGGGTGCTGGACTCCGGCGGCAGGCCGGTCCCTGACACTCTCGTAGAGATCTGGCAGGCAAACTCGGCCGGCCGGTATGCCCACAAGGTCGACGACCATCCGGCACCGCTCGATCCGAACTTCGACGGCGCCGGCCGCTGCCTCACCGGCTCCGACGGCAGGTACCGGTTCGTCACGATCAAGCCGGGTGCTTATCCCTGGCAGAACCATCTCAATGCCTGGCGTCCGGCCCACATCCACTTCTCGCTGTTCGGCCGGGCGTTCACGCAGCGACTGGTCACCCAGATGTACTTCCCCGGTGACCCGCTCTTCGCGCAGGACCCGATCTTCAACTCGGTGCCCGACCCGAAGGCCCGCGAGCGGATGATCGCCCGATTCGACCTCGACCTGACCGAACCGGACTGGGCGCTGGGCTTCGAGTGGGACATCGTACTGCGCGGCGCCAGCGCAACCGTCTTCGAGACGCAGGAGGACGCGTGAGCCTGCCCATCACGCCCTCGCAGACGGTCGGCCCGTTCCTGGCCATCGTCCTGCCGTGGCCGGACGGCTCGTTCGTGGTGCCGGAGGGGACTCCCGGCGCTATCACCATCACCGGCCAGGTGCTCGACGGCGCCGGCGAGCGGGTGACCGACGCGCTGATCGAGACCTGGCAGGCGGACCCGGACTCCCGGTTCGACCACCCGGACGACCCGCGCGGGGCCGCCAGGCCGGCCGCGGCTGGGTTCCGCGGCTTCGGCAGGTGCGCGACCGACGCTGACGGCCAGTACCGGATCGTCACGCTTCGCCCCGGTCCGCTGCCGTGCCTGGCCGGCGGAACAGAGGCACCGCACCTGGACGTCTCCGTCTTTTCCAGAGGCCTGCTCGACCGCGTCGTGACCAGGATCTACTTTCCTGACGAGGCCGAGGCGAACGCGGCCGACCCGGTCCTGTCCGCCATCGGTGACCAGGCCCGGCGGGCCACGCTCATCGCCAGCACGGTTCCGGGCGGCCAGCCGGGCCAGTTCCGGTTCGACATCCGGCTGCGCGGGGACCGCGAGACTGTGTTCTTCGATGTGTGATCCCGGCTGGCTGCTGCGCCCGCTGCCCGGACGTCGCCGTGGCTGAGCCGGACCCGGCCCCGCTGCCGCTGACGGCCTCGTTCGAGGGGCAGGCCGGGGCGCCGGTCCTGGTGCTCGGAGACTCGCTCGGGACCTCCCGTGCGGTCTGGGACCCGCAGGTACCGGCGCTGGCGGAGCATTTCCGGCTGCTGCGGTTCGAACTGCCGGGGCACGGGGGCTCCGCCGCACCCGCCGGGCCTTACACGATCGCCGACCTCGGGGCCGGCGTGCTCGCGCTGCTCGATCAGCATGGCATCGAGCGCGCAGCCTACTGCGGGATCTCGCTCGGCGGCATGATCGGGATGTGGCTGGCGGCCGAGCACCCGGGCCGGATCGCCGCCCTCGGGCTGGTCTGCAGCTCTGCCTACCTGCCGCCGGCCTCGGCCTGGCTGGCCCGGGCCGACCAGGTCAGGACGGCCGGCCTGGCCTCGATCTCCGGGCAGTCGATCGGCCGGTGGTTCACCAGGGCCTTCGCCGAGCGCGAGCCCGGGGTGACGGCCGCGTTCGCCGCCGACCTCGAACGCACCGACGCGACCGGCTACGCGGGCTGCTGCGCGGCCATCGCCGGGATGGACCTGCGGTCGCGGCTCGGCTCGATCACGGCACCCACGGTCGTCATCGCCGGTGAGCAGGATCCGACGACGCCGCCCGATCACGGCGCGCTGATCGCTTCAGGCATCAGCGGCGCGCGGCTTGTTGTCGTCGCCCGCGCCGCTCACCTGGCGAATGTCTCGTCGCCTGACGAGGTCACCGCGGCACTGCTCGGTCACCTGGGCGGCAATTCCTACCGGCTCGGCTAGCTAGGATTTCGTCGCTGGGCGTTACCATGCAGTTGAGATGAGAACTTCGGGGCGCACAGCGAACACGTCCGCCGAGGCGGGGCACCCGGCCGGTGGGGCGCTGCCCGTAGCGCCGGAGGACAGCGGGGTGCTGCCCGAGGACAGCGCGGCAGCCCCGGCGCCTGAAGCGGTGCCTGCCAGAGACAGCGATTTCGTCCAGTCGCTGGATCGCGGACTGGCGGTTATCAGGGCATTCGGGCCAGACCGGGAGCGGCTGAGCCTCAGCGAGGTGGCGCGGGCCACCGGGCTGACCAGAGCCGCTGCCCGCCGGTTCCTGCTGACGCTGGTCAGGCTCGGGTACGTCCGCAGTGACGGGCGGGAGTTCTCGCTCCGGCCCAGGGTGCTGGAACTCGGCTATGCGTACCTGTCGGGGCTCGCGCTGCCGGAGGTAGCCGAGCCGCACCTGGAGGAGCTGTCGGCCAAGCTGCACGAGTCCTCGTCGATCTCCGTGCTCGACGGTCAGCACATCGTCTACGTGGCCAGGGTCGCGACGAAGCGGATCATGACGGTCGCGATCTCGGTCGGCACGAGGTTCCCCGCCTACGCGGCCTCGATGGGCCGGGTGCTGCTGGCCGGGCTGAGCGAGGAAGAACTCGGCAAGTACCTCGCCGAGACCACGTTCGAGGCGTTCACCGAGCAGACCGTCACCGATCCCGATCGGCTCAGGGAGATCATCCGCGAGGTCGGCAGGCAGGGTTACTCGATCGTGGACCAGGAGCTCGAGGAAGGGCTGCGGGCGATAGCCGCGCCGATCAGGGACTCCTCGGGCGCGGTGACCGCAGCGATCAACGTGTCAGCCCACGCCAGGAGGCACAGCCGCGAGGCGATGCTGACACAGCTTCTTCCCGCGCTGCTCGAGACGGCCAGCCAGATCGAGGCCGATCTGAAGGCCGTGGCGCCTTCCTGACCCTCGGTCAGGAAGGCGCCATCCGAGGCTCCATTCGAGCCAGCCAATCCGCGGTCCAGACGTCCCGGTTAGACCTGTGTTCTCAGCGATCACGCCGATACGCGATGGACGTTGACACTCGTCTATAACGCTGACTAAGTTCTACATTGCGTATAGTCGTACGCCAAGCGAACATCCTGCGAGTACCTGTCCTGAAGTGTCGGTCGTCACTGGCGACGGCGCAGCCTTCAGTTCGCCGGCGACCCGCGGGCGCTGACTTCGGAGGAGACGGAATGGACCGTCAGGAAGCAGAACTCGGGATGCCGCAGGATCAGTCGATCTCGCGACGTTCTCTTCTCAAGGGCATGGGCGCCGGCACGTTCGCGGTCGGCGCGGGCGGGCTCCTCGCTGCCTGCAGCTCCGGCCTCAAGGGCGGCGGCCCCGCGAGCGCGAGCGGGACTATCAATATCGGCTTCATCACGCCGCTCACCGGCGAGCTGTCCGGCTTCGCATCCGGTGACAAGTACGTGCTGCAGCAGATCCAGCAGAGCTCGATCTACAAGAACGGCATCAAGATCGGCAAGAAGACCTACAAGATCAACGTCAACGTGCAGGACAGCCAGTCGAGCCCGACCACGGCCGGCCAGGTGGCTCAGAAGCTGATCACTCAGGACCACGTCGACATGATCCTGACGACGTCCACACCGGAGACGACCATCCCGGTCGCCACGTCGTGCGAGAAGCTGCACACTCCGTGCCTGTCCACCGTCGTTCCGTGGGAAGCCTGGTACGGCGGGCTGGGCGGCAATCCGGTGAGCCCGACGACCTCGTTCCAGTACTGCACGATGTTCTTCTTCGGCCTCAAGGAGTTCCAGGGCTGCTTCGCGCCCATGTGGAACCGGGTCAAGACGAACAAGGTCGTGGCCTGCCAGTACCCGAACGACGCCGACGGGAACGCCTTCCGCGGCGGGTTCGAGCCGCTGATCAAGGCATCCGGTTACACGGTGGTCGACGGCGGCGCGTATACCGACGGCACCACCGACTTCACCTCGATGATCTCGACGTTCAAGAGCAAGCATGCCGAGGTGTTCAGCAACTGCCCGCTGCCGCCGGACTTCAACACGTTCTGGAAGCAGGCATCACAGCAGGGCTTCAAGCCCAAGCTGGCGACCGTCGCCAAGGTACTGCTCTTCCCGGCCGACACGGCCGCACTCGGCCCGCTGGTCAACAACGTCGCCACCGACTCGTGGTGGGGCCCGTACATGCCGAACACCTCGTCGCTGACCGGCCAGTCGGCAAAGGGGCTCGCCGACGGCTTCCAGGCCGCGACGGGGAACCAGTGGGTGCAGTCGATCGGCTCGACGTACTCGCTGTTCGAGGTGGCCAAGGAGGCGTTCGCCAGCGTCAGCGACCCGCATGACGCCGCCGAGGTCGCCAGCGCCCTGCATCAGGTCAACTACACGGGAATGTGCGGCCCGCTCAACTTCGGCAACGGTCCCGCCCCTGGCGTGGGGATCATCAACCCGGTCGGCGTGCAGTGGAAGAAGTCGACCGGCAAGTTCCCGTTCGCGATGACGGTCGTCGACAACTCTCTGAACTCGGCCGTGCAGGTCCAGGCAAATCTCGAGCCAACGAATGCCTGAATCCGCGGGCACGACCCTGCTGGAACTCGCCGGAGTATCGAAGAGCTTCGGCAGGGTCGTGGTCGCGGACAACCTGTCGCTCGCCATCGGGCCACGAGACATGGTCGGGATCGTCGGGCCCAACGGGGCCGGCAAGAGCAGCCTGTTCGGGCTCATCGCCGGCGATCTCGCGCCGTCGTCCGGCGAGATCCTGTTCGGCGGGGCGCCGGTCACCCGGCTTGACGCCGCCGCCCGATGCCGGCTCGGCATCGGGCGGACGTTCCAGGTGCCCAGGCCGTTCGGCGCGATGACGGTCTTCGAGAACGTGCTCGTCGCCGTCCAGCAGGGCTCCGGCCTGCGGCGGCGGCCCAGCTATGCCGCGGCCTCGGCCATCTGCGACCTGACCGGCCTGTCCGGCGACGCCAACAGCCCGGCGGAACGGCTCGGGCTGCTCTCCCGCAAGCGGCTCGAGGTAGCCAGGGCGCTGGCCACCGGCCCGAAGCTGCTGCTGCTCGATGAGGTGGCCGGCGGCCTGACCGACCCGGAGGTCGCGCAGCTGGTCACGATCGTCAGCGCCGTCCGCGCCGAGGGCGTGGCGGTCATCTGGATCGAGCATGTCGTGCATGCCCTGACCGCGACCGTGCACCGGCTGCTGTGCCTGTACGGCGGGGCCTTCATCGGCGACGGCGAGCCGGACGAGGTGCTCGCACTGCCCGCCGTCCGCGAGGTGTTCCTCGGCACCGAGGTCACCGCGTCACTGCACCTGCCGGGCCCCGGACCAGCTAGCACTGGGGCAGCCGGATGAGCGGGAGCGCCGTGACCGGCTATGCCGACCAGCCTGGTGCGGCTGGCCTGGCTGGCGCGCTGCTCGAGGTCCGCGACCTGAACGTGCACCACGGTCAGCTCCAGGCTGTGCACGGCGTGAGCCTGGACGTCCCGGCCGGAACCGTGCACGCGATGATCGGCGCCAACGGCGCTGGCAAGTCAACGCTGCTGCGCACGATCGCGGGCCTGCACCGGCCGACGTCCGGCTCCGTCCTGCTCGACGGGACCGACGTGACCGGCCTGCGGCCGGAGCAGCGGGTCGCCGCGGGGATCGTCATGGTGCCCGAGGGACGCCGGCTCTTCCCCTCGCTGACCGTCGAGGAGAACCTCCTCGTCGGCCGGACAAGCGCCCGGCCCGGCCCGTGGACGATCGAGGCGGTCTACGACCTCTTCGACTGGATGCGGGACCGGCGGGGCCAGCATGCCGCTCAGCTGTCGGGCGGCGAGCAGCAGGCCGTGGCGATCGGACGCGCGCTGGTGGCCAATCCGCGGGTGCTGCTGCTGGACGAGCTGTCGCTCGGCCTTGCCCCGGTCGTGGTCAGGAGGATCTACGGCCTGCTTCCGCAGCTGCTCGCTTCCGGCGTGACCGTGCTGCTGGTCGAGCAGGACGTGAGCCAGGCGCTCGGCGTCGCGTCCATGGTGCACTGCCTGCTCGAAGGCCGGATCACGCTGGCTGGCCAGCCGGCCGAGCTCACCCCGGCCCAGATCGAGAGCGCCTACTTCGGCGTGGTCGGCAACGGCCGGGGAAAGCGGCTGGGCAACGACCAGGCGCCCACCCCTCCCGAGCAGCAGGCGGGGAGTTCCGAGTCGTCGGGAGCGGAACCATGACCTGGGTCAACGCAGTCATCCAGGGCATCCTGATCGGCGGCCTGTATGCCCTGTTCGCCTGCGGACTCTCGCTGCTGTTCGGAGTCATGAACGTCATCAACCTGGCGCACGGTGACCTCGCGGTCGTCGCCGCTTATGTCGCGCTCGGCGTTGTCGCTATCACCCACGTACCTGCCGTGTGGGCCTTCCTGATCGTGGTGCCGATCTTCGCGGTACTCGGCTATGTCATCCAGCGGACGCTCTTCCAGGCCGCGCTCCATCGCAGCGTGCTCACCACCATGCTGGTGACCTTCGGGCTCTCGGTGGTGATCGAGAACGGCCTGCAGCAGTTCCTGTCCGCGAACAGCCACTCCATCGGCATCGGCTCGCTGGTCTCCGACTCGTTCAGCATCGGCTCCCAGATCACGATCGCCTACCTCAACCTGGCCATCCTGGTCGTCGCCGTGATCGTGCTGCTCGGGCTGCAGTACTTTCTCTCCTCGACAACGAACGGGCGGCTGATCCGGGCGGTCGCCGACGATCGTGAAGCCGCCCAGATCTCCGGTATCAACTACCGGCACGTGTTCGGGATCGCGGCAGCCATCGCGTTCGGCACCGTTGCCCTGGCCGGCATCGCGTTCGGGATGTTCACGCAGTTCGACCCGACCATCGGCACCGATCAGCTGCTGCTGTTCGCCTTCGAGGCCGTGGTGATCGGCGGACTCGGCTCGCTCTGGGGAACGCTCGCCGGCGGCATCCTGCTCGGTATCGCGCAGGAGATCGGCGCGAACATCGCCACGGCCGACCAGGTGCTCGCCGGGCAGCTTCTCTTCCTGCTGATCCTCGTGGTCAGGCCGCAGGGAATCACGATCCGCAGGGAGCCAAGGCCAATATGAGCGAGCCGGAGGGGCGCGGCGTCGCCTGGACTGAGGAGCGAGGGACGAGCGACGAGGGACGGCGTCGCCTGAAAGCGCCGCGGAGGCGAGCGGGTGAAGGAGCCGATATCTCCGGCCCGACCGCCGACCCGGACGCCGAGCCGGACGCGCAGGTGCGAGTCACCAGGTCGAGGCGGTCGACGCTGTGGGCTGGCATCGCCGCCGTCGTCATCGTCGTCGTGCTCGGCTACCTCCCCTACGCCGTCTACTCCGGCACGACGAACCTGCTCGTCGACTTCTTCCTGTTGCTGGTCATGGCCAGCACGTGGAACCTGCTGGCCGGCTACGCCGGCCTCGTCTCGGTCGGCCAGCAGGCCTTCATCGGACTCGGCGCCTACTTCGTGCTGATCCTGGCCGACCACGGAACCAGTCCGTTCCTGGCCATCCCGGTCGCGACGCTGCTGGCCGGGATCGTCGGACTGCCCGTCTGGTGGCTGGTCTCACGGCTGCGCAGCGGATATTTCTCGATCACGATGTGGGTGATCGCCTCGGTCTGCGAGCTCGTGATCATCCAGATCAGCTCGCTCGGCGGCGGCACGGGAGCCGCGCTTCCCGGCCTGAACCTGAGCCCGACGCTGATCACCGCCTACACCTACTGGGCCACGATGATCGTTGCGGTCGTCGTCCTCGCGGTCATCTACTACCTGCTGCGCAGCCCGATCGGCCTGGTGCTCACCGCCATCCGCGACGACGAGACCGGAGCGCGGAGCATCGGAACGCGGGTCGCGCGGACGCGGCGGCTGGTCTTCATGGTCGCCGCCGCGGGCTGCGGCGCGGCCGGGGCGCTGTACATCATCAGCCAGCAGTTCGTGGTGCCGACGGCGGCCTTCAGCGTGCAATGGTCGGCCGAGATGATCTTCATCACCATCATCGGGGGGATCGGCACGATCGAGGGGCCGATCCTCGGGACGATCGTGTTCTTCGTCCTCCAGCAGACCCTGTCGCACTACGGCACCTGGTACTGGATCATCCTGGGCGTCGTTGCGATGGCGGTCGCGATCTGGGCACCGCGCGGCCTGTGGGGACTGATCTCCGACAAGCTAGGGCTCAGGCTCTTCCCCGTCGGGTACTACCTGTGGCCGGCGGGGAGCGTCCCGCGCCGCCGGCGCTGACGTACCGCACACCCTCCTGGCGACTAACCCGCAGGCATCCAGCCCGGCGGCCGGGATCGGCCGGAGATCAGCCCCAGACCTCGCGGGCGACCCGGACGATCAGGCGGAGCTTGGCCGCCTGATCCTCGGCGGTCAGCGCGTTGCCCTCCACGGTGGAGGAGAACCCGCACTGCGGGGACAGGCACAGCTGGTCCATCGGGACGAACCGGGCGGCTTCGTCGATCCGCCGCTTCAGCGTGTCGGGATCCTCGAGCCTGCCGCTCTTGGTCGTGACCAGGCCGAGCACGACCATCTTGCCCTTCGGCACGAACCTGAGCGGCTCGAACCCGCCTGACCGCTCGTCGTCGTACTCGAGGAAGAAGCCGTCCACGTTCAGCTCGCTGAACAGCGCCTCGGCGACAAAGTCATAGCCGCCCTCGGCCGCCCAGGAGGACCGGAAATTGCCGCGGCACATATGGGTGGTCACGGCCATGCCCTCCGGCCGGCCGGAGACCGCGTCGTTGACCTGCCGGATGTAGCGGAGGTGCAGGTGCTCCGCGTCCTCGCCGCGCTCGGCGATCTCGGCGCGCTGCGCCGGGTCGTTCAGGTACGCGAGGCTGGTGTCGTCCAGCTGGAGGTACCGGCAGCCGAGCGCGCCAAGCCGGCGCACCTGCTCCGCGTAGGCGGCTGACAGGTCCGTCCAGAACTCCTCCATGTCGGGATAGACGTCCTGGTCGATCGATGCCGGGCCGCCCCGGTAGTGCACCATGTTCGGCGAGGGCATCGTGAGCTTGGGCGTCGCCGAGGTCACCACCGACTGGAGATAGCGGAAGTCGCCGGAGAAGATCGTGTGGTCCAGCCTGATCTTGCTGCCCACGTGCAGCGCGGCCGGGGTGAACTCGATCGTGCCCGACGGGTTGCGGAACTTCACCGCCAGGTTGCCTGGCGCCTTGCTGATCCCGCCGAGCTGGTAGATGAAGTCCATGTGCCAGGACGCACGGCGGAACTCGCCGTCGGTCGCCGACTGCAGCCCCACCTCGGCCTGCATGGCGACCACGCCGGCGATGGCCGAGTCCTCGGCGGCTCGCAGCGCGGCGGCGTCGATCGTTCCCGCCGCGAACTCGTCCCGCGCGGCGAGCAGGCTGGGCGGACGCAGCAGGCTTCCGACATGGTCAGCGCGGAACGGCGGTGTCGTGCGCATGATGAGTCCTCGTGCTCCTTCGTTGTTAGGGGGCCAGGCCGGCGCCCGCGGGCGGCTGCGGGTAACCGGTGTAATTCTCGGCCAGCGACGTCGCGGCCGCACGCGAGGCGACGACATAGCGGAGCTGAGACAGCTGCAACTCCGCCTCCATCTCGTCAGCGCCCGGGATGCGGTGCAGCATCGACGTCATCCACCAGGAGAAATGGGTGGACCGCCAGACCCGCCTCAGGCAGGTAGCACTGTAGTCGTCGGCTGGCCGGGCGTCGCCGTGCAGGAGCGCGTCGAGCGCCGGCGCCAGCACCGCGACGTCGGCCATCGCCAGGTTGAGGCCCTTCGCGCCGGTCGGCGGGACGATGTGCGCCGCGTCGCCGGCCAGGAACAGCCGCCCGTAGCGCATCGGGGCGCTCACGAAGCTCCGCATCGGCGTGATGCCCTTGTCCAGTACCGGTCCCTGCTTCAGCGTCCAGCCCGATCCTGGCAGCTCGAACCGGCACTGCAGTTCGTCCCAGATCCGGTCATCCGGCCAGCCGTCGATCGACTCGTCGGGGTCGACCTGAAGGTAGAGGCGGCTGACGGCCGGGCTGCGCAGGCTGTGCAGAGCGAACCCGTTCGGGTGGTGGGCGTAGATCAGCTCGTCGGTCGACGGCGGCACGTCAGCGAGGATGCCGAGCCAGGCAAACGGGTAGCCGCGCTCCCTTACCGTCAGCAGGTCCGGCGGGATCGCCTCCCGGCAGATCCCGTGGAACCCGTCACAGCCGGCGATCGCATCGCACACGATCTCGTGCCTCGTGCCAGCGGCGCCGGTAAAGCGCAGCACCGGCTGGCCCGACGTCAGGTGGTCAACCTCGGTATCTGTTACGTCGAAATGGACGGCACCGCCGGAAGCGACCCGTTTCGCTATAAGGTCCTTTACTACCTCAGTCTGGGCATAAACGGTCACGGTCCGGCCGCCCGTCAGCTCGCGGAAGTCGACGTGGTGCCGCTCACCGGCGAACTGCAGGTAGATCCCGCCGTGCTCCAGACCCTCGCTATCCAGCCGCTCGGCCAGGCCGGCCTCGCGCAGCAGCCCGACGCTGCCGTCCTCGAGCACGCCGGCCCGCTGCCGCGCCTCGCAGTACGCGCGGCTGCGCGTCTCCACGACGACGGAGTCGATGCCTCGGAGGGCCAGCAGATGGGAGAGCAGCAGCCCGGCCGGGCCGGCGCCGACAATTCCTACCTGCGTGCGCATGTCCTCATGCTGTCCTTGTATGGTTCCTCGGATACCGGACCCGGGCGCCGCGCCGACCCTGTGCGAATGCGCATTTGTGCGCTTCACGCACAGCAGTTCCGTAATCGAACACTAGAAACTTAGGCGCCCGGCTGGTCCAGTGTCAACGGCTAGAAAAGAGTGGCTTCGTGACGACTTACCCCGGATTTGAGTCCGTCGAGAGCCCTATTATATCCGTTTTGGGGGCTATTTGAGTGACGTAATCCGGGGTAAGTCGGTGCGGCGGACGCCGATCAGGCGAGCGGCGCGCCTGCTAGGGCCGCGATGATGCCGAGGACGGCCGCGCCGACGATGGCGACGACCACGTTCTTGCGCAGGACGATGAGCCAGACCGCGGCCAGCCCGATGATCGCGACCTGCCACAGGTGGGCCAGCTCGAGGCCGAGCGGGATGGTGGACCCGGCGATCGCGCCGATCGCGGCCGGGCCGGCGCCGGTCAGGAATGCATGGACCTTGGTGTTGCCGCGGAGCCTGGCGAAATGCGGCGCGCCGGCCAGCACGAACGCGAACGACGGGGCGAAGGCGACCAGCGAGGCCAGCAGGCCGCCGCCGACGCCAGCGGCCGCGTAGCCCACGACCGCGACGGTCTGCACGACCGGTCCCGGCGTCACCTGGCCGAGCGCGACGGCGCTCAGGAACTGCGCGCCGCTCATCCAGTGATAAGTGTGCACGGCGTCGTGCTGCATCAGCGGGATGATCACGAAGCCGCCGCCGTAGGACAGGGCGCCGACCTTGAACGCCACCCAGGCCACGGCGAGCAGTCCCCCGGCCGCGGCGGGCACGGCGACCGCGAACGGCATGATCGCCGCCAGCCGGCCAGGGCCGGAGCTTCGCCCGGCGGGGCCGGAGACGCCAGGCCCCGAACTGCCGGGCCCAGATCCGTCTGGGCCGGCCGAACCCGCATCAGCGGCGGCCCTGCGCGATCCGCGTACCGCGAGCTCGATGAGGCCGCAGCCAGCCAGAACCAGGACCAGCAACGTCCCGGCTAGCGCGCCGGCCGTTCCGCCGGCGAGCAGGTAGAGGATCCACCGCCCGTGCGCCCAGCCCAGCCGCGCTCGCGGCCGTCCGGGGCCCGATCGCCGCCAGCTGGCCGGGATCAGCGTGAGCGCGGCTGCGGCGGCGACGGCCGGGACCGCCGCGCCGGCCCCCGCGGCTGCCCCGGCGACCCACAGCGGCGGGCGCGCGGCCAGGAACAGCGCGGCCAGCCCCAGGATCACGATCAGGCCGGGCACGATGAAGCAGGCCCCGCCAAGCAGGGCCCCCGCCGGGCCGGCCAGCCGCCAGGCGCAGAACATCGCGAGCTGGGTGGAGGCTGGCCCGGGCAGCAGGTTGGTGACCGCGATGCCGTCCTCGAACTCCTCGGCGGACAGCCAGCCGTGCTGCTCGACGCAGAGCGTGCGGAGCAGCGCGATGTGCGCTGGCGGTCCGCCGAAGCCGATGCAGCCGATGCGACCCCACTCGCGAGCGATGGTTCCGAGCCCGACCCGAGGCGGCTCGCCCGGCTCGTCCGGCCCGCCCGGCCCGCCCGGCTCGTCCGGCCCGCCCGGCCCGTCCGGCCCGCCCGGCCTGTCCGGCCCGTCCGGCCCGCCCGGCCTGTCCGGCCATCCTGCTCCCGGCCCGGCGTTCAGGAGACGATGTCCTTCGCGCGGAACCGGCGGAACGCCAGTGCGATCAGCACGACGGCATAGCAGAACGACACCACGGCTCCCTCGATCATCGGCGTCCAGCTGATCTGCGGCTGAAGCGCATTCAGCCAGGAGAACTGCCAGTGCGTCGGCAGCAGCCGCCGCCAGGCGCCCAGTGCCGTTATCGCGTCGATGATGTTGCTGACGATGACCACGCCGACCGCGCCGCCGACGGCGCCGAGCGGCGAGTCGGTGGACACCGAGAGCACGAAGGCGATGGCGGCAACGACGACCTCGGTGATCAGCACGTAACAGAGGATGATCGCCAGCCGGCCGAGCGCCGCGCCCGTGCTGAGCTGCACGCCAGAACCCGGCAGCTTCAGCGGATGCCAGCCCCAGGCGACCGTTCCCGCCAGCAATGCCATTAGCGGAACCACGACGATGGCCACGAAAGAGTACCCCAGGGCGACGGTCAGCTTCTGCCGCAGCAGCCTCGCGCGCGGCACCGGCGCCGCGAGCAGGTAGCGCAGCGAGGCCCAGCTCGCCTCCGTCGCGACGGTATCTCCGCAGAACAGCGCGACCGCCACCACGAGCAGGAACCCGGCGGAGGCGAAGAACGCGAAAGCGGCGAAATTAAGTCCGCCCGCGGTCGCCGTCGTCACCAGGCCGGGCGTCTGGGGGTCGGCCGCGCCGTTGCCGCCCAGCTCGAACGCGCCGACCAGGATCCACGGCAGCACGAGCAGCAGGCCGAAGGTGATCAGCGTCCGGCGCCGGCGCAGCTGGCGCACGGCTTCGACCGCCAGCGGCAGCGTCCGGCGCGGACGGTAGCCCGGCGCTTGCGCGGCCTGGCCGGCCACCGCCGGGAAGGGCGCGGGGGCCGTCAGCTCGCCCGGCACCGAGCGGGGCGGTTCAGCCAGCTCGGTCATCGCACCGCCTCCGCCCGCTCGACGTCGTCCGCCGCCGGATCGGCCGGGCTCCCGGAGAGCGACCCGGGGCCCGCGAGCGCCGCCGGCCCGATCAGCGCGAGAAACGCGTCTTCCAGCCGGCGGCTCGGTCCGACCCGCTCGACCGGTATCCCGGCGCCGACCAGCGCCGCCACCAGGTCCGATGCGGCGAGATCACCCGGATGGACGAGGACTCCGTCCGGGTGCGCCTCGACGCTGGCCACGCCGCCGAGCGACCCGAGCACCGCGAGCGCCTCGGCCGTCCGCGGCGTGCCGATCAGCAGCGAGCCGCCGCCGCCGATGATCTCGGCGACGGGACCAGCCGCGACTCGCCGCCCGTTGTGCATGACGACGACATGGCTGCAGGTCTGCTCGACCTCGCCGAGCAGATGGCTGGACAGGATCACGGTCCGGCCGCCCGCGGCATAGTCGGTCAGCACGTCGCGCATCTCCCTGATCTGCGGCGGGTCGAGTCCGTTGAGCGGCTCGTCGAGCACCAGCAGGTCGGGCAGCCCGAGCATGGCCTGTGCGATGGCCAGCCGCTGGCACATGCCGCGCGAGTAGCCGCGAACCCTGCGGTCGATCGCGCTGCCCAGTCCCGCGATGGCCAGAACCGCCGCCAGCTGCGGGTCGGCACCAGGCCGGCCGATCGACCGCCAGTACAGCTCGAGGTTGTCCCGGCCGGACAGGTGCGGCAGGAAGCCAGGTCCCTCAACGAACGCCCCCAGCCTCGACAGGGCGGCGGACCCGGCCGTGACCCGGCGGCCGAAGATGGTGATCGTTCCCGCGTCGGGCTGGATCAGGCCCATCAGCGCCCGCAGCGTGGTGGTCTTGCCGGCCCCGTTCGGCCCGAGCAGGCCGAGAATCTGGCCGCGCTCCACGCGCAGGTCCAGGCCGTCGACAGCGAGCTGGCCATCGCGATAGCGCTTGGTCAGCCCGGTGATAGCCAGCGGCACGTCAGGCTCCGCGTCGCCGTCCGCCTGGTCGCGCCCGGTCCGGCGTCTCCGGCCGGTCAGCAGCAGGACCGCCGCGAGCACGACGGCGGCGGCAGGCGCGGCCCACACCCACCATGCCAGCCCGGCATCGGTCAGCACCAGCGCCGGGTCCGACGGCATGACAATCCCCGGGCTCGCCAGGCCCACCTGGTAGACCGCCAGCCGGGCGGGCGTGGCATAGCCGAAATCGGTCGCGGTCAGCACCAGCCTGACCCGGTGCCCGGCGGCGAACTGGTAGTCCATCGCCGGCAGCGTGACCGTGATCACCTCGCCCGACGACGGCCGGCTGACCCGCAGCGGCGCGGCCAGCGAGAACGGAAGCGTCGTGTTCCCGGCCTGGTCGACGTCGTAGACCTTGGCGAAAAGCGTCAGGCCGGCCGGCCCGCTGACCCGGATCCGCACCGTCGGCGCCCCGGTGATCTGCAGCGGCGCCGCGAGCGGCGCGGACTGGAAGGCGGCGCTCTGACCGGGCATGTCGGTGGCGAACCCGAGTCCGGCCGACCCGCCGCCGAGCGAGCCGCCGCCGAGCGAGCCGAGACCAGGAAAGACCGACATCGACGGCGGAGCGCCGCCTGGCGGGTTGAGCACTACCTGCGGAGGCCCGGTCAGCCTGACCAGCCGCTGCCGGCTTCCGCCCAGCCCGGGGAAGGCCGGCGCGGTCGCGACCTGCAGCGACAGGTCACCGCTAGAAGGATCGAAGCCAAGATTGCGGGAAACGGAAAAGCCGGGCTGACCCGTTCCGGCCGCGCCGGGCTGGGCGGGGCCGCCGGCGAAGCCGGCGGATGTCGCCTGCCCGATACCGCGCGAGGCTGGCCGCCACGGCTGCCCCTTGAGCCAGCGGTCGAACCAGGAGATCGCGAGCCCGTCGACCCTGGCGCTCTCCTGGTTGCCGCCGTCGTGACCGCCGTTGAACCAGACCATGTCCGCCGGGGTGCCATTGGCTCTGATCTCGCGGAACGTCGCGGCCGCCTGGTCGAGCCCGAACAGCGAGTCGTTCTCGCCCTGGATGAGGAGCGTCGGCGCGCTGATCCGGCTGGCGACCTGGGCCGGGCTGGAAGCCCGCAGGATGGCGATCGCCTGCGGCGTGGCCCGGCCGAGCGAGGCAACCTGCTGGTACATGGCACAGATCGATGGCAGCAGGCGCCCGCACTCCGCAGCGCTCGCCAGCGCGCTTGACCCGGCGATCCCGCTGGTCCTCTTAGCCCCTGCGTCCGCCGCCAGGCCCGCCGGCCCGAATCCCGTGGTGCCGGCGGTGAACAGCAGGCCGGCCCACTGCTTCTTGAACACCCCGTCCACGGCGGGGCCGCCGATCGCGTTCGGGAACAGCGCGGTCGCGAGGTTGTTCCAGGTGATCTCGGGAACCACCGCGTCGATCCTGTGGTCGTAGCCAGCCGTCATCAGCGCGATCGCCCCGCCGTATGAGGCGCCGGCGATGCCGACTCTGGGGTCTCCCGGATGATCAAGCAGGATGCCGGACTGCCGGGCCAGCCAGCTGATGAGCTGCTCGGTGTCCTTGACCTCATAGTCGGGAGAATCAAGCGCGATCTGGCCGGTTGACCGGCCGAAACCGCGGGCCGACCAGGTCAGCACGGCGAAACCGGCCCGCGCGAGCCCGATCGCCTCGCCCCTGACCGCTGCCTTGGTTTCGCCGAAACCGTGTGCGAGCAGGACGGCCGGCAGCCGGCCAGCCACAGCTGGCCGGAACAAGGTGGCGTCGAGCACGACATGCTGGTTGTTGCGTGGCCCGTCGAGCACGGGAATGCGTATGTTGCGCGCGGTGAACGAGCCCGGGCGGCTGGCCAGCGTCGCCGCTGTCACTCCCCCGCCGACGAGCAGAACGCCGGCGACGAGCGCACCGATCACTACCCGGCGCGGCCGACGCCAGCGAAAACCCATAGCGGCAAGGTAGCAACGCACGCCAGCGCCGGCGCTCGCGGCTGCCAGCCGAGCCCGCGGGACGGCTCGGGCCTGCGGCACAGCCAGTGGGACGAACTCGACATCGTCGATCACTTGCGGCGCTACCTGACCAGCCCGCACTCCTACCTGCGGCACTTCATCACCGAGAACTGAGCGGCAACGGCTCGGAAGTACCGGCCAGATTCCGGCAAATCGCCCGTTTCGCAACGTCATCCGCTCCGAGACACCCTCTCCTACTGGATGAATCTGCATATTGCAGATTCATCCGCCCGTCAGTGCGGGGGCCGCGATGCGGGTGAGCGTTTTCGGCGGGACTGGCTGGTCCAGGTTGCTCGCGTCAACGAAAGTTGACAAGATCGAGGCGTCAACATATATTGACGGCATGAGCCAGGGAATGGGACTAGCGGAAGCGGCCAGCGGAGCTGACCCGGCGTCCGGGCTGCAGGCAGCGCGAGAACTACGGGAACTCGCCGAGCGGCTCGAAGCGCTTCAGGTCAGCAACGCCAGGGATCACGGCTGGTCGTGGCAGGAGATCGCGTTCTACCTCGGCGTCAGCAAGCAGGCAGTGCACAAGAAGTACTCCGCCAGGACCGGCTAAGTGCCTGGCACCGGCCAGCCCCGAGGAGGGAACAGCAATGTTCGAACGGTTCAGTACGCAGGCCAGACAGACAGTCCAGCTCGCGCTGTCCGAGGCGCGAGTGCTCGGAGCCAGCCGGATCGGCGCGGAGCATCTGCTGCTCGGCCTCGCCCACGGGCGGTCGGGACCAGCCGCCGACGCGCTGCGCGGCGCGGGTCTTGATGTCCGCGGGCTCAGGCAGCTGGCAGCCGGGCAGCCGGATGCCGCTCCGCTCGACGCGGACTCGCTCGCGCTGCTCGGCATCAACCTGGACCAGGTCAGACGGACGGCAGAGGCAGCGTTCGGGCCAGGTGCGCTGGACCGCCCGGCCCGGCAAGGGCCGGCGGGCACGAGGGCGAGGATGACCGCGGAGTCCAAGGAGGCCCTGGCGCTCGCCCTGCGCCTGGCCCAGGCCCGCCACGACAACGAGATCTCGTCCGGCCACCTGCTGGCCGGGATCATCGACCAGGGCGGCAACGGGGCAGTCCGGCTCCTTACCGCCGCGGACGTCGACCCGGCAGCGCTCCGCGCTGACACCCTGCGCCGGATGGCCAGCGCCGCCTGACCGCCGTCCGAAGCCGAAGCCGGCCGGCGGTCTGGCGATCACGGCTGGCCGTCACGGACGGCCGCCGTCATGGGCGACAGTCGCGCCTTCGCGGTCGACCTGGAGGACACTGACGGTCCAGTCGTCCCCGGACTGGGCGGCGATGGCCGCCACGGCCTCGGCACCGGCGGTCACACCGGGCACGATCAGGGCCAGCGCGGCGGGACCGGCCCCGGAAACGACTGCAGGGATGCCCGCGCTCCGCAACGCGCCGATCAGGCTAGCCGTGGCCGGCATCGAACCCGCCCGGTAGGACTGGTGCAGGAAGTCCTGCGTCGCGTCGAGCAGCAGCGCGGCGTCCTTCAGCTGCGCCTCCCCCGTGAGCGCGGCGACGAGCAGGGCCGCGCGGGCCGCGTTCTTCGCGGCGTCGGCGTGCGGTACCGACGCGGGCAGCACCTGCCGCGCCGCCTCGGTGGCCAGCGGCACGGCGGGAACGCACAGCACCGGCGTCAGCCCCGGCAGCGGATCGAGCCGAGCGCACCGGGCTGAGCCGGCCGAGCCTGCGCCCCAGGCGATCGTCAGGCCGCCGGCCAGGCAGGCGGCCACGTTGTCGGCGTGACCCTCGACGTCCGCGGCCATCCCGAGCAGCGCCTCATCGGGCAGCCGGCCCAACCCGGCGGCGCCGCACAGCGCCCGCGCGGCGAGCATCCCGGCCACGATCGCCGCGGCCGACGAGCCGAGCCCGAACCCGTGCGGAATCGCGTTGACGCAGCTCAACCCGATTCCGGGCGGCTGCTCGCCCAGTGCCTCGAACGCCGTTCGCATGGCCCGCACCACCAGGTGTCCCTCGCCGAACCTGGCCGTCCGCTCGCCGACACCGGTTACCTCGATGTGCAGGCCGGCGCCGATGACCTGAGCCCGCACCTCGTCATGCAGGCTGAGCGCGAGGCCAAGCGAGTCGAACCCCGGGCCGAGGTTCGCGCTGGTCGCCGGGGTCCGCACCATGACGGGCCCGTCCGGCCACCGCACCGAGGTCACGACCGGCTCGCATTCACGACCGGCTCACGCCAGTTCGAGCGCGGCAGCCGCCGCCGCGGTGTCGGCCGCGACGATGGCCGGCGCGGGCAGCCCGGCCATCGCGGTATCCGGGTCCTTCAGGCCGGTGCCGGTAATCGTGCAGACGACGACCGAGCCTGGCTCGACGTCTCCGTCCTTGCAGGCCTGCAGCAGCCCGGCCACCCCGGCCGCCGAGGCAGGCTCGCCGAAGATTCCCTCGCGGACCGCGAGCAGCCGGTACGCGTCGAGTATCTGCTCGTCGGTCACGGCGGCGAACTTGCCGCCGGACTCGTCCCTGGCCGCCTCGGCCAGATGCCACGACGCCGGGTTGCCGATCCTGATCGCCGAGGCAACGGTGACCGGGTTCAGCACCGGCTCCCCGCTGACCAGCGGCGCGGCGCCGGCGGCCTGGAAGCCGAGCATCCGCGGCGCCTGGGCCGACCGGCCGGCGGCCAGGTACTCCTTGTAGCCCATCCAGTAGGCGCTGACGTTTCCCGCGTTGCCGACCGGCAGGCAGTGCACGTCCGGTGCGTCGCCCAGGGCCTGGACCACCTCGAACGCGGCCGTCTTCTGGCCGGCCAGCCGGTCCGGGTTGACCGAGTTGACCACGGCCACGTCGTTGCTGGCGGCCAGCTTGCGCACCAGTTCCAGGCAGTCGTCGAAGTTGCCGTCCACCTGGAGCAGCCTGGCCCCGTAGACCAGAGCCTGGGCCAGCTTGCCGAGCGCGATCTTGCCGCACGGCACGAGGACCACGCAGTCAAGCCCGGCGCGGGCCGCGTACGCGGCCGCGCTCGCGCTGGTGTTCCCGGTCGACGCGCAGATCACGGTGCGGGCACCGCGGGCGGCGGCGAGTGAGACCGCGACGGTCATCCCGCGGTCCTTGAACGACCCGGTAGGGTTCATCCCCTCGATCTTCAGGTGCACCTCGCACCCGGTCAGTTCCGACAGTGCGGGAGCCGGCAGCAGCGGCGTGCCGCCCTCGCCCAGGGTCACCACGGCATCGGGCGCGATCTCCGGCAGGCTGGCGGCATACTCGCCGATCACGCCCCGCCACGACAGCGAGCTCACTCGCCCTCCTCGCCCTCGACCCGCAGCACGCTGTCTACCGCCCGCACCGCATCCATCGCCGCCAGATCAGCGATCGTCTCGGCGAGTGCGGACTCGCGGGCGGTGTGGGTCACGATGATCAGCGTGGCGTCCTCGCCGCGGCCTTCCTGGTGCACGGCCTTGATCGACACGCCGCGCCGGGCGAAGCTCTCCGCCACCGGGGCCAGCACGCCGGGCCGGTCGGCCACGTCCAGGCAGACGTAGTACCTGGTCAGCGCGTCGGCCATCGGAACGACCGGGAGCTCGGCGTAGGTTGCGGGCTCCGGGCCGCGCATCCCGGCCCGCAGGTTCCTCGCCACGGCGACAATGTCGCCGAGCACGGCACTCGCGGTCGGCTGGCCGCCGGCCCCGGCACCGTAGAACATCAGGCGACCCGCGGCCTCGGCTTCCACGAACACCGCGTTATACGCCTCATGAACAGCCGCGAGCGGGTGCACCCGCGGCAGCATCGCCGGGTGGACCCGGACCGAGACTCCGCCGTTGCACCGCTCGCAGATCGCCAGCAGCTTGATCACGAAGCCGAGCGCCCGCGCGCTCGCGATGTCGTCCGCGGTGATCTCGGTGATGCCCTCGGTGAACACGTCGGCGGCGGTCACCTCGGTGTGGAAGGCCAGCCCCGCCAGGATCGCCGCCTTAGAGGCGGCGTCGTGGCCCTGCACGTCGGCGGTCGGATCGGCCTCCGCGTAGCCAAGCTGCTGCGCCTGCGTGAGCGCGGGGCCGAAGTCGGAGCCGACCGAGTCCATCTGGTCGAGGATGAAGTTCGTCGTGCCGTTGACGATGCCGAGCACCCGGCGGACGGTATCGCCGGCCAGCGACTCGCGCAGCGCGCGGAGCAGCGGGATGGCGCCGGCCACGGCTGCCTCGTAGTACAGGTCGGCACCGTTCGCGCTGGCCGCCTTGTGCAGCGCCGCCCCGTCGCTGGCCAGCAGCGCCTTGTTCGCGGTTACCACCGACCGGCCCGAGTCGAGCGCGGCGAGCACCAGCGATCTGGCCGGCTCGATCCCGCCGATCAGCTCGACCACGATGTCCACGTCGGGGCGCGTGACCAGGGCGACAGCGTCACCGGTCAGCAGCGCGTCGTCCACGCCGGAGATCCGCGCAAGCCCGGGCCTGCGCACCGCGATCCCGGCGATCTCCAGCGGCCCGCCTGCCCGTGCGGCCAGGTCAGCGGCCTGCTCACCCAGCAGCCTGGCGACCTGCGAGCCGACCACCCCGCACCCGAGCAGCGCGATCCGCAGCGGCGCGCCTGCCTCACTCGCCCGCGCGCCTGCCTCACTCGCCCGCACGGCAGCCTCTCTCCCACGGCAGACGGTCGACGAGTCCTGCCGTACCCGATCAGAAGCCTATCCAGACCCCGCCCGCGCTCGGCCCACAGCCCGGTTTAGCAGGGCGGACGCCGCGTTTGCTGAGCGCGAACACGAGGCGGAAACAAACCAGCCCGGCGCTGCGCTGTGCAGGGTGTAATTCTCCACCTGCGTAATCAAGTAATCGATCCGGACGACGGGAGAACCGGACGCCGGACGACGGAAGACCGAAGACTGAGCACCGGAATGCTGACTGGAAGAAGAGTCGGATGAGCGAACCGAACACCCTCACCCTGCCTGTGCTGCCGCTCGACGACGACGTCGTGCTGCCCTCGATGGTGGTGCCCCTGGACGCCTCCGACCCCGAGGTCCGCGCGTCCATCGCGGCGGCCAGCGCGGCCGCGGAAGGCGACACCAGGCCGGAGCTGCTGCTCGTGCCGAGGATCAGCGGCAAGTACGCTCCCGTCGGCACGCTGGCCGTCGTCGAGCAGGAGGGCAGGCTGCCGGACGGCAAGCCTGGCGTCGTCGTGCGCGGCACGGCCAGGGTCACGATCGGCGCTGGCACGGTCGGCCCCGGCGCGGCATTGTGGGTGCACGGCACGATCGCGGCTGAGCCGCCGGCCGGATCGCGGGCCACGGAACTGGCCCGCGAGTACCGCGGGCTTGCGGCCGCGATCCTGCAAAAGCGCGGCGCATGGCAGGTGGTTGATGTCCTTTCCCGGATAACAGACCCCTCGGCGCTGGCCGACAGCGCAGGCTACGCGAGCTACCTGTCGGTCGAGCAGCGTGCCGACCTGCTGTCCACGCTCGACCCCGCGCAGCGGCTCGAGCGGCTGGTGACCTGGGCCCGGGACCATCTCGCTGAGCTCGACGTCGCCGAGACGATCGGCAACGACGTCCGCGAGGGCATGGAGAAGCAGCAGCGCGAGTTCCTGCTGCGCCAGCAACTCGCCGCGATCCGCAAGGAACTAGCGGCCCTGGACGGCACGCCTGCCTCCGAACAGGACGACTACCAGGCCAGGATCGAGGACGCCGACCTGCCGGTGAAGGTGCGCGAGGCGGCGCTGCGCGAGGCGGCCAAGCTGGAGCGCGGCTCGGACAGCTCGCCGGAGGCCGGCTGGATCAGGACGTGGCTGGACACCGTGCTCGACGTGCCGTGGAACACGCGCACCGACGACGCCTACGACATCCCTGGCGCCCGGGCGGTGCTGGACGCCGACCATGCCGGGCTCGACGAGGTCAAGGAACGCATCATCGAGTACCTCGCCGTCCGCAAGCGCCTCGCCGACCGGGGCCTGACCGTCGCGGGCGGCCGCCCCGGTGCTAGTAGACACGGGGGCGCCGTGCTCGCCCTGGCCGGACCGCCCGGAGTCGGCAAGACCTCGCTGGGCGAGTCGGTCGCCCGCGCGATGGGCCGCAAGTTCGCCCGGGTGGCGCTCGGCGGCGTCCGGGACGAGGCAGAGATCCGCGGTCACCGGCGCACCTACGTCGGCGCGCTGCCCGGCCGGATCGTCCGCGCCATCCGCGAGGCTGGCTCGATGAACCCGGTGATCCTGCTCGACGAGGTCGACAAGGTCGGCGCCGACTACCGCGGCGACCCGACCGCGGCCCTGCTCGAGGTGCTCGACCCGGCCCAGAATCACACGTTCCGCGACCACTACCTCGAAGTCGAGCTCGACCTGTCCGACGTCTTGTTCATCGCGACGGCCAACGTCGCCGACGCGATCCCCGAGCCGCTCCTGGACCGGATGGAGCAGATCCGCCTCGACGGCTACACCGAGGACGAGAAGCTCACGATCGCCCGCGACCACCTCCTGACCCGCCAGCTCGAAAGAGCCGGCCTAGACCCCGCCGAGGTCGAGTTCACCGACGACGCCTTCCGCCGCCTAGCCACCGAGTTCACCCGCGAAGCCGGGGTCCGCTCCCTGGAACGCTCCATCGCCAGAGTCCTCCGCAAGATCGCCGCGAACCTAGCGACAGCCGCGGGCTCTGAGCCAGTCGCGGAAGGTTCGGAGCCGCCCGCCGCTCCCAGCCCAGGTCTCCCCGTCACCGTCACAGCGACCGGCCTGACGCACTACCTAGGCCATCCCCGGCACACTCCAGAGTCGGCGGAGCGCACGGCAGTCCCAGGCGTGGCGGCAGGACTCGCCGTCACCGGCACGGGCGGCGACCTGCTGTTCATCGAGGCATCGCTGGCCGACCCGGCGAGCGGCAGCAGCGGCGTCACGCTCACCGGCCAGCTCGGCGACGTGATGAAGGAGTCCGCCCAGATCGCGCTCTCCTACCTGCGCTCCAACGGGCCCGAGCTCGGGCTGCCGGTCAGCGAGCTAGCCGAGCGCGGCGTGCACCTGCACGTCCCGGCCGGCGCGGTGCCGAAGGACGGGCCGAGCGCGGGCATCACGATGACCACGGCGCTGGCCTCGCTCCTGTCGGGGCGGCTGGTCAGGGCTGACGTCGCGATGACGGGCGAGGTCTCGCTCACCGGGCGGGTGCTGCCGATCGGCGGGCTGAAGCAGAAGCTGCTCGCGGCGCACCGGGCCGGGATCACGACCGTGCTCATCCCGTCGCGCAACGAGCCTGATCTGGACGACGTGCCGGAGAAGGTGCGTTCGGCGCTGGAGATACACCCGGTCAGCGATGTGCGTGAGGTGCTCGACATCGCGCTCGAGCCGGCCGCCGCCGCCGCGGCCGGCCCCGAGCCCGACCGCCCCACCGCGATCGCCGCGTAGCGCCTGGTTCCGCGGTTAGCCGAAGAGCCTGCGTCGCATGCGACCGCAAACTCTTCGGCTTAAGCCGACCTCAGTTGATCCGGCGGTCGTACTCCTCCCAGTAGGTGGCGCGCAGCTTGAACTTCTGCAGCTTGCCAGTCGCCGTCCTGGCCAGCGAATCGCGCATCTCCACCGACCTCGGGCACTTGAAGTGCGCCAGCTTCGACCGGCAGAACTCGATCAGCTCGGCCTCGGTGACCTCGTGACCGGGCCGGACCACGATCAGCGCCTTGACGGTCTCGCCCCATTTCTCGTCGGGAACCCCGATCACCGCGGCCTCGGCTACGGCCGGGTGCTGGTACAGGCAGTCCTCAACCTCAACTGAGCTGACATTCTCGCCGCCGGAGATGATCACGTCCTTCTTGCGGTCCGAGATCACCAGGTACTCGTCGGGGTCGATGTGACCCTCATCGCCGGTGTGGAAGAAGCCGTCGACCAGCACCTTGGCCGACTCTTCCGGCTGCTCCCAGTAGCCGGCGAAGACATGATTCGACCTGGCCAGCACCTCGCCCGAGCCGTCCGTCGCGATCTGCACGCCGACCGCGGGCACGCCGGCCCTGGACTGGAGCCTGGCCCGCTCGGCGGGCGGCAGGCCGTCCCACTCGGCCGGGCGCCGGTTCATCGTGAGCAGCGGCGCGGTCTCGGTCAGGCCGTAGATCTGGATGAACTCCCAGCCGAGCTCCGCTTCGACCCGCTCGATCGTCATCGACGGCGGCGGCGCGCCCGCGACCACGATCCGGACCCGGTCCCGGCCGGGTACCGGCTGGCCGGCGGCCCGCCGGGTCGCGGCGGCGTCAAGGATCGCGGCGACCACGGCCGGAGCCCCGCACATCAGCGTCACGCCGTGCTCGTCGATCCGGCGCAGCAGTTCCTCGCCGTCGATCTTCCGCACCACGACCTGCGGCACGCCCATCGCGGTCACCGCGTACGGCATTCCCCAGCCATTGCAGTGGAACATCGGCAGCGTGTGCAGGTAGACGTCGCGGTCGGTGACCGTGGTCTGCCAGCCGAAGATCGCCGCGTTCAGCCAGCAGTTGCGATGAGTCAGCTGCACGCCCTTAGGCCGCGCCGTGGTGCCGCTCGTGTAGTTGATGCTCGCCGTCGCGTCCTCGTCCGGCTCCCAGAACGCGGGCTCGGCGTCATCCGCCGCCTCAGCGAAGAGCTGCTCGTCGTCCACGCCGTCGAGCACGATCCTGTGCCTGGCCTTCACGTCGCGCAGCGCCTCGTCCGACTCGGGGTCGACGAGCAGCACCGACGCGCCCGAGTGCTCGACGACATAGCTGACCTCGTCGGCGTTGAGCCGGTAGTTGATCGGCACCAGCACCCGGCCGTACCCGCTGATCCCGTAGAACAAGATCCCGAACCGGGCGGCGTTGGGGCTGACGACGGCGACCCGATCGCCGTGCCCGACGCCCATCTGGTCCAGTGCGATCGCAACTCCGCGAGCCCGGCGCTCCAGCGAGCGGTAGGTGATCGTCCCGAGCGTCCCCGCCGTGCCCGGCTCGTCGATCAGCGCCGGCCGGCCGGGGTAGACCAGGGCGCCCCTGCGGAGAAAGTCGGAAATAGTCAGCGGCACCTTCATGGTCAGCTCCAAGGGTTGGATGATCCCCCGATCTTGCGCCAGAGGCCGGTTCGCAGGCAACCAGAGCGGCTAATCGGCGTGGGACCAGGCCCGATCCGTCGCGGGTCTGCCATTGCGCCGTCTTGCGCCGGCCGGCTGTGCCAGCATCGGACTTGTGATGATTCTTCCCAGATTTCACACCCGCCGATTGCTGCTCGTCGTGCCCGTTGCCTTCCTCGCGGCCTGCGGCGGCGCTGCCGCCGCTCCCGCCTCAGCTCCGGCGGGGTCGGATCCGCTGGCCAGCCAGGCAGCCAAGGTCGCCGGCCAGCCCGCCGCGGCGGCGCCTCACGCCGGTCACTCGCAGGGGCAGTCAGGCGATACCGCGGCGGCCCCGCTCGCCGGCCCGAGCCAAGCCAGCACCGGGCACGCCAGCGCGGGCCAGGCTCGCAGCACCCCGGACGTGCTCGCCAGCTGCCCCATTTTCCCCGCCAATAATGTCTGGAACACCGACATCTCCAAGCTGCCGGCGGATCCGCATAGCGCCGCCTGGCTCAGGAGCATGGACTCCGGCTCGACCTACCTGCACCCCGACTTCGGGCCGAACGCGGGCGGCTACCCGTACGGCATCCCGTACACCGTGGTGACGAACTCGCATCCGAAGGTGCGCGTCTCGTTCACCTACGCTAGCGAGAGTGACCGGTGGCTGTACCCGTTCGGATCGGACACCCGGATCGAGGGCGGCCAGAGCGCGGGCGGTGACCGGCACGCGCTGATGCTCGACACGAGCTCCTGCCGGCTGTACGAGCTGTGGAATGCCCGCTACGGCAGCCGGGCGACGGCCGGCTCCGGGGCCGTCTGGAACCTTCGGTCCAACGCGCTGCGCCCGGCCGGGTGGACGTCGGCGGACGCCGCCGGCCTGCCGATCCTGCCGGGTCTGCTCAACTACGGCCAGGTGCGCCGCGCTGCCAGTACCGGCACGCCGATCAGGCACGCGATCCGCTTCACCGCCGTCCGGACCCGTTCCGCCTACATCTGGCCGGCCAGGCACGAGGCGGGCAGCGGCACGAGCGTGAAGCTGCCGCCGATGGGGGCGCGGTTCCGCCTGAGGCTCGGCTTCGACGTGGCCGGATACTGCCGGAGCTCCACGCCCTACTGCGCTGACGCCAAGGCCGTGCTCACCGAGATGCAGCATTACGGCCTGATACTCGCCGACAACGGATCCAACTGGTACTTCGGCGGCGCCGCGTTCCCGCCGTGGCCAGACGGCCTGGTGTCGCTGCTCAAGGGGATCCCGGCCAGCCAGTTCCAGGCGGTGAACGAGAGCTGCCTGATGGTCAGCCCGGACTCCGGACGGGCGCAGGCTCACGCCGGGTGCCCGATCGGCTGACGGCCGGCGCTTCGTCGCCCAGCTACTCGCGGACCACGTCGGCGGGATCCTTGTCGTCCCTGAGCCCGCGGTAGGACGCCGCGCGCAGCCGCCCGGCGCTGGTCCAGAGGGCGAATTCGGCCTCGATGACGACGTCAGGCTCGGTCCACACCGCGCCGCGGGCCTGATCCGGCGGGATAGCCGAGCCGAATGGTGACGTGTCGCGGCGCAGCGGCTCCAGCCGGGCCGTCAGCTCGCGCAGTGCCTGCTGGGTGAAGCCGGTGCCGACATGCCCGGCGAACGTCAGGCCGTCCGGGCCCTGGACGCCGACCATCAGCGAGCCGATCAGGTGCGAGCGCGTTCCCTCGCCGGGCTTCCAGCCGCCCACCACGAACTCCTGGCGGTGCCCGTTCTTGATCTTCCGCCAGGCGGGAGAACGCCTGCCCGCCTCATATCGCGAGGCGACCCTTTTCGCCATAATGCCTTCCAGGCCGTGCTGCCTGGACACAGCCTGGATATCGGCGCCGCGTACCCCCATGAACGCCGGCGGTGTCTGCCAGTGCGCTCCTTCGAGGGCCAGTTCCTCCAGCCTGGACCGCCGCTGACGGTACGGCTGGCCCATCAGCGCCAGGCCGTCGGCGAACAGCAGGTCGAAGGCCAGGTAGCAAACGGGTACCTCGGCAGCGAGCCGCCTGACCTGGGTGGCCGCCGTCACGTTCATCCGCTGCTGGATCGCCTCGAAGCTCGGCCAGGTGCCGCCGCCGAACGCCACGATCTCGCCGTCGAGCACCACCTCGTGCGGGCCGACTGCGAGCGCCATGGCCTGCAGCTCGGGATAGCTGGCCGTCACGTCGCGGCCGGTGCGCGAGGTCAGCGTGAGCGTCCCCGCGCTGATCGTCGCGATCGCCCGGATCCCGTCCCACTTCATCTCGTAGGCCCAGGCGGAGTCGTCGGCCGGCAGCTCGCCGGCGGTGGCGAGCATCGGCCGGAACTGCGCGGGCAGGCTGCGTCCCTCGCGGTCGATGATCACCTCGCCACGGTACCCGGCCGCGCTCAGTAGGCTGCCGCAGTGACAGCGGAGCGCATGAGCCTGATGCGCGATCGGGCCGGCCCGCAGCGGGTCACCAACGTCGAGCTCTTCTACGACCTCGTCTCCGTCTACGCGGTGACCCAGCTGTCGCACTTGCAGCCCATCCGGTAGTCCGGGGTCACCTTGCGGCGCAGGTCAGTGTCGGGAATCTGCTTGCTGATGTGAACCCTGGCCATCCGCTCGCCCGGGCCGGCCAGCCGTGGCCTGGTGAACGTCACGATCGCCCACTCCGCGCGGAACGAACTGGATGGCGCTGGCCCAGGTCCCGGAGCTGGATCCGGCGGGCCAGGTCGTAGGAGTCCACCACCTGGCGCAGGTACTCGAGGATCTCCGGCTGCCGGGGGAACTGCCTGGACCAGTCCCGCTTCGGCTCGAAGGAGAAGGAATACAGCAGCGAGCGGATATCGCAGGCGCAGCCTGGATAGGTGTTCTCCCGCCAGGTGCCGCCGATCTCGCTGGCCTTCTCGAGGATGACGTAGCCGCCACGTCCGGCCTTGTCGAGCGCGATGCCCATGCCGAGCCCGGCGAAGCCGGCCCCGACGATCACGATATCGGCCGTGATGTCGGCCTCACCGGCCGAAGGTGCGGTCACTGCCGGACGGTAACGCAGGACGAGAGAGCCCGGCGAGTCCGCTCGATGCCCGCCCCCCGCGAGCCCGATACAGGCTGTCCGGATTACTTGTCAGTTGACAGACAACTGCCAAGCGCCATAGCGTCCACAACGTGACCGACCCGCTCGAAACTCTCCAGCCGGTCGTCACCGATATCCGCTCCCTGCCGGTCCAGGTCGCCGGGCAGATCCACGGCCTGCTGTCCGGCGACGGCCTGCGGCCTGGCCAGCAGCTGCCGACCGAGGCCAGCTTCGCGGCCAGGTTCGGCGTCGGCCGCACCACCGTCCGCGAGGCACTCAAGCTGCTCGAGAACGACGGCCTGATCCAGGTCAGGCGCGGCCTTGGCCGCTTCGTCTCCGCCGCGCCCGCCATGCGCCGGCCGCTGACCAGGCTGGAGAGCGTGACCGACCTGATGACGTCGGCCGGCTGGCCCGGCCCGCCTATTCGGTCGCCCAGATCAGCGCCGTCCACCTGCCTGCCAGCCTAGCCGCCGAGCATGACCTGGTGGCGGGGGTTCCCTGGCTGCTCATGGTCCAGGTGAACACCACGGCGGCCGGCGTCCCGGTCATCTACTCGCATGACTACCACCGCGCTGACCGGTTCAGCTTCGACGTACTCCGCCGCGCCCAACCCAGCTAGGAGCAGCCGTGCCCGCCCCCGACCGGCCAGCCCCCGACCGGCCAGCCCCCGACCGGCCTGTTCCCGACGACGACATTGCCCGCTGGCACGCCGCGATCGCGCCGGAACTCCGGGCTGCTTTCGAGGACGTGCTGGCAGGCCCGAGGTTCACGCTAGGACCAAACCTCCGTTCATTCGAAACGGAATTCGCCCGGTACTGCGGCGCGCATGCGTGCATCGGCATTTCCAGCGGGACAGCGGCGCTGCACCTGGCCCTGCTGGCACTCGGGGTCGGCCCCGGCGACGAGGTGATCACGGTGCCGAATACCTATATCGCCACCGCCTTCGCGATCACCTACACCGGCGCCATGCCAGTCTTCGTCGACGTGGACCCGGTCACCTGGAACATGAACCCGGCCGCGATCGTGCCCGCGCTGACGGATCGGACCAAGGCGATCCTGCCGGTGCACATGTACGGCCAGGCCGCCGACATCGACGCGATCCGGGCGGCGGCGCCGGGCATTGCCGTGGTCGAGGACGCGGCTCACGCGCATGGCGCGACCCTAGGCGACCGGCACGCCGGCAGCCTGGGCGATCTGGCGGCCTTCTCCTTCTACCCGACCAAGGTGCTCGGCGCGCTCGGCGATGGCGGCGCGATCACGGCGTCCACACCCGAGCTGGAGGCCAGGGTGAGGCAACTTCGCTACATGGGCCAGCAGGTCAAGTTCGACCACGCGATCCTCGGCTACCAGGAGCGGCTCGACGAGATGCAGGCGGCCTTCTTGCGCGTGAAGCTCCGTTACCTGGACGAGCAGGTCGCCAGGCGCCGGAGGGTAGCCGCGCGATACGCCGACCTGCTCGGCGGGACGCCGCTGACCCTGCCCGCCGCTGACGCCACCGGGCAGCACGCGTACTACATGTACACGGTGCTCGCCCCCGAGCGGGACGAGCTGGCCGCGCACCTGGCCAAGCGCGGGATCGGCAACATGGTCATCTACCCGCGCCTGGTCACCCAGGCCGGTGCCTACGCCACGCTGCCGTGGCGTTCCGGGCCTATACCTGTGGCCCAGGCACTGCCCGACCAGCTGCTGTCGCTGCCGATGTTCGCCGAGCTCACCGACGACGAGATCGACCGGGTGGGCGCCGCCGCCGGCGAGTTCTACGGAACCGCGTGACCATTCGTGCCGCTGAGCTCGCCGGCACCGCCGACCGCGAGGGCGACCAGGCTCCCGTCGTGACTGGCGCCGTGGTAACCAGCCCGGCGGTGTCTAGCCCCGTGGTGATCAGCCCCGTCGTGACCAGCCCCGTCGTGACCAGCCCGGCGGTGACCAACCCTGTACTGACCAGCCCTGTAGTGACCAGCCCTGTAGTGACCGAACCATGGTGACCGACCCGGTGCGGTTCGTTGTGCTGGGAGGCAGCGCGCCAGCCACTGTCCAGCTGATCGACGCGCTGGCCGACTGGCCCGCGGACCCGGGTCACCACCGGCCAGCCGCGCTCGACCTTGTGCTGTACGGCCGGTCGCCGGAACGGCTGGACGCTGTCGCCAGGGCAGCCACGCTCCGGGCCGGCGCGCTCGGCCTAGCCGTGATAGTCACCGTGGCGACCGGCCGTGCCGCCGCGCTGACCGGCGCGGACATCGTCCTGAACCAGATCAGGCCGGGCGGCCTCGAGCAGCGGTCCGCCGACGAGTCGTTTCCGCGCCAGTTCGGGATCCCTGGCGAGGAGACCCTCGGCCCTGGCGGCTTCGCCTGCGCGGTGCGGGCCGTGTCCGCGCTCCGGCCGGTCTGGGCCGACGTCGCCAGGTGCTGCCCCGGCGCGCTGCTGATCAACCTGACCAACCCGGCGGGAATCGTGACGCAGGCCGCACGGCTCGGGTTCGGGCTGGATGTCATCTCGGTCTGCGACTCACCGCTTGACCTGCTCGCCGAGGCGGCTGCGCGGCTCGGCTGCGACGACCCGTCAGGCGCCGGGTTGCGGGCCAGGTACGTCGGGATGAACCATGTCGGCTGGTACGTACCGGAGTCGGCGGCCGAGCTTGACCGGCTGGCCAGCCTGGTTGGCGGCCTCGACCCGGATCTGCCGCGACTACACGGCGCACTGCCCGGCTCCTACCTGCGCTATTACGCACATCCGGACCGGATGCTGGCCGCCCAGGAGGGCAGGCCGACCCGTGCGGACGAGTTGCGCGCGCTGGCCACCTCGACGCTGGAGACGTTCGGCCGCGGCGAGCTGCCATTGGCCTGGAAGCGGCCGGCCCCCTGGTACGCGCTTGCTGTCGTGCCGCTGGCCGACGCCTGGCTGCACGGCTCAGGCCAGCCGCTCATCCTCGGGCTGCCCAACCGGGGGCGGGTGCCCTGGCTGCCAGCCGACGTGATCGTCGAGGGCCCGGCGCAGGCGGCGCGGGCCGGGCAGATCGAGCCGACGCCAGTCGCCAGCCTCCCCGACCTGCCGCGCGGCATCCTCGCCCGGCACGCCTCCTACGAGCGGCTGGCGGCGGTCACGCTGGCGGCCGACCCGCCGGGCGACGACGAGCTGATCAGGGTCCTGCTCGCCAACCCGCTAGTGACCAGCCTGGACCAGGCCAGAGGACTCGCCGCGGCGATCGTCGACCGGATGTCGGCGTATGACCCGCACTGGCGCTAACCGGCCTCGCAACCCCGCGCAAGCGCCAGCCACCCGCCACAACTCCGCGCAAGCGCCAGCCACCCGCCGGCACCGTTCCACGATCGTGGACTATTTTCAGATCGCGGACGCCTCTCAGTCGATTTCGCTGACTAACGTCCGCGCTCTGAGGATCGTCCAGGATCATGAAGAAGCGCCAGCGGTTAGGCCGCGCTCGCGCTGACCGAAACGGCTTGCTGGGGGATAATCAGGGCAACTCCGGCCCAGGACTGCCCCTGCGCGGCGCGGCTGCGGCTCGATCGCCGGGTCACGGGGACCGAGCGCTTGAGATCTCCGCCCATATGGTCGAGCCCGACGGCACGAACCAAGTGAACCCGCTGGACCGGCGCGGCCGTTGCGGCGCCGGGGCCGGGGCGGGGCGGGGCGGGGCCGGGGAGCTTCGCCGAACCGGCGGGGGTTGCCGACACGCCGGCCGCCATCGTCGCTGCGGTCGCCCCGGTAAGGGCCAGACTGGCGCCAGTCCAGGACAGTGCCTTGCTGCGGACGGGGTCGGACACGTGGTTGCGGGAACGCATGGGGGGTGATGACTTCCTTCCATAGTGAAGCCGCAAGTGAGGTACCTCACGGCCGCCCGAGCCGCCTGATCTTCCGGTCAGGGCCGCCAGACCCGACCGCCCGGCGGCGGCTACGCCTTCTCGGCAAGCGCAGCGCAGAGCCGGCCGACGGCCGTCGTGAACGCGTGCTCGGCCGGCCTGCCGTAGCCGATCACCAGGGCCGGCCCGCGCTGATGTCGGGCCGCCGCGAAGCCGGTCAGCCCCTCGACCGCGACGCCGTGCCTGGCCGCCCTGGCGATCACGCCGTCCTCGCTCTCCTGCTCGGGCAGTTCGGCTACGGCATGGAGTCCGGCCGCGATCCCGGTCAGCCGCACCGCGGGCGCCTGCCGGTGCAGCGCGGCAATCAGCCGGTCGCGCCTGCGCCGGTACGCCAGCCTGGCCTGCCTGATCTGCCGGTCGTAGCCGCCGGACTCGATGAACGCAGCCAGCGTGAGCTGGTCAAGCGCGCCGTTGAAGAAGCCCGACCGCTCCTTGGCGGCGACGAGCTCACCGATCATGGAGTCGGGGACGACGAGCCAGCCCAGCCGCAGCCCCGGCGCCAGGCTCTTGCTGGCCGTGCCCGCGTAGACAATGTGGTCAGGCGCCAGTGCCTGCATGGCGCCGACCGGCTGCCGGTCGAACCGGAACTCCCCGTCGTAGTCGTCCTCGATGATCACGCCGCCGGTCTGGACCGCCCATCGGACGAACGCGGTGCGGCGGCTGGGCGCGAGGGTCATTCCGAGCGGGAACTGATGGGCCGGCGTCAGCACGGCCGCGCCCACCGCACCCGAGCCCAGCCCGGCCGACCCAGCGTCGGCCGGCACCATGTCGGCCCGCACAGCGCCGCCCGTCGGCACAGCGCCGCCAGTGTCGACCGGCAGCGACACCGTCCGCAGGCCCTGGGCCTGGACGATCCGCCGGTGCATCAGGTGCCCGTACGCCTCGGTGGCGACCGCCGTGGCACCGCGCTCGCGGAGCGCCTGGCTGATCAGGGCAAGGCCGTGGACGAACCCCGCGCAGATGATCACGTTCTCGCTGCTGGCGATCACTCCCCTGGCTCGCGCCAGATAGCCAGCCAGCGCGGCTCGCAGTTCCGGCACGCCACGCGGATCGGGGTAGCCGAGCACGCTGTCATCGGCTGCGTTCAGCGCCGCCCGCCCGGCCGCCAGCCACGCCCGGCGCGGGAACGCCGACACGGCGGGGACCCCGGCGCGCAGGTCGTAGCGCGGGCCGGCGGAACCGCCGGCTGGCTGCCCGGCAGGCTGCGGTACGGAGACAGGCCGCTCGGCGACCCATGTTCCCGACCCGGTCCTGGCCTCGAGCCAGCCCTCGGCGACGAGCTGCCCGTAGGCATCGGCCACGGTATTGCGTGCGATCCCGAGGTCGGCCGCCAGATCCCGGGAGGAGGGCAGCCGGATCCCAGCGCCGAGCCTGCCGGTCCGGACGGCGTCGCGCAGTGCCGTCTCAAGACCTGACCTGACCCTCGTCCCCGCGAGGTCCAGATGCAGGTCGATCCCGTAATTGGCCCAAGATTGCGGCATAGATATGGAACTTACTCCTGGGCCGCTCGCCCTCTAGCGTGGTGCACATGACAACAACGCAGATCACTTCCGAGATCAAGGACACTAGCCACGCCCCCACGCCGGTCCAGGTCAGGCTGGACTTCGACGAGCATGCGGCCGGGTTCTCCCGGGCCATGGCCCACCTGGACCGGGCCGCCATCAAGGAACTCGACAAGGTGGAGTTCGACCCCCGGCTACGCGAGCTCGTCAGGATCCGGGCTTCCCAGCTCAACGGCTGCGCCTACTG
>DATKQH010000100.1:0-5076 GCA_035532775.1 Streptosporangiaceae bacterium
AAGCTGGCCGGCCTGGCTGCCGGCGATCCCAGCTATGGGGGTTCAAGTGGGCTTCGCAGGCAGACTTCCCAAAGCTACCGTGGCTGCGATCACGTGCCACGTCCAACTCGCTCTCGGACTTTGCCCGTAAGCCCATGCGATCATGGTCGGGAGCCGGTCGGCGCGAGACTGGCGTTAGAAACCGACGGTGCTGGATGCGCCAGCGCAGGCGCTCATCGCGATGGCTCTTGCGTGGCCACCTGGCGCCTGGTCGCGCGGAGATGGACTCGCTCGGCCTCCGTCTCGGTTGATCGACCGAGCGACACCGGCTGGGTCGGCCCGGTCATGCCAAGCTCTTTGCTAGAGGAGGTCGGCGATCAGCGATGCGGCCCGGCCGGCGCCGTCGGTGGCGACCGGGCGGTAGTCCACGTGGCGGCCGATTTCGCTGACGATCGCGGCAGCGATCTCGGCGGGGCCCGCAGTCTGGTAGTCCATGCACCGCCCAGCCCGGTAGCGCTCAAGCCGGTGACGCACGTGGTAGCTCTGCTCGAAATGGTGGCGGAGCGGGAAGTACAGGAACGGCCGCCGGTTAGCGGTCAGCTCCATTGCCGTCGTCAGCCCGCCCTGGACGACCGCGAGATCACAGGCGGCCAGGTGACGGTAGAGCTCGTGCACGTAAGGCCGGACTTCCAGCCCGTCATGCCGCGGCAGGCGGCCGGGATCGATTCGCGGCCCGGTGACGACGATCATCCGGAGGCCGGGCACGCGCTGCTTCGCTTCGGGGAAGGCGGCGATCACGCGCCGCAGCAGGTGGCCGCCGACTCCGGAGCCGCCGACGGTCACGATGCAGACCCGCTCGTCCTGGCAGTAACCGAGCTCTTCGCGGTCGGCGAGCTGGCGTGGGTCGAAGCCGGTGATGTAGCCGGCGAAGTCGTAGTGCCGTTTGGTCCAGTCGCGGATCAGTGGCAGGCCAGGGCCGAAAGCGTGCGGGACGATGTCGTCGGGATCGCCGACGAAGATGGCCCGGTCACGGACGCGCGGGTAGCGGGCGATGTGCTCGATCATCTCGGCGTTGTAGTCGGCGCTGAGGAATGCTTCGCGTTCGCTGCCGCCGGGCATCGGCAGCCAGCCGACGAAGTCGGTGAACCAGGCGTAGGCGGCGCGCTTGTGCTCGGGGTTCTCGTGCAGGTAGTAACCGAGCTCCCAGGATTCGTCGCCGATCCACAGGTCGTAGTCATCCTCGCGGGTGAGGTCGTGGAAGACCATGAAGTTGGCGAGCAGGATCTCGTCCATCCGCCGGATGGCCTGGAAGGCGTGCAGGTCGTGCTCGGACGACTCGGACTCGATGTGCCCGGACTCGCTGGCAAGGTGCGCGCTGGCCGGGTGGACGCGCTCGCCGCGCTCTTCCAGCACCCTGGTGACCGGGTGCTGGGCGAGCCAGTCGATCTCCAGGTCGGGGTGCAGCTTGCGCAGCTCGTCGGCGATCGCCACGTCCCGCTGGGCGTGGCCGAGGCCGATCGGGGAGGAGATGTACAGCGCGCGCTTGCGGCGCGCCTTGCCGCGCACCCAGCGCGGGCGTGTGCGCGGGGGGGCGGCAAAGTCGCGCAGCAGCAGGTTGACCTTGACCGGGTCGCGCACGTGCGGGCCATGGCCTGAGCCCTCGAGCAGCACGAGATCGCCGCCGGTCGCCTCGGCGAGCGCGATCCCGCGGCCGGGTCCGGTGATCGCGTCCTGCGTGCCCTGGATCACCAGCACCGGGCAGCGAACCCGGCCGCACAGCTCGCGCGCGGCCTCCTCGTCTAGGCCGAAGTTACGGTGACTCCGAGTAGAACTTCCGCATCCTGACCTGCGCGAGCGGCCTTCCGCTGACCATATCATGTAGCCATAAAAATCTTGGATTCTGGATGCGCTCCAGAGCGCTGACCGTTATCGTTATGGGTATGGCGAGTCAGGCGGCGGCGATGCACGTGGCCAGGATCCGGTCCGGCTACACCGACAAGGCAGGGCAGCGCCGCGAGTACGAATCGGTGTACCTGCGGCGCACCTACCGGGACGGCGGCCGGGTGCGGCACGAGACGCTCGCGAACCTGTCCGGGCTGCCGGAAGGCGTGGTCGGCTCGATCGAGGCGGCGCTGCAGGGCACCGCGCTGGTCCCGGCCAGCGACGCGGTGACCATCACCCGGTCAGTGCCGCATGGCCACGTCGCCGCCGTGCACGCGATGGCGGCGAAGCTCGGGCTGCCCGCCCTGCTCGGCCCGGCGTCCCGGGAGCGGGACCTGGCGCTGGCGCTGGTCATCTCCCGGGTCGCCGCTCCGGCCTCCAAGTTGTCCACGCTCGCCTGGTGGTCCGACACGACGCTCGGCGCCGACCTCGGCGCAGACGCCGCGTCCACCGACGACGTGTACGCGGCGATGGACTGGCTGCAGGCCAGGCAGGACGCGATCGAGGCGGGGCTGGCCCGCCGGCACCTGGCCCCGGAGGCGAACCCGTCGAGGATGGCGCTGTTCGACCTGTCCTCCTCCTGGATGGAGGGCCGGTGCTGCCCGCTGTCGGCCCGCGGCTACTCCCGCGACGGCAAGAAGGGCAAGCTGCAGATCGAGTACGGGCTGCTCACCGACCCCGAGGGCCGCCCGGTCGCGGTCCGGGTCTTCCCCGGGAACACCGGCGACCCGGCCGCGTTCACCGAGATCGTCAGCGTGGTGCGGGACAAGTTCGGGCTGGAGAAGATGGTCATGGCCGGGGACCGGGGCATGATCACCACCGCCCGCATCGACGCCCTGAAAGAACTCGACGGGGACTACGGCTGGATCACCGCGCTGCGCGCCCCGGCGATCCGCAAGCTGATGGCCGACGACGGCCCCCTCCAGCTATCCCTGTTCGACGAGCAGGATCTCGCCGAGATCACCTCCCCGGACTTCCCCGGCGAGCGCCTGGTCGCCTGCCGCAACCCGGTGCTGGCCGCCGACCGCGCCCGCACCCGCGAAGAACTGCTCGCCGCCACCGAGAAACTGCTCGCCCCGGTCATCGCCCGCGTCCAGGCCGGCCGCCTCGCCGGAGCCGGCGAGATCGGCGTCGCGGTCGGCAAGGTGATCAGCACGTACAAGACCGCCAAGCACTTCGACGTCACCATCACCGACACCAGCCTGGCCGTCACCCGCAGGCAGGACCAGATCGATGAGGAGGCCGCCCTCGACGGGCTCTACGTCATCCGCACGCCCCTCCCCGCCGCCCAGCTCGATGCCCCCGCCGTGGTCACGGCCTACAAGAACCTCAAATACGTCGAGCGCGACTTCCGCCACATCAAAGCCGACGACCTCGACCTGCGGCCCGTCTTCCACCGGCTCGAAAAGCGCGTCAAAGGCCACGTGCTGATCTGCATGCTCGCCGCCTACCTCGTCTGGCACCTGCGCCGCGCGTGGGCACCGCTGACTTACACCGACGAGGACCCGCCCGCCCCCGCGAACCCCGTCGCACCCGCCCGCCGCTCCGAAGCCGCCCAGGCCAAGGCCTCCGCCCAGCACGACCCGGCCGGCCGCCCCTACCGCAGCTTCCGCGGCCTGCTCACCCATCTGGGCACCCTGACCCGCAACCAGGTCCGGTTCGCCGGCAGCCCCGCGACCGTCCCCATGCTCACCGAGCCCACCAGCGAACAGCGCCAGGCCTTCGACCTCATCGGCGCCCCCGTCCCGCTCGCCTTGAAGTAGCCAGAACAACCCCCCGCCCGCACGGCAGAACAGCAGGCCAGCGCCGCACTCGGCTACCAAACCAGCCGTAACTTCGGACTAGGCCGTTACCGATCTCCGTCGCGATGAGCGTCTCGGTGGTGGTCTCCATGCCCCAGCCGATGCAGTCTTCGATCGGCTTGGTCGAGTGCGGCTCGGTGAACATCTGGGAGAAGAAAAACTCCAGGAAACCGCGATAATCGCGCAGCCAGTAGCAGAGGTTGTCTTTCGCCCAGCCCTCGTCGGTGGGCAGCACCTCGTCCCACGGGTACCGCGTGCGGTCCTCCAGCGGCGAGGCGAACGGCACGGCCGGACAGATGAAGATGGCCCCGGTCACCCGGTCCGGGTGCTCGGCTGCCAGGATGAAACCGCGCTGCGCGCCGACCGAGAGCGAGACGATCACCGCACGCTCGGTCGCGGTGGCGTCCAACACCGCCAGGGCATCGGCGGCGAACTCGGCTTCCCCGTATCCCACGTGCCCGAGGAATGCCTGGGCGGCGGCATGCCGGCGCGCGTGCGTGTCCGGGTCGGACAGCGCGATCACCGCGCGAAGCAGCCTTCCTGCGCGGATCAGGTCGCTTCGGTCGAGGGCGACGACAGCTGCGGCGAGCGAGGCTCCGGCAACCGCCGATGGCATCGTGCCGTGCGCCCCGGCACGCTCGGCCGCGTCCAGCATGGCCTCGATGACATTGCCCGGGTCGACCAGCCGACCATGGCAATGCCAGAACCAGCCGACGGCCGTGGCGAGGGGGAGGCCGGTGGAGATGTCGCCAGTCTCGATCGCGCAACCGAGCGCGGCTTCGATGTTGACGTGTTCGGTTACCAGCCACTCGACGCTGGTTCCCTCGTCGACGGTGGCCATCCTTGCCTCGAACTCGGAGGCGAGCGCCGCGTAGTAATCGCGATGACGCAGCCGGAGCTCCCGCCGTTCGCCGGATCGGTCAAGCTGCTCGACAGCGAACTCGCGGAGGCTGTCGAGCATGGTGAGGCCTTCGCTGCCGTCGGCACGCCGAGCCGACCGCACGAGATTCTTCTCGACCAGCCCCGCCGGAGCGCCAGGTCCTGCGGCTCGACATCGCGCAGCCGCGCGGCGGCCACCTCAAGCGCGAGCAGCAGGCCCTCCATCTGGCGGCAGATCCGAGCGATCGCGGCCGCGTTGTGCACGTTCAGCCGCAGCTCGGGCTGCCGCACGGCGGCGCGCTCCAGAAGCAGCGCCACCGATGGCACCTGAGCCAGCGCGGTGAGGTCGTCGACGGCGCTCTCACTCGGCACGGCCAGCGGCCGGACGGCCATCACGTGCTCCAGGCTGAGCCGGAGCCGCTCCCGGGACGTGGCAAGCACGCGAGTTCTGGAGACTTGGCGCAGCAGTGGCGCC
>DATKQH010000101.1:0-25857 GCA_035532775.1 Streptosporangiaceae bacterium
TGCCGCGGCTCGACCCGCGGTTCTCATCGTTCGCCCAGCTCGTCTCCCGGTCCGACCAGCCGTCGTTCCGGGTCGTGATCACGATCGGGCGGCAGCTGGTCACCGCGTTCGAGGCCCTGCACTCGGCCGGCCTGTGCTACCGGGACATCAGCTTCGGCAACCTGTGGGTCGACGCGGACCATTCCGAGGTTGCCATTATCGACAACGACAACGTCGGGCTGGACGGCGGCGAGGTCTTCGTCTGGGGAACGCTGCGGTTCATGGCGCCCGAGGTCGTGCGCCGGGAGGCGGCCCCGTCCAGCCTCACCGACATGCACTCGCTGGCGGTCTTCCTGTTCTACCTGTTCATGCACGGCCACCCGCTGGAAGGCGTCAAGACGGACGAGTCGTACTCGTGGGCAGACTCCGAGCACCACTCCGAGACCGACCTGGCGCTGCGGCATTTCGGCACCGAGCCGGTGTTCATCTTCGACCCGGACGATCACTCCAACCCGCCGCGCCCCGGGGACCCGGTCAGCGTGTGGTGGCGGCTGTATCCCCGGTTCTTCCGCGCCGTCTTCGAGCGCGCGTTCACCTCAGGGCTGCGCGACCCGTCCGGGCTCGGCCGGGTCGCCGAGGGCGTCTGGCGGCGTGCGCTGACTCGGCTGAGCGACTGCGTCTCGGTCTGCTCCTGCCAGGCATCGGTCTTCTTCGACCCGGACGACCCCGGACTGCGGTGCTGGAACTGCAATCAGGTTCCGCCCCGCCCGCAGCTGCTCGAGCTGCCGGGAGGCACCATCGTGCTGTCCCAGGGCGCCACGATCACGCCGCATCACCTGAGCCGGAGCCGCGACCATGACACGGCCGTCGGGATCGTAGAGAGCCACCCGGGCCGCCCGGGCGAACTCGTGCTGCGCAACGTGAGCACGAGGGCATGGACGATGACACCCGTCGGGGAGTCAGCCAAGTCCGTCGACCCGCAGCGCCGGCTTGGCATCCGCCCGATGACGATTGACTTCGGGTCCGCACATGGGAAGATCGTGAGCTAGATGACCCGGAAAGGGCACCGCGGATGAGCGCACTACAGGTCACCTTTGATGGCCGAAACTATACATTCGCCCCAGGCACCGTAGTCCGGATCGGGCGCAGCTCAGAGAACGACATCGTGGTCAACGACCCGACCGTCTCCCGGCGGCACGCCCAGCTCTCCTGGGAGGCCGCCGGCTGGGTGTGGCAGAACTCCGGCCAGGCGCCGACCTTCCTGGCCGGCCAGCCGGTCGCGCAGTTCGCGGTAGGACAGCAGGTCGACGTGTGCCTGGCCGCACCGCAGGGCCCGGCGCTGCGCCTGGAGTCAGCGCCCGCGCAGGGATCTGGCCCGATGAAGACCGAGCTCGCGGCCGGAGCCGGCCAGACCAACGTGGCCGGGCAGTCCCCCGGCTACGGCGGTCAGGCGCCAGGGTTCGCCGCCGCCGGAGCCGCGGCCGGAGCGGCCGCCTTCGCCGGTCCTGGCGCGGTCGCGCCCGCGCCGGCCGGCTATCCGGGCGGCGCAGGACAGCAGGCAGATTTCGCCGGCGCCCAGCAGAACTTCCCGGGCGGCCAGCAGAACTTCCCGGGCGGCGTACCAGCACAGGGCTATCCCGGCCAGGGATACGCCGGCCAGGGATACGCCGGCCAGGGCGGGGCCACGCCGCCCGGCATGCCGGGGTATCCCGGTTTCCAGGGCGGCGGCGGCATCCAGGGCGGCGGCCTCCAGGGCGGGCCGGCCATGCCAGGGCAGGGCGGCATACCGCTGTCGCAGCTCGACATGGGCTCGTTCTTCGAGATCCTGATTCCGATCAAGAGCTGGCTGCACGACCGCGGCTGGCGGCAGGGAATCCGGCTGCTGATCATCCCGTACGCGCTGCTCCCGCTGATCTTCCTCCAGCTGTTCTCCACCTCCACGTCGCTCAGCTCACCGGGCTGGGCGTACAGCCTGTACGTCGCGCCCCTGTGGCTGCTGACGTTCTGGTACCTGATCCGGCCGCCGGTGATCGGGAAGCTCGAAGTCGTTGTCGCCATCGGCATCATTATCTGGACCGTCATCTGGCTGCATGTCGTCACGATCTACATCAACGACAACTACGCCAATACGCACAACATCCTCGGGTCGCTGGTCGTGGGCTACAACGAGGAAGTTACGAAGGCACTGCCTGTCCTGATCGCCGCGATCCTTGTGCTCAAGATCAGAAAGCAGAAGCTCGACCCTCGTACGTGGTTCCTGATGGGCACCGTGGCTGGCCTGACCTTCGGCATCATTGAGCAGTCCATCTACACCCCAGCCGCGCTCGTCCAGATCCACGGCGCGCACGCGATCAGCCAGGCTGACGTCGGCGCGCTGTCATTCGCGTTCCGCGTGTTCGTCGACGGCTTCCAGCACGCGGTCTGGGCCGGAGTCTCCGGCTTCTTTGTCGGCATGGCCGTCAACTACCGCAAGCGCCGTATCCCGCTGCTGCTGCTCGGCATCAGCATCCCGGCCGTCTTGCACGCGCTGAACGACTACACGCTCACGATCTTCAGCACGGTATGGGTCGGGGTCCTGATCCAGGCCCTCTCGCTGCTGCTCTTCCTCGGCTACACGCTGTCAGCGTCGAGCATCGAGCGCCGGGTCCGCAGGAACCCCAACTTCCGCGGTCAGTCGATCATGATGGAGCGCTTCAGCCAGCCGGAGCAGGCGCCCAGCCCGTGATCTCCGGGCCGCCGAAAGGCCCAGATCAGTCGTGATCATGACACCAAGTGATGATAGGTGAGTCTCAACACCAGCAGCAAGGGAGAATCTTCGTTTTGCCGGGTTCAATGGGCCGGTCGTGCACGGGGCAGCCGGGTTAGCGCCCAGCCTGGTATCTCAGGGCAGCCGACTGCCGACGGCGGCCGGCTGGAGACGGCGGCCCGCCCGCCCCAGGCTAGCGTCAGCTAGCCGGCGGTCGCTTCGACGAGCTCGGCGAACCGCAGCAGGTGGACGTCGCCGACGAAGTGCTCCCTGGTGTAGACCTTGCCCGCTGCCCCCATCCGCTCGGCCTCCTGGCGGTGGTCGAGCAGCCATCTGACCTCCGAGCCGAACGTGGCCAGATCGGCCGGGTCCTGGAGCAGGATGCCGGTGCCCTCGACGATCTGATCCACGATCCCGCCCACGGCGGAGCCGACCACCGGACGGCCCTTCCACATGCCCTCGGCGACGGTCAGCCCGAAGCCCTCGGCGAGGCTCTTCTGCACGATCACGGCGGCGCGCCGCTGAATGGCGTTCACCATCGCCGCGTTCTCCTCGACGTCGTCGAGCGGCAGCGTGACGAGCAGCACTCGCTCGCGGGCCTTCGGCGGCAGCTGGTTCCACTGCGCCAGGCATTCGGCGAACACGACGGCGCCTTCCGGATCGTCGGCCACGCCGCTCATGGACGGGCCGACCAGCAGGAGGTAGGCATTCCCGTCGGGCAGCACATGACTGGCGAAGCCGCTCATCACGCCGGCCATGTCCTTGAGCCGGTCCCACCGCGAGACCTGCACCACGACCGGGTCGTCCGGCCCGGGCCTGCCGGCGCCCATCACCAGCCCGGCGCGGCTGACCTCACCTCGGGTGCCGTCACCGCGCAGGAAGGAGCCCGGTCCCGCCGATCCGTCACCGTCGTAGATCCCGATGGTGGTCAGGATCGCCCGCACGCTCTCCGGATCGAGCTCGGCATTCTTGGCCGAGAACGGGTCGATCGACGGCGGGATGATCCACGTTCGCACCCGCGGTACCCACAGCGGCGCGAACTGCCGCCTGGTAAAGACGTAGCCGTGCGCGGCCGACAGGTAGGGACGCAGGAAGTCCCAGGCTGCCCTCGAGATGTCGTTCTGGTGGTCGATGCCGATGTGACAGCGCCACAGCACCTTAACGCCGGCCCGGGCCAGGGCCGCGGTCAGGCCCGCCGTCTGCGGATCATGCAGGATCGCGATGTCGCCCGGGCGGACCTGGGTCAGCAGTTCGTCCGCGTTGGCGGCGAGCACCTGCTCGTAGTAGCGGGCGTCGGCGCTGCCGACCGGCTCTGCCTGCCCGTCAGCCCCGTGGATCTGGTTGTGCAGCCTCTTGGTGATGCCGAAGAACTCCGGGTCGCCGCCGATGATGGTCCAGCGGATCGCGATGTCGGCTCCGGCGACATATCCGACGATGACCTGCAGCATCTCGGCGACTCCGCCGCCGACCGCGACGGAGCTGACATTCCAGATGGTGCGGTCGGCGAGCCGCTTCCGCACCCGCGTCGCGACCGTCATCAGCCGCTCGTAACGCTCATGGCCGATGACCGGCTCGAGCCTGCCAACTGGCAGCTTCCGCTCGGCCACCTCGTGAAGGAGGGTCACACCCCCATCATTGGTCATCGTGCGCCGCGTGACTTACCCCGGGTTCTGCTACCGGTTTTCCCTACTGGCTGCCCGGCTCGGTGACGAAGTCGATCAGCTCCTCGACCCGGCCGAGGAACGCCGGCTCCAGATCGGCGAAGCTGGTCACCGAGCGCAGGATCCGCTGCCATCCCGCGGCTGTGTCTTCTGGCCACCCGATGGCCCGGAGCACGCCTTCCTTCCACGGCGTCCCGCGCGGGACATCCGGCCAGCGCGCGAACCCCAGCACCACGGGCTTTACCGCCGCCCAGACGTCAATGTAGGGATGTCCGACGATCAGCACGTGCGGCGAGGTGACCTTCGCCGCGATCTTGCTTTCCTTGGAACCGTCCACCAGGTGGTCGACGAGAACCCCGAGCCTGCGCTGCGGCTGGGGGCTGAAATCGGCCACGATCACCGGCAGGTCGTCGATGCCGCCCAGGTACTCGACGACGACACCGACGTCGCGCAGGTCGTCGCCCCAGATCTTCTCTACCAGCTCGGCGTCATGCCGACCCTCGACGTAGATCCTGCTCGCACGGGCGACCTTCGCCCGGCTCCGCGGGGCGGCGACGGACCCGGAGGCGGTCACCCGGACGGACCCGGCCGCCCCGAGCGCAGTCGCCCCCGGCGCACCCGCCCCGGGCGGAGCCGCCGGCAGCGCGGCCGTCCCGGGCGGAGCCGGCCTGACCAGCGTGACGGGCTTGCCTTCCAGCAGGAACGACCCGGCCCCGAACGGGAACGCCCGCCGCCTGCCGTACCTGTCCTCCAGCGTGACGGCGTCCTTCTCCCAGCCCACGACGGCCCCGCAGAACTCCCCGGCCGCGTCCTCCACGACCAGCCCGTACTCGGCTGGCACCCGCGGGTAGTCCGGACGCTCGCGACGCCTGGGCCCGGCGGCCAGCACGTCAGCCTCGTACTGCCTGCTCCGCATCCGCGCGCTCTCCCGGTCAGCTCAGCCGTGATCCACGGCGGTTCAGCCGTGGATCACGGCGGTGTCGTGGCAGAAATGCACCCGCGCGGGCTCTGCCGCCTTGATCCGCTGCAGTGACTCGCCCCAGGCGACCCGATCGCTGGCCTGCCCGTCCGGCAGTCTCGCGTCCGCGGGACCGCCGTACTGCACGGACGTGTAAGCCGCGTCGCCGATCAGCACGTCAGGGCCGCCGTCCGCCGTGGCGACCAGCACGGACTGATGTCCCGACGTGTGTCCAGGCGTAGCGATCACCGAGACGCCCGGCACGATCTCGGTGTCCCCGTCGAGCAGCTCGAACCGCGCGTTCATGAAGTCGAACCAGTCGTAGAGTTCCGGCGACTCGACCCTGGCCCGCTCGACCTCGGCCCGCTGGACGTGGCACGCGGCATGGGAGAAGACGGAGTTCTGGCCGCAGTGATCGAAATGCAGGTGAGTGTTGATCACCAGGTCGATGTCGGCTGGGGTCATGTCGACGTCGGCGAGCGCGTCGGCGACCGACCGGTTGACCACCCGCCAGTCGGTCAGCCACTCGTCCGGACCGCCGACGCCGGTATCCACCAGCAGTGCGCCGCCCGGGTGGGTGACCACGAACCCGTGCACCGGCCACACTTCGCCCGCAACCTGCAGCCGCGCCAGGTGCAGCCGCTTGATCTCGATCATGATCGTCCGCCCGCCTCAGAGACACCATAGGTCATCATTTTTTCATGATCACGGGCTTTCCAGCGCTATTTGAACCGAACCACCGTGGTCAGCACGGCGAGTCGGCGTGCCAGCCGAGCAAGTCGGCGTGCCCGCCGAGCAATGCGGCATGCCCGCCGAGCGAGGGAGCGCCCCAGCCGTCGGGCGCCGGGCCAGGCCCCAAGTTCCGGCAATGCCGCGATTCACCTCGCCCGCACTCCAATGGCGGGTAATACTTTTGGCTCGGGAGCTGGCCTGATGGCCAAGCGCGCATTCCTCGGACGGCATGGCCAGCCGCGCACCACGCAGATGAGAAATCGGACCGGCCAGGGAGCTGATGACATTGCGCAAGCCGCGCCACAGGCGTCCGCTTGGGCGTCTGATAACGGCTGCCGCCCTGATGAGCATCTGCGCCGCGTCGCTCCCTGCGTACGCAGCGTCCGGCGTCGCCGGGACGCCCCTCGCCCCGGCGACGCCGTCGACCTGCTCCAAGAACGCCAGCGGCCAGCTGGTCGACTGCCCGCCACCGGTGCCCCGCGCCCAGCTGCCGCGCGGCGCGAGGAACTTCTCCGCCGTCGCGCAGCCCGTGCGGTTCCTCGCCGGGCTAGTCGACACGCGCACCTGGTCCAGCAGCGGCGGGAACACGTTCCCCGGCGCCGACATGCCTTTCGGCATGGTCCAGTGGAGCCCGGACACCCTGCCGCATCGCAGCGACGGCGGCGGCTACACCTACGGCGACCGGCAGCTGGACGGCTACAGCCTGACTCACCTGTCCGGGCCGGGCTGCCGGGCGGCCGGTGACATCCCGATCCTGCCGATGACCGGCCGGCTGCCCAACGGCAACCCGACCGCCGTGACCACCTCGTTCACCAACTCCGGGGAGGTCGCCCAGGCCGGCTACTACTCCGCGCGCAGCAACGCCCCCGCCACGATCACCTCGCAGTTCTCGGCGACGGCCCACACGGCGACCGGCCAGTTCACCTTCCCGCCCGGTAGCAGAGCCGACTTCCTGGTCAAGCTCAGGGACAGCCAGCGGGGCGACTACACCTCGTCCGCGCGGATCATCAGCAACCACGAGATTGTCGGCTCCGCTACGACCGGCAATTTCTGTAGCGAAACGAGCAGATACGGTCCGCAGCTCTACACGGTCTATTTCGACCTGTATTTCAGCCGGCCCTTCGTGGCTCACCGGATCATCACCGAACCGGGACGGCGCGACCCTAACTCGGCGTTCCTGATCTTCTCCACCCAGGCCAGCAGGGTGATCGAGGCCCACGTGGCCATCTCGTACGTGAGCACGGCGAACGCCATGCTCAACCGGGAGAAGGAGACTCCTGGCTGGGACTTCACCCACGTGAGGGCGGTCGCTCAGGACTCGTGGAACAGCCTGCTCGACCGGATCGAGGTGTCTGGCGGCAGTTACGCGCGGACCCAGGAGTTCTACAGCCTGCTCTACAAGGACTTCCTCCAGCCGAACATCGTCAGCGACGTCAACGGCCAGTACCGCGGCTCCGACGGTGCCGTCCACACGCTCGCCGCGGGCCAGCGGAACCAGTACGGCATGTTCTCCGGCTGGGACATCTACCATTCGCTCGCCCAGCTGCAGGCCATGCTGGACCCGGGCGCCGCGAGTGAGATGGCCCAGTCGCTGGTCAGCTACCAGGCGCAGAACGGCATCCTGCCGCAGTGGGGCTACCTGAACCTGGACAACTACATCATGGTCGGCGACCCCGCCGACGCCGTCATCGCGGACTACTACGCGTTCGGGGCCACGTCCTTCGACACGGCAGCGGCCCTGGCCGGCATGCTCCGTCAGGCCAGCACGGTCAACCGGATCCGGCCGGGCCATGCACTGGAATCGCAGTACGGCTACCTGCCGGCCGACGCCACGTACGGCTGCTGCGGATTCCGGAACCCGGTCTCCGCCCTGCTGGAATACGACACTGCCGACTTCGCCCTGTCCAGGTTCGCCGCCGCGCTCGGCGATGCCGCCGACGCGGCGACGCTGCAGAAGCGGGCCGGCAACTGGGCCAACGTCTTCGATCCGGCGAACCGCCTGCTCGTCCCGCGGCTGAAGAACGGCACGTTCCTGGGCGGCATCACGCCGATCACGTCGAGGTACTACACCGAGGGCGACGCGGCCGAGTACCTGTGGGACGTGCCGAACGACTACGCCGACCTGTTCGCCAAGCTCGGCGGTCCGGGCAAGGTCGCCCCCGCGCTCAGGCAGTACCTGTCCCACCCGGCCGCTGGCGGCAGCTACGCACTGGTCACCAACGAGTTCGGCGACGGCGAGCAGTACGCACTCGACTACGCCGGCGATCCGGCCGGCACGCAGCAGGCGGTCGCCACGATCAGGAACCAGGTCTACCTGCCAGGTCCCGACGGGCTGCGCGGCAACGACGACCTCGGCGCCGAGAGCTCGCAGTTCATCTGGGAGATGCTCGGCTTCTACCCGGAGAATCCGGGCAGCGACGGCCTCGTCCTCGCCAGCCCCGGCTTCCCCAAGGCCGTCATCCAGCTGCCATCCGGCAACAGGATCACGATCAGCGCTCCGGGAGCCTCCGTTAGCCGGTTCTACGCCAGCGGGCTGACCATCAATGGGACGGCGGATACCAGCCTGTACGTGCCGTTCTCCTCGCTGGCCCCTGGCGCCACGCTGGACTGGACGCTGAGCGGCACGCCGACGTCCTGGGGCAGCGCACCGCAGGACGCGCCACCGTCGTACCCGGCGGGCAGCTAAGCCGCCCGCCTAGAGGCGGTCGAGCGCCGCGAGGATGCGCTGCTCGGAGACGGGAATGGCAGCCCCGATCGGCTGGGCGAAGAGGCTGACCCTGAGTTCCTCGATCATCCAGCGCACCGCGGCGACGTCATCACCGCCACGCGAGGCCGGGCCGAGGTCGGCCAGGACCCGCTCGTAGTCGTCGGTCACCCGGTGGACGACGTCCATCCGGTCGCCGTCCCGGCCGATGTCGGCCGGGGCCTTGTCCAGCCGGTGGGCGATTCCGCGCAGATAGCGGACCAGGTCAGGGAGGCGCCGGGCACCGGTCTGCGCGACGAAGCCCGAGTAGATCAGCGCCGCGAACTGGGCCCGCATGTCGGCGACGGCGGGAGCGAAGACCGGGCTCCTGGCCCCCTCCAGCTTCGACTCCACGGTGTGCGCCTCAGTGAGGACCCTGGCCACCGCGCTGACCACGTCAGCGGTCCCGGCCCGCAGCGACGACCTGGCCGACTCGAGCAGCGCGGCGAACGCCTCCCGGTCCCACGCAGGGCCGTCGGCCCTGACGATAATCTCGTCGGCCGCGCAGGCGGCGCAGTCGTCGAGCAGGGCCGCGGCGCTGGCATACGGGTGGCGGCTCATCGCCAGCTTCGTGTTGACCGGCAGCCGGCTGGCAACCGCCCGCGCCCCCGACGGCACCTCAAGCAGCAGCAGCCGCCGGTTGCCAGTCCGCATCGCCTCGTCGGCCTGGCCCTGCGTCTCGAAGAGAGCGATGTCGACGGCTGCCCCGGTATCGGTCAATGCCGGATAGGCCCTGACCTGTCCGTGGGTGAACACCCGCGGCAGCGAATCGAAATCCCAGGACGTCAGCCCGGTCCTGGTCAGGTCGCCGGCCGCGTCAGCGAGGCGCGCTTGCAGCCGCGGCCGCAGCTCCGCCCGCAGCTCGTCCAGGTCCTTGCCGCTGGCGAGCACCCGGCCGTCATCGACCACCCGGAACGTCAGGCGCAAGTGCGCGGGCAGCTTCGACAGATCCCAGGCGTCTCGCGGGACGGTGACACCGCCGAGCCGCCCGAGCTCGGCGCTCAGCGCGTCGAGCAGCCCGGTCGGGGGGGGTTGCGGGGGGCGTCCCCCCGGGCCGGTACTGCGCGACGGATCCAGCCGTGCCAGGACGGTGCGGGCCACGTCGGGGGCCGGCACGAAGCGCGTCCGCAACTGCTTCGGCAGCGTCCTGATCAGCTCGGTGACCAGCTCTTCCCGCAGGCCTGGCACCTGCCAGGAGAGCTCGTCCGAGCTGACCTGGTTCAGCGCAGCCAGCGGGATGTCCGCGGCGACGCCGTCGTCGGGCTCGCCCGGAGCGAACTCGTACGACAGCGGCAGCCCGCCCCACGTGCTCGGATAGTCAGCCGGGCTGACCTCGTCCGCCGCCGGGCCGACCAGGTCGGCGGGCGTCAGCGTCAGCAGGTCAGGCTCGGACTGCCTGACCTGCTTCCACCAGGCGTCGAAGTGCCGCGCCGAGGTCACATCCGCGGGGATACGCCGGTCATAGAAGCCGAACAACGCGGCGTCGTCGACGACGATGCCGCGCCGGCGCGCCCTTCGTTCCAGATCCGCCGCCTCAGCCAGCAGCTCGCGGTTGCCGTGGAAGAACTTATGGTGCGTCTGCCACTCGCCCTCGACCAGTGCGTGCCGGACGAACAGCTCGCGGGCCAGCACCGGGTCGATCCGGCTCATCGTGACCCGCCGCGCCGCGACCAGCGGCAGGCCGTACAGGCTCACCCGCTCGAACGCCATCGCCGCACCGCGCCTGACGTCCCAGTGCGGCTCGCTGTACTCGCGCCTGGCCAGATGCCCGGCCAGCGGCTCGGCCCACTCCGGCTCGATCCGCGCCACCACGCGCGCCCAGAGCCGGGACGTCTCGACAAGCTCAGCGGCGATGACCCATTGCGGCGGCTTCCTCGCCAGCACCGAATCAGGGAAGATGGCGAAACGGGATCCGCGCGCGCCGGTGAACTCGGCGGGCCCGCGCCGCTTCTGACTGGTCATCGAAACGTCCTGCATGCCGATGTGCGAGAGCAGGCCGGCCAGCAGCGATCGGTGAACGTCGTCTGCGACCTGGGCCGGAATCCGCGCCTCGGCCTCGGCGCCCGGCCTGGCCGCGAGCTGCGCGACATGCGCTGATGGCCCGGACTCGGCCGCGGGCCGAGCCGCGGGCTGGGCTGCCTGCGCCGGCCGGTCGGGGCCGACCGCGATGCCGAGCTCCCTGGCCGCCTGCCTGAGCTGGCCGTATACGTCCTGCCACTCACGAACCCGCAGGTAGTGCAGGTACTCGCGGCGGCACATCCGGCGAAACGCCGACCCGGACAGCTCGCGCTGCCGCTCGCGCAGGTAGTCCCACAAGCTGAGCAGGGACAGGAAGTCCGAGCCCGGCTCGGCGAACCGCGCGTGCTGGGCGTCGGCGGCGTCCCTGGAATCCGCTGGCCGCTCCTTCGGATCCTGGATCGACAGGGCGGCGGCGATGATCAGGACCTCGCGCGCGCAGCCGTTGCGGCCCGCCTCGATGATCATCCGGCCGAGCCGCGGATCCACCGGGAGCCTGGCCAGCTTCCGGCCGATGTCGGTGAGCCGCGTGGCTCCGTTGCCGCCCGGCGGCACCGCCCCGAGTTCTTCCAGCAGGCGCACGCCGTCCGTCACCTGGCGGGTATCGGGCGGGTCGATGAAGGGAAAACCGGCCACCTCGCCGAGGTCGAGCGCCGCCATCTGCAAGATGACCGAGGCCAGGTTGGTGCGCAGGATCTCCGGGTCGGTGAATTCCGGCCGGGACTCGAAGTCCTCCTCGCTGTACAGCCTGATGCAGATGCCGTCCGAGGTGCGGCCGCAGCGCCCCTTGCGCTGGTTCGCCGACGCCTGCGAGATCGGCTCGATCGGCAGGCGCTGCACCTTGGTCCTGTTGCTGTACCGGGAGATCCGCGCCGTGCCGGGGTCGATCACGTACTTGATGCCCGGGACGGTCAGCGAGGTCTCGGCGACGTTGGTGGCGAGGACGACCCGGCGGCCGCGGTGCGGCTGGCCGTGCTGGCTTCTTCCGCCGCCGGCAAAAACCTTGTGCTGCTCGGCCGCTGACAGCCTGGCGTAGAGGGGGACCACCTCGAGATCGGCGTACGGACCGCTGGAGAGCGCGTCGGCGGTATCGCGGATCTCCCGTTCGCCGCTGAGGAAGACCAGGATGTCGCCTGGGCCGCCAGCCCGCAGTTCGTCAACGGCGTCGAGGATGCCCTGCACCTGATCGCGCGGCTCGTCGCGGACGCCCGGGTCACGGTCCTCGCCGTCACCGGAGTCAGGGTCAAGCGGGCGGTAACGCACCTGCACGGGGTAGGTGCGCCCCGAGACCTCGATGATCGGCGCGGCGGCACCTCCAGGCGAGAGGCGCTCGCCTGATTCGGCTCCGCCACGGCGCTTGCCTGATTCGGCTCCGCCACGGTGCTTGCCTGATTCGGCTCCGCCAAAATGCTGGCTGAAGCGCTCGGGGTCGATGGTCGCCGAGGTGATGATCACCTTGAGATCGGGGCGGCTCGGCAGCAGCCGCCGGACATATCCGAGGATGAAGTCGATGTTCAGGCTGCGCTCGTGCGCCTCGTCGATGATGAGCGTGTCATAGCGCAGCAGCCGCCGGTCATGCTGCAGTTCCGTCAGCAGGATCCCGTCGGTCATCACCTTGATCAGCGTGCCGTCGCTGGACGTGTCGGTGAAGCGGACCTTGTAGCCGACTGTGCTGTCCCGGGGGGACGACCCCCCGGAACCCCCCGCAGGGCTCGGCTGAGTCCCCAGCTCCTCGGCGATCCGCTCGGCGACGGTCCTGGCAGCGAGCCTGCGCGGCTGGGTGTGGCCGATCTGGCCGGTCACGCCCCGGCCTAGCTCCAGGCAGATCTTCGGGATCTGGGTCGTCTTACCCGAGCCGGTCTCCCCCGCCACGATCACGACCTGGTGATCGCGGATCGCCTTGGCGATCTCGTCCTTGCGCTGGCTGACCGGCAGCTCGGCCGGGTAGGTGATGACCGGCACGGCCAACCTGCGGGCCTGGACTCTGGCCGCTGCGGCCTCGATGTCCGCGTGGATCTGGCCAAGCGTCCGCTCGCGTCGCTGGCTGTCGCGCAGCGCGACGGCCCGGTCGATCCGGTGGCCCAGCCGGTGCTGGTCAGCCAGCATCAGCTCGGGCAGGCGAGACCGAATCTCGGCGAGCGTCGATGGCAAGGCGGCAGTCTCCAGGGCAGCAGGACAGGACCCAGATCAAGGATGCTCGGCAGGGCCACCGTTGCCTAACGCTTTTCTGGCGCGTCAGCTTCCGCCGCACCCGCGAAGCGCGCGAGCCGAGGCGCGCCTCGTAGCGCAGCAGCGCGGGCAGCTCGTCCGGGGCGGGCGTCGCACCGCTGACCCCGCGCAGGCCGCGAGCGGCGAACCAGGTAGCCACGTGCCGGGCGATCACCGCGCCCGGTCGCGGTCAGCCGCGCCATCGCGCGGTTGTCCCTGGATTCCCGGACGCGACGGCCGGCGGCTGGGCACGCAGCCTGTTGCTCGTGCAGCGGTTGCTGACGGTCCGCGTGATCATGACCATCGTTCGCCCGAGCAAGCTGCAGCGAGACGGCCTATTCGGCGCCCTGATCGCCGTCTTCGTGCTGGCCATGGTGCGCGGCCTCACCGGGGCGGCCAGCGGCGGCGGCAGAATCGCCGTCGTCGTCTTCACCGGCGCCGGCGGCGGGCGGTACCGCAGGTCGGCGCTCACGATTGCCGGGTCGCGCACGGTGCTCCCGCTGAGCTTCGTCAGCCTGGCCGAGATCCAGCGGAAGTGCGTCGCGAGCGGCTGGCGGTTCACCAGGCCGGGACGGCGCGCCGTCCGGTAGCGGCCGGCGGGCCGGCCGCATCGCCGTGCGCGAGGATGGCAGGCATGGCGCCCGCGGATGATGAGTACCGGCTCTACCGGGACCTGGCCGGCTGGTGGCCGCTGATCTCGCCGCCGGACGAGTACACGCAGGAGGCCGCCTACCTCACGGAGGTCCTGAGCTCGGCCGCGACCGTCCCCGTCCACGAGGTGCTCGATCTCGGCAGCGGCGGCGGCCACGTCGCCGTGCACCTGAAGGACAGGTTCGCCCTCACGCTCGCCGACATCTCCGGTGACATGCTGGCGGTCTCGCGGCGGCTCAACCCGCAGTGCCGTCACCTTCAGGGTGACATGCGGACGCTGCGGCTGAAGCGGACCTTCGACGCGGTCCTGGTCCACGACGCGGTCGACTACATCACCACGCAGGACGATCTCCGGCAGGTCGTCGAGACGGCTTTCGCCCACTGCCGGCCGGGCGGAGTCGCGGTCTTCGTGCCCGACTACGTGAAGGACACCTTCGGCGACCTCACCGGCGGCGGAGGCGGCGGCACGGACGCGGCCGGCCGCCAGGCGACCTTCAGGGAGGTGACGTGGGATCCGGACCCGGCCGACGACTGGGTTCAGGCCGAGTACGAGTTCACGCTGCGCGGCGCGGATGGCACCGTCGAGGTCATCCGCGAGACGCATCGGCTCGGCGCGTTCAGCCGCGAGGTATGGCTGCGCCTGCTGGCCGAAACCGGCTTCGACCCGTCAGCCGACGTTGGCGGGCCTGCGATGCCCGGGCAAAGACCAGACAACCTGTTCACCGGCGTCCGGCCCGGAGCGTGATCCGGAGCGTGATCCGGCCGCCCATGTACAGGTGCGGCGTCTGATCGCTCAGCCGGCCGAAGCTGACCGCCGTCCACGGCTCGTCGTCGAATGACCGGCAGACGAAGCTGTCGCCGGACGGATCCGCCGGGTGCAGGTCGAGCTCCTCGGGCTCGGCGTCCCGCACGGCGGCAAGCTGGCCGGTCGGCGTCACGACCGCGTGCAGCCGTCCGTCGCGGACCGACACATCGAACCGGCGCGACGTCCGCTCGTACCGGCCGGCACGGCGGGCCAGTTCGGCACCGGCGGTCGCGGCGACCGGCTCGGGGCTGGCGGGCAGCGTGACCCCGGCGTACTCGCCGAGCACCTCGCCGACCAGCCGCTGGTAGAGCGGCTCGCCCCAGGACGCGTTGGTCAGCAGGCAGACGACGAGCCCGCTGTCCGGATCGATCCGCAGGAACGCGTTCTGCCCGACGGTGCTGCCGTCATGCCCGAAGACCGACGCTAAATCAGATCGGCCCGCTGCGGCAGTTACCTCGGTCGACCGGGCACCGGCCGCGGAGCACTACGTTGAAGCACATGAACGACCGTCCAAGCGCGCCGCAGGATCGCGACACGGCAGCACCGGCCGCCAGCCGGCGCCGCCTCGAACTGCGCGCGGACTGCGAACGCTGCGCCGCGCTGTGCTGCGTCGCGACCGCGTTCTCGGCCTCGGCGGACTTCGCGATCGACAAGGCCGCCGGCCAGCCGTGCCCGAACCTGCGCGCGGACTTCCGCTGCTCCATCCATGACCGGCTCCGGCCGAGCGGTTTCGGCGGCTGCGCCGCGTTCGACTGCTTCGGCGCCGGCCAGAAGGTCGTTCGCGGCACGTTCGGCGGCCGGGACTGGCGGAGCGAGCCGGGACTCGCGGCGCCGATGTTCGCGGCCTTCGCGGTCATGCGGCAGCTGCACGAGTTGCTCTGGTACGTCAACGAGGCGCTGGCGCTGAACCCAGCGGAGCCGCTGCCCGGTGAGCTCGATCGAGCATTTTCGGCAACGGAGCTCCTGACGCACTCTGGTCCCGACGAGCTGGTCGCGCTCGACGTCGATGCACACCGGCGCGAGGTCAATGCCCTGCTGCTACGCGCCAGCGAACACGTGCGCCAACGGGCCGGGGGCCCGGGTCCGGACCTGCGCGGCGCCGACCTGGCCGGGAAGGACCTCCGCCGCGCCGACCTGCGCGGCGCGAGCCTGCGCGGCGCGCTCCTGATCGGCGCTGACCTGCGGAATGCTGACCTCAGCTACGCGGACCTGACCAGCGCTGACCTGCGGGGTGCCCGCCTGGCGGGCACCGGCCTCGCCGCCAGCCTGTTCGTCAGCCAGCCCCAGCTCGACTCGGCGAGCGGCGACGCACACACCAAGCTCCCGCCGCCACTGGTCCGCCCGCCGCACTGGCCGACGGGCAACATTGCCGCGGGTCGCCGACGGACAGCTGGAACAACGCTGAACCCTTGATGTCGCCAGGTCGAAAGCGGCAGAGTGTGCCAACCTCTTGTAAAGGTCACCCCGGCGAGGGGGCCGACGGGAAGTTCTTCCAGGTGGTGCCGTTCCAGCGCAGAATCACGACCTCGCCGCCGACGTTGAGGGTGCCGACGGCCCAGGCGTTGCTTGCGGAGGTGGCGGTCACGCCGTAGAGGCTGTCACATGTTGCGCAGAAGGGATTCGGGCTGGCCACCTGCTTCCACGAGGTGCCGTTCCAGTGCAGGATCATCGTTTTGGAGCCTTTGAGGGCTTCCTCGCTGTAACCGACTGCCCAGGCATTGGGCCCGGAGGTAGCGGCCACGCTTTGGAGGATGTTCCAGGTGAGCGTGCTGCTGCTGACCGTGACGGGATTGGGGCTGGGCACGTGCTTCCACGTCGTGCCGTTCCAGTGCAGGATCAGCGTCTTCCAGCCTTCGGAGTACACCGCGGTGTAGCCGACCGCCCAGGCGTTTGTGGCGGAGGTGGCGGTCACGCCGTAGAGGATGGAGCCCACGGGCGGGCTCGGGCTGGGCACTTGCTTCCACGCGGTGCCGTTCCAATGCAGCACCAAGGTCGTGGATATTCCCCCGTTGTCGGCGTAGCCGACCGCCCAGGCGCTACGGGCCGAGATGGCGGACACGCCGTAGAGGAAGCTGCCTTCGGGGCCGGGGCTCGGGCTCGGCACTCGCTTCCACCCTGTGCCGTTCCAGCGCAGGATCACGGTCTTCTCGCCGCCAGTTTCGCCGACCGCCCAGGCGTTACTGGCGGAGGTGGCCGCCACGCCTTGGAGGATGCTGCCGTTGGGTCCGGGATTCGGGCTGGCCACCCGCTTCCAGGTCTTGCCGTTCCAGTGCGCGATCAGGCTCCCTGTGCCGGTCTGGCCGGGAAGGTAGCCGACCGCCCATGCGTTGCTCGCGGAGGTCGCGGCCACGCCGTAGAGATCGCCGCTTGCGCCAAGTCCCAGGCTCGGCACAAACTTCCATGCCGTGCCGTTCCAGCGCTCGATCAGGGTCTCGCCAGGGCTGTAGCCGACGGCCCAGGCGTTGCCAGGAGAGGTTGCCATCACGGCGTTGAACTGGCCGGGAATGGGAACCGATGCCAACGTGTCCCGGGACCTGGTCCGAGCGGCTGAAGCCGGCACCGCGGGCGCGGTCTCTGCCACCGCCCCTGCCAGCAGCACCGGCACCAGGAGCATGACCGGACGTACGACGAGCTTGGGCACGCGCACCGGACTCCCACCTTCCTCCTACGAAGGCCTGCAGGCTGGACGGTCCCATTCACCGGGACAGCCGAGCCGCTGGTATCGCGGCAACAGCAGCGACCAGGCACGCATCACCACTTGAGCCTCGATTGTGACAGTCCGCACGCCCCGGGGCCAGTGGCAAAAAAGGGACCATTGGTCAAAGTTGCTAACCGGAGGTAGTGGCGCTGCCCGGTCTCAGGCTCGTGGCGGTGAGAGCGGCCGGACCTGGCCGTCCTTGCCGAGCACCCGCCGCGGTACGTCGGTGTCAGCGTCGGGCGGCTCGATCGGCGCGAGTGACTGGCCTGGACGCCGACGACCTTGTGCGCGTGCCGGTCGCCGCTGGTCTGGACCCGGGTCCACCAGGAGCCATCGTGGCGCGTTCCGGGCAACAACAAGGGTTCAGCGTTGTTGTTCGAGTAGCACGCCGCAGGCCGTGCAGCCTCCGGCAGCCGTCGTATGGAGAGGCGTCCCGTCCGGCGACGCGTCCGGCGCCTCCGATGACCCCTTGGCGCACGGTCATCAACGGGACTACGTCGGGCATGAGAGGACAACCCAGCCCGAGGCCCCTCACTGCCGTACTCAGTGTGACGGTCCTGGGGTCCATCGAGACGGCGCCCGCGCAGCTGCCCCAGGTGCTGGACTGTTCCAGCCGCCAGCTCGCCGGCGCGGCGAACCTGATCCCGCCGATGGCACGACAACCACGCGCACGACGGGAATTCCGTTGATCACGCGGGTCGGGCGCCCGGACTGCCCTCGGTCGACTTGCTGCGGCAGGATAGCCACCTGCCGCGCGGGGAGACTAGCTCGTGCACGTCGACGCGTACCCGCACAACATCCTCCTGGCTAACGACCGGGTCCTGTTCGTGGACTGGCCGCACGCCAGGCTCGGAGCGCCCTTCCCCGACCTGATCATGTTCGCCTCCAGCGCTGGCCGGCAGCCTCGAGCGTGTGCCGCCGACGCTGGCACCGATCGTCGCAGCCAAGGCCGAGCTCGGCCCCGGCGCGGTCGCCTGGCTCGAGCGCCGCGTAGGAGGCCGCTAGCGACCACCCTATGGACCCCTGGTGGCGTTATAGGCCCACCAAGGGTCCATAGGGTCGGGGTCGGCGGGGAGCCGCTAGCGCGCCGCTGGGGCGGGGCGGCGAGAATTGGCTGGTGAGCAACGTCCGGCGGATCCAGCTGGCGCTCGGAATGGTGCTCGGCGTCATCGCCGCCGGTACCATCGGCTACGTCGTGCTCGGATTTGGCGTACTCGACGCGGTGTACCAGACGGTCACCACGATCACCACGGTCGGCTTCCGCGTCCTGCACCCGCTGGACATGGCGGGGAAGATCTTCACGATCGTGCTGATCCTGGCCGGGGTCGGCGTGGCGCTGTACGCGTTCAGCGTGGTGCTCGAAACGCTGGTGGAGGGCCACCTGCGCCGCCACTTCGAAAGGCGACGGATGCAGCGCAACATCGCCCGGATGACCGGGCACACGATCGTCTGCGGCTGGGGCAGGGTGGGCCGCGCGGTCGGCAGCTACCTGTCCGGCCAGGGCGCCGACGTCGTCGTGGTCGACGTGGATCCCGAGCGGGTGGCCGAGATTCCGTATCCCGCGCTGATCGGCGACGTGACCGACGACGAGGTGCTGCGCCGGGCAGGCCTGATGCGGGCCAGGGCACTTGTCGCCGCGATCAACACCGACGCGGAGAACGTCTACGTGACGCTGTCGGCCCGGGCGCTCCGGCCTGACCTGGTGATCGTGGCCCGGGCGCGGAACGAGGAGTCGGAGTCCAAGCTGCTGCGGGCCGGAGCGACGCGGGTGGTGAACCCGCAGCGGATCGGCGGCCAGCGGATCGCGGCCGCCGCCCTGCAGCCGAACGTGGTCGAGTTCCTCGACGTGGTGATGCATGAGGGGAGCCTGGAGTTCCGGCTGGAAGAGGTCTCGATCCGGGCAGGCTCCCGGCTCGCCGGGCGGACGCTGCACGAGGCCAGCCTCGGCGAGACGACCGGCGCTCTCGTGCTCGCGCTGCGCGACGCCGACGGGCAGTTCCTGGCCAATCCCCCGGTCCAGACGCCGATCGGCGCGGGTCACGTGCTGATCGCGATCGGCACCGAGCCCCAGCTCTCCGCGCTCCAGGACGCCGCCCACCGTGCGGGGTGAGATCCCGGCGCGGCCTCACGACGAGTCCCATGACGAGGAAGTGCGCCTGCCGGGGGGCAGTGTCAGCGGGGCGGTGCGGGTCGGCGGCACGGTCCGGCGGCCGGCGGGACCCTGGACCCCGGCGGTCCACGCGCTGCTCAGCTACCTGACCGTACGGGTGCCGGGGATCCCGCGGGTTCTCGGGCGCGACGAGCGGCACCGGGAGGTGCTGACCTACCTGCCGGGCCGGGTTGTCGACTCCGGCACCGAGGTGCTCAGCTGAGCCGGCCGCTCAGGGCGGCGATCGCGTGCCTGGGAGCGGTCTGGCTGAGCGGCGGGAGGTCCCTGCCCCGCAGGAAGTCATGCGCCACGTCGGTAGGCGCAGTTCGTGCCGGTCGACGCCCGCGGTATGGCTCGGCCGCTGCCGGACGTTCAGCACGAGGCCGCGGCTGCGCGCGGTCGCCCGCGCGCCGAACGCCATCGCGACGGGCCACGGCGCCCAGGTGAACAGTGCATTGCGGGTGACTTGGTCGTCGTTGTAGCGGACCGCCCAGAACGAGTGCACATGCTGGTCGGCCCTGGCATCCGACTGCGGCGCGCCGACCGCGTCGGCCCGCCAGCGCCAGTTCTCATCCAGTGCCGTCGGCCCGGGAACGCGCAGCACGCTGGCGAATCCCGACCGATGGCCGCGAGCACGGTCGCCTTCTCCTCACGCCACCATACCGTCGCGTGCTCTTCGACCAGGTAGGCCGTCCCGCGCTCGCTGAGGATCACTCCCCGCTCGTGCCACTGCCATGCCGCCCAGCCGAGCAGGGCCAGGCCCGCCACGGCGAAGAACACGGCGCTCGCCGACCAGACCGCCTGGTCCGCGCCGCCCCAGCCATCGCGCAGCGCGTTGTCGATCGCGGCGGGAAGCAGGGCGAGCGCGGCGCTGAGCAACGCCGTGGCCACGGCGAACAGCACCCCGGTCAGCCACTGCATCGTCAGCGACCTGCGAGCCCGCCCGGACCGCCGGGAACGCAGGCCGGCCCGCCATTTCCCGAGCAATTCCGCCGGCTTCCCCGCTGCCGCCCTGAACCTCACGACTTCCTCCCGCATCAGCCATTACTAGCCGTATCGGGAGGTACTCTCGCCGCCCCTACCTAACGGCGGGAAACAGGCGGTCCGCGTTACCGCCGAGAAACAGCCCGCGGGCCTCGTCGTCCAGCCCGAGCTCGTCGAGCCGGCGTAGCGCCTGCGCGGGCGTGATCATCGGGTAGTTCGAGCCGAAGAGCACCTTGCGTCGGCCATGGCCGCGCAGGTACCCGACGATCTCGGCCGGGTAGCGATGCGAGACGTAGGCGGAGGTGTCGATGTAGACGTTCGGGTACTTCGTCGCCAGCGCGATCATCTCCGTGGTCCACGGGTACCCGATGTGCCCGGCCACGATCACCAGGTCCGGGAAGTCCAGCGCGACGTCGTCCAGGTAAGGGATCGGCCGGCCGGTCTCCGACGTCCGCAGCGGACCGGTATGCCCGACCTGGGTCATGAACGGGACGCCGAGTTCCACGCACTCGGCGAACAGCGGGTAGTACAGGCGGTGGTTCGGCGGCAGCCCCCACAGCCAGGGCACGACGCGCAGGGCGCGGAACCCCAGGTCGGTAACGGCCCGGCGGAGTTCGAGTACCGCCAGCCTCGGGTTGCGGATGTCGGCGGACGCCACGCCGGCCAGCCGGTCCGGATGCAGGCGCACCCAGCCAGCCACCTCGTCGTTGCTGATCAGGGCGCCTTCCGGGCCGTACCAGGCGCAGACCAGCCCGCGCTGCACCCCCGCCTCGTCCATGACGGCGAGCGTGCGGTCAAGCGGCGCCTCGTCGCCTGGCAGCCGCCCCTCGGTCCACCGGCGCAGGGACCCGAACATCTCCTGCGCCAGGAAACGCTGGGTCGGATGCTGCATCCATACGTCGACAATGGCCATGCTGTCATTCTCGCCTCAGCCTGCCCGAAATAATTGCCATGCCCCGGCGTGCGAGCCCCACATATGCTGCGGCACATGATTCCCGCCGATCATCTGCTCGCGTGGGCGCTGGTTTCCTTTGCACTCATCATCGTTCCTGGCCCGAACGTCCTCTTCGTGATCAGCCGGTCCCTCATGCTGGGCCGCACGGCCGGGGTCGGCTCCGCGGTAGGCGGCCAGGCCGGCGTCTTTGTCCAGGTCACCGCGGTCGCCTTCGGTATCGGGGCGCTGGTCGAGCGATCGGTGGCCGTCTTCAGCGTGATCAAGTTCATCGGCGCCGCCTATGTGATCTACCTAGGCGTGCAGGCCATACGGCACCGGCATTCCCTGGCGGCCGCGCTCGACGTGCCATCGGAGCGGAAGACGCTGCCCAGGATTCTTCGCGACGGGTTCGTGGTCGGCGTGAGCAATCCGAAGGCCATCGTATTCTTCGTGGCCGTCCTGCCCCAGTTCGTAGACCGCTCAGCGGGAAACGTTCCGGCGCAGATGCTCCTGCTCGGGGGCGTCTTCATGACCATCGCCGTGCTGTGCGACAGCACGTGGGCGCTGGTCGCCAGCATGGCGCGGGTGTGGCTGGCCCGCTCGCCGCGACGGCTGGAGCTGATCGGAGGCACCGGCGGGCTGGTCATGATCGGCATCGGGGCCAGCCTGGCCCTGACCGGCCGCAAGGACTGAACTGCCTGTCGTTGATCACGGCGCCGATGTCGAATCTAATAGCCCAGCGATGAACGCCTCAACGATCACAGGGTCGAAATGCGAGCCCGCGCCGTCACGTAGCTGCGATATTGCCTGGCTGACCGTCAGCGCCTTGCGGTAAGGCCGATCAGAAGTCATCGCGTCGAACGCGTCGGCAACCGCGACGATCCTGCCGAACTCGGGAATCTCATCTCCGGCCAGGCCCATCGGGTATCCGCGGCCGTCCATCCGCTCGTGGTGGTGCATGATCCCGGTCAGCGCCTCATTCAGGAACCTGATATGCCCGGCGATCTCCAGGCCGCACCGCGGATGCAACTCCATCTGGGCGCGCTCTTCCGCGGTCAGCGGCCCGGCCTTCCGCAGCACCATTGTCGGCACGCCGAGCTTTCCGACATCGTGCAGCAAGCCGGAGAAGGCCACTGCCTCCGCCCGGTCTGCTCGCATGCCGATCTGGCGGGCAATCATCGCGGCGTTGTTCGACACCCGCTCGCTATGCCCTCGGGTATAGAGATCCTTTGTCTCCACCGCCTGGCAGAACGTGGCCAGGATGGCCGAGTGGGCTCGCCGTTGCTCGGCGATCTGACGCATCGCCCAGCGGGCGACATACAGTGGCACCAGCGCGATCGCGGCGGCAAACGGCCCCACAACGGCCCACAGGGCCGCCACCACTAGTCCGAGGGCAGCGAAGCCCAGATCCGTGACCGCCAGCGGCAATGCCTCCGACCTTGCCGAAGTGATCGCAGCTGCAGCCGCGGGCGGCGCCCTATCCCCTGACCGATCGAGATGCCCTGACCGATCGAGGCGAAGCATCTGCCAGATCAGGCCGTGGCTGATCAGCACATGCACGACGGCCGCGGCGACGAACGGCCAGATCAGCACGGAGAACCCGCCGGACGCCGACCTGCCAGCCCCGGCCGGCGTCAGCGAGAACCTCTCGTCCGCCGGGATACGTACCAGGCGGCCCGCCAGTACGAAGGCACCTCCCGCCGCGCTGCCAGCCAGCGAGTAGGTAGCTCCGTTGAAGATCCGCACGGCGGCCGGCAGCCTGCACAGGCTAAGCGCCGCGGCCGCCCCGACCAGGCCTGCCCCGACCGGCCCGAGCAGAACTACCGCGGCCAGAGTCGCCGCGGAGCTTGGGGACCAGGCCGAACGCTGGACCCGCGTAGAGATGGGTATGTAATCACAGAACACGAAGAGCGCCGCCAGCGTGACGCCGGTCACCAACCACATCGGTGTCCATGCCGCGCCCACAGTCTGCTGCGCGCACGCCAGAGCGATTACGGCGCCAGCCACGACCGCCGATACGTAGATTCGGGTAGTTCCAGAGGCTCTGCTCATGGGCACTTCCGTGAACACGCTGACCAGATGAACTGGCTGCAGACGGTCGGCAACCGTCCGCGTGGGAGTCTATCGCCAGCAGAGCTAGAGCTGGCCGTTCTTGGATGATGAGCACCCGGTCAGCGATGTCCATCAGCCCGCGGTCATGGGTCGTCGCGATCGCGGTCACCGCCCGAAGGTGCGGGTCAGCGATTCGGCCCGCACGACGGCGTCGCCCGCCTCCCGGACGGTCGTCGCGGCCGCAGGGCGCTGCTCGCTCACTGGCCCACCCCGCGATCCCGGTCACTCCTCCTCGCACCGGCGCTCATGATGCGCGAGCAGCATCCGGACCCGGCTGGCCAGCCCATGGAACCGGTACTCGTGCGCGGGCAGCACGTCTGGGTCGGCCATTGCGGCGAAGGGTGCTCGGACTCATCCTGCATCGAGTTCGGCCGCGATGTCGGCTGGTACGCCGCAGTTCCTCAGCCAGGCCAGGTCACCCTCGGCGGTCTCGGCGCCTGCCAGCGCAGCGACATGAGCGAGTCCCGCTCCGCCGGGTGCATCGCGATCCATGCGCCGGAGGCATCCCGCAGCCGGGCCGATAGCCCGTGGTGGTCGGGATGGATATGAGTGACCACTATCCCCGTCACGTCGGCGGGCGCGGCTCCTGCTGTCTTCAGGCCTTCTGCCAGCGCGAGCCAGCCCGCCTCTGTGTCCCAGCCGGGGTCTACGACGACAAGCTTGCTGTCGGACGCCAGCAGATATGTGAGCGTGTAGCGCAGCGGGTTGTCGGGGATCGGCACCGGCACCGACCACAAGTCAGCACGTACTTCCTCGACCGGCGGCCACGTGCGTGCCACCCACGCATCCCGCTGGGCGGTCCCGGTCACTCGCACGTTCCTGCCTCCCCGTCGCACCCGCCCGACCGCAGGGCCTGCCCCCGCCGGCGACGAGTCTATAAGCGCACCGAAACGCAGCGGACTGGTGACCGCGGCACTCAGCTGAGGTAGGCATTCAGCTGAGGTAAGGGTCGGGGCGCGAGATATAGGTCCGCCCGGCTGGCGTCGTCCACCGGAAGGCCCCCGGCGCAGGCTGCCTCAGTGTCCACCGGGGATGCTGCTTGAGCTGATGGTGCGACCGGCACTGACCGCCAAGGTAAAGATAACCACACAGTGTCCGGGCGGCTCCCCGAAGGAGCCGACATGCACGAGCCCCGCACCTCCCGCCCCGCCGACCACCTCATCCTGATCGAGGGTAACCCCAAGAGCCGCGGAGTGACCCGGCCCGCGCCCGCCCCGGAGGGGGCCGACAAGTGGATCAGCCGCGCCGCCACCGTCACCGTCTTGGGGTTGGCCGGCATCGCGGGCGCCATCTCCTACAGCCACATGTACCAGCTCGCTGCCGCCCACGGCGACATCGGCTGGCACGCCCACGCCTTCCCCCTCTCGGTGGACGGTGTGGAGATCGTTGCATCGCTGGTCCTGCTGGCCGACCGCCGCGCAGGCCGCAAGTCTGGCTGGCTGCCCTGGGCCGCCCTGGCCATCGGCACTGCCGCTAGCCTGGCCGCCAACATCGCCACCGCCGACCACGGCACCATCAGCCGCATCATCGCCGGGTGGCCCGCCGTCGCCCTGCTCATCGCCGTCAAGCTGCTGACCGGCATCCTGGAGCACCGCAACTCCGCCGCCCGCGAGCGAATCGGCACCCGCGCGAGCGACCCCGCGCGGCCGTCCGGTCCCCGCGCCGTCCCCGGCCGCCCGGCCGGTCCCGGCGGCCCGACATCTCGCCGTCCCCGCCGCGACGGTTCCCCGGCCGGCCAGGCACCCGGCGGGACCGTCCCCGGCGACATCGAGGCACTTGAGCAAGCCGCCCGCGCCGCGCGAGACGAACTCCACCGGGACGGCCGTCCCCTCACCCGCGACGCCCTCGCCACCCGGCTGCGCGCCGCCGGCCATCCAGTCCGCAACGCCCGCCTCACCCCGCTCCTGGCCACGCTCCGAGCCGAACCAGCACCAACGACCTAACCGACGCGCGGCCCGTGCTCCCGCGGACGACCACGGCGGGCGGCCCGGAGCACGCAGCTGTTCGTAGCAACCTGCGCTGGTCCCACAAACCACCCGACCGTTCGCCCCTACAACGGACGGCCTGCCCCAACTCATTGTCGATCGCGCGGCCCGGTCGTCAGGGGTCGGCCCGCCGCGCCTCACCTTCCGCAGCACCGGGCAGGGCAGACCATCAAGGCGCAGCAGCGCACATGGGACTGGAGTGAACCGTCCCGGCGGGAGTGCATGCCTTCGATAGCGGGAAGGCTGGCACGACGTGGCGAAGACTCAGAACTACAGCAAGGAGATGCGGGAGCGGGCTGTCCGGCTGGTCCGGGAGCACGCGGGGGATTACCTGAGCGAGTACGCGGCGATGACGGCGGCCAGCACCTGACCGCCATCCCCGACGATGTCGCCGCGCAGCTCGCCCGCGCATTCCGCCACGGGGTCATCCTCGGCCTCGGCCAGGTCAAGAAGACCAGCGGCCGCAAGCAGGCGCCGTGCCGGGACCTGCTGGAAT
>DATKQH010000102.1:0-27470 GCA_035532775.1 Streptosporangiaceae bacterium
CTAGGATATTCTATTGAACTCTGGAATACTAGCGAAGCAGGCGGCCCCGTCCCGGGCTGCCACGCGAGAGGGAGACGCGATGCCAGCAGATCCCCGGCCGATAGCCATGGTCGATGAGGGCCTCGGCAACTCCTCCTATCTTCCTCCTATTCTCCTTGACCTCGGCGACGGCCGGGCGCTGGCGATCGACCCCGAGCGCGACCCGGCACCCTACCTGGCCGCCGCCGGCCGCCGGGGCCTGGTGATCGCGTATGCGGCTGAGACGCACCTGCATGCCCGCGCCGCCGAACGCGGAGCACACCCACGGTCCCGTGCACCGACCAGGCCCACACGATCACTGAAGATCAGCGGCCGGCTAGCCATCGTGTCGGAGGGCTCTGCTGGCGCGGGCCGCCGCTGGCGATCCAGGCGCCGAGCAAGCGGTATCGGCGGCTTACCGCGCCCGGGCGGGCGAGGGCTGCGTACGGTCAGCACTGCGGTGTCGGCGGACAAACCCAGGGTGAAGCCGAAGAAGCGGCAGCGCTGCTGTTCCAGGGCGGCCAGCCGTGCTTCCTGGGCCGATTAGCTGCGGATCGGCGGGCAGCGCCAGCCGGATCCCGCCGTCGCCCACTCCTGGACACGGGCCTGCTGGTCAGAGCCGCCGAGCGTACATGCGATCGGCTCACTGTTGTCGGTCACCTCGACAGGCAGGAGTGCCGCCGGACCCGAGGGCGGCCGCCGCACAGCCTGGAAGGTGGCGGGCTGGCCCACGCAACCGCAGTCTCCGTCGCACGGCCCCTCCGGGGTGCCCCGGCCCAGCCCGTCGCGACCAGCAGGCTCACAGCGCCCAGAATCCTGACCAGGGGCCGCTCCCGCCCACCGAACGGATCGAGGGTGTGCGTCGCCGGAGCCCGCTACCACAGGCGGTGAGGAGTTCGGCGCGGACAGCGGCCAGCTCGGCGATTCGGCCCTCAGACTCGGCAGCGCGGTCACCGCTGCCTCCATGCCCAAGGACAAGCTGATCAGCGATGCCCGGGATGCCTGGTGATCATCCGCCTGCTCAGTTCGGGACGAAGAGGCTGCCGGTTCAGCCCGGCCACTCGACGGTCAGTCGGCGAGCCGGAAGGACTCGTCCGGGGTCAGCTCAGTGACGTCCATCTGCGCCTTCTGCAGCCGACCCGAGTAGTCCCAGTTCATCGACTGCCACCGGGTGAACTGGTCGAGCACCCATATGCCCGACTGGCGGGACCCGTTGCCGGACTTGCCGTTGCCGCCAAACGGCAGATGCGCCTCCGCGCCGGAGGTGGAGTTGTTGACGCTGACCATGCCGGCGGAGATGCCCCGGCGGAAGGCGAATACCTCGGCGGGTTCCCTGGTGTAGATAGCCGACGACAGGCCGTAGCCGGGGGCATTGGCCAGCCGGATCGCCTCGTCCAGGTCGCGGTAGGTCGTGACGCCGACGAGCGGGCCGAAGGTCTCGTTGCGGAAGATCGCGTCGTCCTCGTGCACGCCGTCGACGATCGTGGGGTGGCAGAAGATCCCGGCGTCCGGATTACCGATGAAGCCTTCGCGCGGGTTCGCCGCCGTGATCCGGCCGGTCGCCGTGGACCCGAGCACGCTGTGGTGCGGCTGGATCCACCCGAGGTAGTCCTCGAACCGCTCGGCGAACTTCTCGTCCAGCATCGGGCCGAACGTGACGTCGCTGAACGGGTCGCCGACCGCCGCCTGCCGGGTCGCCTTGTCGAACCGCGCGACGAAATCGTCGTGGATGCTCTCGTGCACGATGACGGTGCCGAGCGACGTGCACCGCTGTCCGGCGGTGCCGAAGCCGGAGAACAACGCCGCCTCCACCGCGAGGTCGAGTTCTGCGCTTGGCGTGATGACCATCGGGTTCTTGCCGCCGAGTTCCAGGCAGGCCGACTGCAGGTGACGACCGGTTAGCTCGCCGATACGCGCACCTACCGCGCTGGAGCCGGTGAAGCCAACCTTGTCGATGTCCCCCTCGTCCAGCGCCTGCCCGAGCCCGGCGAAGGTCGTCTCGCCGTCCGCCATCACGAGGTTCAGGACTCCGTCGGGCAGGCCGCCGCCGTGGACGAACAGCTCGGCGAGCGCCGCGCCGCATGCCGGGGAGTAGTCGGCCGGCTTCCATACCACCGCGTTGCCGCACAGCAGGGCGGGGACGAGGTACCAGGACGGTACGGCGACCGGGAAGTTGCCGGCGGTGATGACGCCGACGACGCCCACCGGGTTGCGGAACGTGAACAGCTGCTTGTCCGGCATCTCGCTCGGCACGGTCTGGCCGTACAGTCGCCGGCCCTCACCCAGGAAGAAGTCACACGTGTCGACGATCTCGCGCACCTCGCCGAGTGCTTCGGCGTAAGGCTTGCCGATTTCCTTGGTGACCAGCCTCGCGAGCGACTCGGCGTTGGCCTCCACCACCCGGCCGATATGCGCGATCGCCCGGCCCCGCACCGGGGCCGGGACATCCGCCCAGGCTGACTGCGCCTCGCGGGCAGCCCGTGCCGCGGAAACGAACGTGCTCGGATCGCCGAGCGAGACCTCGGCAACGACCTCGCTGGTCTGAGCAGGGTTGGTCGAGGTGATCCGGCCGCCGGGCGCTCCAGTGACCGGAACGCCGGCGACGATCGAGGTGATGTTGCGGTTCATCATGACCTCACTCTGTCGATGTCCTCAGCAGCGGTCCAGCACGGTGTCCAGGGCGCCCGCGCCGGCCCGCAGTTCATCGGCGGTGACGTTCAGAGCGGGCCGGAACCGGATGGTGCGCTCGCCGCAGACCAGCACGAGCACGGACGCCTCACGCAGCGCCGCGACGACCTGGCCGCGCAGTTCTGGGCCGGGCAGGTCAATCGCGCACATCAGGCCACGCCCCCGAACGTTGGTGACCAGGCCGGGGTGCCGGTCGCGCAGGTCGAGCAGCTCCCTGAGGAAATAACCGCCCACCCTCGCTGCGTGCTCGAACAATCCGTCGGCTTCGATGATTTCCAGGATCCGGCGCGAGCGAACCATGTCGACCAGGCCGCCGCCCCACGTCGAGTTGATCCGGCTGGATACCCGGAAGACGTTGTCGGGCACCTGGTCGATGCGGCGGCCCGCCATGATGCCGCCGAGCTGCACCTTCTTGCCGAACGCGACGATGTCGGGCTCGAGGCCGAGCTGCTGGTAGGCCCACGGCGTGCCGGTGAGGCCGACACCGGTCTGCACTTCGTCGAGCACGAACAGCGCGTCGTAGCGCTGGCAGAGAGCCTGCATTGCCTGCAAGAACTCCGGGCGCAGATGATTATCGCCGCCCTCACCCTGGATCGGTTCGGCGATGAAGCACGCGATGTCGTGCGGGTACGCCTCGAACGCCCCTCGCGCCTGGGTGAGAGCACGGGCCTCGGCGGCTTCCACGCCAGCAAGGTGATCCTCGAGCGGGAAGGTGACGGCAGGCACGTCGATGCGCGGCCAGTCGAAGGCCGGGAACCTGCCGGTCTTGGCCGGGTCGGTGTTAGTCAACGACATCGTGTAACCGGACCGACCGTGGAACGCGCGCGTCAGGTGCAGCACCTTGGTGCCCAGAGCACGGGAACGGCCCGCGGCCTCGTTGCGGCGGCTCTTCCAGTCGAACGCCGCCTTCAGCGCGTTCTCGACTGCCAGAGCGCCACCCTCCACGAAGAACAAGTGCGGCAATGCCGGATCACCGAGCACCCGGGCGAAGGTCTCGACAAACTCTGCGAGGTGAGTCGAGTACATGTCCGGGTTGGCCGGCTTGCTGACAGCCACCTCGGCGAGCAGCGCCATGAACACGGGATCGTCCACGATGCCCGGCGGGTTGGCGCCGAGCGGCGCCGACGCAAAATGCGTGTAGAGGTCTAGGAACTCCCGCCCATCGCGGGCGTCGACCAGCCAGCTGCCGTGACTATGTTCCAGATCGAGAACCAGCCGATACCCGTCGATGAGCAGATGCTCGGCGAGCCGCTCGTGTACCTCGGCCGCCGGAACACTCACACTGCGACGATCGCTCATCCGCCTCCCAACAGAATGCCGACACCTTACCGCCGGTCAGCAACGTAGCGCGCGGCACTGCCTGTCGCAGACGCCGCAGCCGGGGCAGCTACTTCGACGTACGGGCGATTCACAAAGTGCGGAGCAACGGCCAGGTCGATGCATCACGGGCCACGACCAGGCCAGCGCCGGGTCGAATACGGTGGCGGCCGACCGGACCTGCAACAACAGCGGCCGACCGGACCTGCAACAACAAGCGTGACCTGTTCCCAGGCCCTTCGCTCGTAGCCGCACGGGCGAGCCGCAACAGACACGTTCGCCGTTGGCGGAGCTGATGAGGCGGATGTGCAGGGTCCTGGCCGAGGAGCAGGACGCGGGGGCGGGTGTGGGCGCGGCCGATGCCGATGTGGTGGAGCTGGCCGGCGTGGCAGAGGGTGATGACTCCGGTGCTGTCGATCCGCGCCGGGGCGGCGAGGGATGCCGGCGGACCTTACGCCGCCAGGCGACGTGGCTGACCCCGCCAGCCACCGCATCTGGCCGGACTCGGCTGCAGTACGCGGGCTGAACGAGCAGGCCATTGCCATCCGGTCGTGAACTGCGGCAGGCTAGCTCGCCGTGCCGCTGAGCTGGCCCGGCACGGCGAGCCGGTCTTCCCGGGAAATGAGCGCCACGCGGCGGCTACGCCCTGGTGTGCCAGGCGGGGTGCACGAGAAGCCAGTCGAGCGCGGACCTGGCTTCGTCACCGCATCGGTGATCGATCCGTCCGGGAACATCCTTGGCGTGATGTACAACCAGCATTACCTGCAGATCCTCGGGTCGCGGGCCGACGCGTGACGATAGCCATTGATCTGCTGCAGTTGCGAAGGCCCTGCCAGGCTGGCTTGCGATATCCGAACCGTGGCAGGGCCCTTCATGTTATTGACGCGGTGGTCGCGCCGCAGGGTTACCTCATTCGCCACTGAATCCTGGAGTCGCTGCATCCCGGAGTCGCTGCATCGTATCCGGCCGCGTGCCACTGAGCCAGGCCCGCCAGCAGGCCCGGCGGGTTCACCCGTTCCGTGAGCCCTACCGCAATCCAGTGATCGTGGTCGTCTTTCCGCCATATCGACTGAAATTCGACCACGGTCTGAGAATCGTCCAAGATCATCAACCGGGCGACCGGGTGCTGGCGACTGATCTCTAGCGCAGAGTCCAGTTTGTCGTAGTAGTCGTCGTAGCAGGTGACGGACTGTAATGATCGCCAGCCAGCCAGCCAGCCGCGCCGCGCGGAAACACCGGCAGAGGCCCCGGAAGCAAGCGTGGCCGATCGGACGGCGGCAGAGGTAAACCCCGGATGATTCTCCGGCGTCTCTTTCCCGATAAGCAGCTAAAGCATACCCAAAGTTTCCGATAGGAAATAAGGAGTAAAATGCATTTTCCTGTGACCCGTCTGCTCGCTGCCGCAGGCACGGTAGCCGCCGCTGTCGCCGGAGGCGGACTGGCCCTGGCCGTCACGGCGGGCCCGGCATCCACCGCGACCGGCCCTACCTTCGAATGCATCAAGATCGGCGCACCAGGAACCCACTACATCGAGCGCACCGGAATCGTGCCCAGGGCGTGCTCTAACGGCTACGTGCTCGTCGGGATCGGCCAGCGGGGTCCGGCAGGACCGGCGACGCTGAGCGTCACGGGCAGCACGGCGATCAGCGGGCGCGACGACAGCGGCAACGGCACCGGGTCGTGCACCGCCAGCACGAACACGGATTGCTGGGCAACGGACTCTTTCATGCGGATCATGACCGTGACCCGCAACGGTGCGGCGCCTGCGGCTAACTGCGGCTCGTCGGCCACCCAGTGCTGGCTGTATACCGCTTCGCTGGCCGACAGCGGAACCTTCGTGACCGTGAAGAACGGCCAGACCCCGAACCAGCAGTGCACCGAGCCTAACGGCGGCCCCAGCTGCACCGGGCTGGTCATCTCCGCGACAGTCAGCGGCTCACTGAGCGGCGGCGGCAAGATGGAGTTCTACGCCAGCAACCCGTCCCCTTCGACCACCGGAGTCCCGGCAACGGCGACCGGCAACAGTCCGCTGGCGACCACGGACTGGTACACGCTGTTCTTCCCGGCAGGCACGAAGTTCGGGCTGACGAACGCGAGCCAGGCTCCGTGGACCACCTGGTCCTGGACCTACAGCGCGCCGTCTACCTGCGAGCAATGGGTGGACTCGATGGCCGACAACTCCGGCGACGGCACGTATGCCGCCGACGGCAACATCGCCGGCATCAACCAGTGCGGATAGCCGAGCGGTAGTCACGGCGCGGGACCCGGGCTCTTCTCCCGGGTCCCGCGCCGTTTACTCAGCGGTCGATCCTTCGGCACTAGCCGCGGCGGGCACGCGCCCGCCGCTTGCCCTCGTGCATCGCCTGAACCCTGGCAACCGGAATCTCGTGGCCCTCTTCGACCAGCGCGGGGCTCAGCGGCTGCGGCGCGGGCATCAGGTCAGCCCACGGATCGCCGCCCGCCATCAGGGCGGGCGCCGTGCGCATGCTGAAATCGGCCGGCCTGACCTCGTCCAGGTCATCCCAGGCCACGGGGAACGACACCGGCGCGCCCGGGCGCAGCCGGGGACTGTAGGCCGCGGCCACTGTGGCGCCGCCTGCCCTGGTCGAGTCCAGGAACACCTTGCCCTGCCTGTCGTCCTTGATGAACGCCGTCGTAGCCAGGGCGGGATCCAGCCGCTCGGCGCGCGCCGCGAGTGCCCGGGTGGCCGCGGCGACGTCCTCGATGGCCGCCTGCTCGACCGGCACGAAGACATGCAAGCCCTTCGCGCCGCTGGTCTTGACCGCGCCCGCCATGCCCACCTCGGCCAGCGCATGCCGGACCAGGTGAGCGGCGCGCACGGCCGGGCCGAAATCCTCGCCGGACGGAGGATCGATGTCGAGTATCAGATGAGTGGGGTGCTGCCAGTCCGGCGCCCGGACAAGCGTCGGGTGGTACTCGACCGCCCGCTGGTTGGCGAACCACAGCAACGTCCGGCGGTCATCGCACAGCGCGTACGACACCTGGCGCCTGGAGGTCTCGGCCCACATGCTGACCGTGCGCACCCATGACGGGGTGTACTTGGGAACGTTCTTCTGCATGAAAGGCGCCTGGCCGCGCAGCACCCGGATCACCGAGAGCGGCCGGTCTCGCAGCACCGCGATGATGGGCTCGGCGACGGCGTCCAGGTAGTCGACCAGGTCCCGCTTGGTGACGCCCGACTCATCAAAGAGCGGCTGGTCAAGATTGGTGAGCGAGACCCCGTCCCGCTCCTCGCTGCCCGCCTTGCCGTCAGCCGCCATAGTCGAAGAGCAGGGCCAGCGAGTCGTCTAGCTTGCGCAGAGTGTCGGCCGACACCCGCCCCACTGGATCGGCGCCGAGCCGCTCACGGCGCAGCCGCACTACGGAGTAGGACTCCAGGTGACCCGCCACCTCGTCCGCGCTGGTCAGCGCGACAACGTAAGGCGTCTCCGTGAGATCAGGGCGGTCACTGACCCGCACCACGACCGGGTGGCCGGTTATCGCGCTGAAGCCGTCATTGCTGACGATGACCACGTACCCGGCGCGACCGAGACCCTGATGAGAAAAGACATCGCCGCGATTCACGCAGCGCCCTTCCCCGTCTCCGGGTTCGTGAAGTCCTGCTCGCTGGCCTCTGCCCAGATTGCCCAGGCGTGCCCCGTACCCCGGTCAAGCTCGGCGACCGTCGTTGCCGCGTCCCGCTGGACCTTCTCCCGGGCGGATCTCGACATCCACGCCGACATCGGCAGCCCGGCTAGTTCAGCGGCGGCCTTGGCCTGCCGGTAGGTGCGCTCGTCCATGCTGATGCTGATGGTCTTCACAGCCATGTCCATAACGTTATCAACATCAATCTTGTGCTGAGATCCGTTAGCGATATTAAGTCCGCACCTGAATCACCGGCACCCAAGGCGGCGGCGACAATCGTTGCATGCGAGCTATCACGATAACCGCCCCGGGCGGGCCAGAAGTCCTCACCATCGCTGAGGTTCCCGATCCCGAACCCGCCGCCGGTGACGTGGTCATCGACGTCGCGGCCGCCGGGGTGAACCGGGCCGACCTGCTGCAGCGCCAGGGCCTGTACCCGCCCCCTCCCGGTGCGCCGCCGTACCCAGGGATGGAGTGCTCGGGCCGGATCTCCCGTCTCGGCAGCGACGTCACCGGCTGGAAGGTCGGCGACGCGGTATGCGCGCTGCTGGCCGGCGGCGGCTACGCCGAGCGGGTGGCCGTTCCCGCCGGGCAGGTCCTGCCGGTACCGGAGGGGATTAGCGTCATCGATGCGGCTGCGCTGCCAGAAGCGGCCTGCACCGTCCATTCCAACGTGGTGACCCTGGCCGGCCTGGCGCCGGGAGAGACGTTTCTCGTGCACGGCGGCGCGAGCGGGATCGGGACGATGGCGATCCAGCTCACCCGCGCTCTCGGCGCGCGGGTGGCGTGCACGGCGGGCTCGGCCGCCAAGCTTGACCGGTGCCGCGAACTCGGCGCCGACCTGGCGATCTCCTACGTCAGCGAGGACTTCGTCGCGGCGGTCACTGACTTCACCGGCGGTGCCGGCGCCGACGTCATCCTCGACATCATCGGCGCGTCCTACCTTCAGCGGAACGTGACCGCGCTGGCCACGGGCGGCCGGCTGATGGTGATCGGGCTGCAGGGCGGCGCCCGCGCCGAACTCGATCTTAATGCGCTGCTCCGCAAGCGGGCCCGCGTGCACGCCACCACGCTCCGGGGCCGGCCGGTGCCGGAGAAGGCGGCCATCGTCGCCGCGGTACGGGAACAGGTCTGGCCGCTGGTCGAATCAGGTCAGGTCCGGCCAGTGATCGAGACCGTCCTGCCGCTCGCCGAGGCTGACCAGGCACACCGGCTCATGGAGGCCGGCAGCCACGTCGGAAAGATCCTTCTCCGCGCTTAACACACCGCCCCCGGTGCTGCGCTGCGGCAGCGACATCGACAGACTAGGGGGATGAACGAGCAGACGGAACCTGGCGCCGAGTCGCTCGGCAAGGTTGTCGTGGTTGGTCCTGACGGCGTCGCGATGGAGGATGCTGCCGATGCGTCCGGCGAGCGCCCGGTCACCGAGATGGTCGAGCAGCCGGCCAAGGTCATGCGGGTCGGCAGCATGATCCGCCAGCTACTCGAAGAGGTCAGGGCTGCTCCGCTGGATGAGAAGAGCAGGGCCAGGCTCAAGGAGATCCACACCAGTTCGATCAAGGAACTGGAGGACGGCCTGGCGCCCGAGCTTGTCGAGGAACTCGAGCGGCTGTCACTGCCCTTTGCCGAGGACGAGATCCCCAGCGAAGCCGAGCTGCGCGTCGCGCAGGCACAGCTGGTCGGCTGGCTCGAAGGCTTGTTCCACGGCATCCAGACCACGCTCTTCGCCCAGCAGATGGCCGCTCGGGCGCAGCTTGAGCAGATGCGCCGGGCGCTGCCCCCTGGCATGATGCCAGCACCCGACGAGGCGCCGACGCAGCAGCGCGCGTCAGGCCCGTACCTGTAACACCCCGAGGGCGTCAGGGGGCGCGGTTCCCTGCGCGTCAGGGGGCGCGGTTCCCTGCGCGTCGGAACGCGTGGTTACCCGCGCGTCGGAACGCGCTGAATGCAGGTCGGGATGCCCGGCGGCCTGGCGCCATGGCTGGCGGACCGCGAGTGCCCGGGCGACGCCGACTAGCTGGCGCACCCGGTGAAGCTGCGAGCCGAGGTCCCGGCCCGTAGCCCGGTGCGCGAGCGGCACCTCGACCTCGACGATCCGCATTCCCTTGCGCAGCAGGTCGATAGTCAGGCCGGTCTCGGCACCCCAGCCGGCCGCGAGCGGCCTCGCCGCCTCGAACGCAGCCCTGGTCAGGCAGCGCTGCCCGTTCAAGGGCTCGGCCGGGCGCCAGCCCGTGGCCCGCTCGATGCCGGCCCCGGAGAGCCCGAGCACGATGCCGTGGCCGCCGCGCTTGACCCGCTTGCTGAAAACGGCAATGGTCATGTCGGCCTGGCCAGCCAGGACGGGCGCCGCGAGCGGTCCCGCATGCTCGGCCGTGCCGGCCAGGTCAGCGTCGAGGAACAGCAGGTGACGCGGATGGCCGGCGTCCGGAGCTGCCGTCGCGGACGGGGTCACCTCCGCCGACGCGGATCGGCGGGCCGTGGCGGCCTGCTCCGCCTCGATCACCCGTACCGCCTCGGCCCCGGTTTCCATCGCCGCGGCCTTGCCTCGGTTACGGCTGTGCCGCACCACGACGGCGCCGGCCGCGGCCGCCTCCGAGCCGGTCCCGTCGGCTGAGCCATCGTCGACAACGACGACGACCTCCACACCCGGGATCCGTGCTGCTGCCCTGACGGTCGCGCCGATGCGATCGGACTCGTTCCTGGCAGGGATGACGACGGCCAGGCCGCCGCGCGGCGACATGGCTGCGATCTTAGTAGCGCTGCTAGCTGCCGACGGCCTGCGCTGGATTGTCCGTTACGGTGAACACCGCTTCGAGCCCCGTCACCTGCAAGATCTTCCTGACCGCGGGGCGAGGTGCGGCAAGTTCCAGGTCACCGCCTGCTTCGCGTGCCTGACGGTGACCGGCAAGAAGAACGTTCACCCCGGTCGAGTCGCAGAAATCAACCCCCGACAGGTCAACAACCAGGCGGACCGGGCCACCGGGGGCAAGCACGCTGGCCAGCTCGCGCTGCAGCCGGGGGACGGTGTACAGGTCGATCTCGCCCTGAACCGACATGACGACGTATTCCCCCTGCTGCCGGCATGTGACCTTTAGCTCCACCTCCCGCACATTACTCGCCCGGCGCGCGATCCACCACCCGGCGACAGCGCCCTGTGAGTGCCGTGAAGGGCACTTAAACGCCTGCTGGGCAAGGAACTTCGCGGCCACCACAACCCATGACAAAAGTTTGGCAAAGGATCCGGGAATCGTGGCGTGGGCAGCTTCGAAGGGCCGCCGGGCCGGAGTAAAGCGCGCTCAGCCGTGCGCAAACAAGCAGCAAAGCGGCAAATTCCGAAAGATCCGTATAGCAGGCAGGGGTTTAGCTGCCGTTAGGCGGCCGGCAGGACGCGCGATACTCGCAGCCGAACACACACCGCCGGGATCTGCCGACACTCGCGGCCGGGCGAACCGCCGGGTTCCGCGTAGTGTGGATGGCATGGCGCGCATCATCATGTTCATCGTCGCGGCTGCCGCGATCTTCGTGATTCTCTGGATGCTGTTCTGGAGTGTCGTTCACTTCCTGGTAGTCGGCTTCTGGATTGTGCTGATCGCCGTGATCGGTATCGGACTCCTCCGCATGGGACGGCGGTCCAGAGCCAGGCAGTAAGCGGCCGAGCCGGCTGTCGCCAGGACCTTGGCCGAGAGCCACGCCGGTCACCGCATCGGCGTGAGTTCCTCCAGCCGCCCGGCCTGATCGGCGGCCGATCCCGCTGGCGCCGGGACCCGCGAGCCCGCGGTCAGGGCCGGGTCCGGCCGCGCTGTTCCCGCGGGCTGACCGGATTCGCCGCTCGCCTGATCCAGCTCAGTCATGATCGCCGGGTCCCTGTGGACGGCAGCGCACATCCCGCGCGGGCCGCCGCGAATGGCGCCGAGTTCGCTCCCCGGCACGGTGATGACCTCCAATCCCGCTGCTGCCAGCCTGGCATTGGTGTCGACGTTCCGCTCGTTGCAGACAGCTACCTGGGGGGCGATGGCAAGCGCGTTGCCGCCGTCGTCCCACTGGCCGGCCGTTCCGTACCTGGTGTCCAGCCCGGTGTCGATGACCGTCAGCCCGTCGATGCCTATTGCCTGCGCGGCTGCCTCGAGGAAGGGCCGCGGACGGGACACGCGCAGCTCACCCCAACGGGAGGTGATGCTGAGCGCGGTCAGGGTGAAGGCCAGCGCCGGAACCATGATCACGACGCCGGCGTCCACTACCGTGCAGACCCGGTCCAGATGACCGCCTTCGCCGCGCTGGTTCATCGGCACGGCGAGCACAGTGTGCACGACTCCGGCGTCAAGCAGGTGCTTGGCCAGCCGTTCGACGCTGGCCGGCGTGGTCCGGACGCCCACCCCGACGGCGACGACGCCGGGCGCGAGCAGCAGCACATCGCCGCCGTCGAGCTGCTTGGGCCCGGCCTCATAGCGCGACCTGAGCCCGCCGAAGCGTGGATGGTGGCCGTAGATGACGGCCATGAGCTCATTCTCCCTGCGACGCGGGCCCGGCAGGCTGGCGACGACGGCCTGATCCCCGATCCAGGCGCTCGAGTCCCGGGTGAAGACGAGGTTCGGCAGCGGGTCGATCACGAAGTCGTTCGGATCGAGCAGGTCGTAGACCAGGCCGTTGCCCGACCTGAGCTCGGCCGGGGTCAGGCCGGCGATCAGCACAGCGGCCAGGTCCTCAGGCGGGAGCAACTCCAGGTGCTCCCGCACACTGACCCCCAGGACGTCCCCGAGTTCGGTGTCGGCCAGCACCGAGGCGATCGACTCGTCTCGTGCCGACTGGTACTCGAGCACATCCTGGAGCAGTTCGGTGACGTACAGGACCTCGGTGCCGCGATCACGGAGAACCTCGGTCAGCGCGTCGTGCTCCTGTTGCGCGCGTGCCACCCACGGCTGGCCGTCGAACCGCAGCCGGCTTCTTGTCCTCGGCGTGATCCGCCTGAGCTCTGGCCCTGGCCGGTGAACCAGCACGGTCCGCAGACAGCCGACCTCACTGTCCGTACCAATGCTGTAGCTCACGATTCCCCCGCGGTCCCCTTTGCCGTGCCCCGGGACGGCAACCCCTGAAGGCAGTATCACCAATCCCTGCCGGATTACGCATCACGGTATGTTGGCGCCTGAAATACCGCTGGCGCCGGATTCTGACTGGCCTACAGGCCAGGTATCCGCAGGCCGGCCACAGCGTCGGCCCGCTGCCAGGAACTGGTGGACTCGGCGGCCTCGGCGAGCCCGAACCTGGTGCCAGAGTCGCCCCGATCGCCCGCGCCGTCGTACCGAGGCGCCGCGAGCACGGCCCAGACTGTCAGCCCCACGCCATCGGTCCGCACGCCCCAGGTCTGGCAGAGGTGCCCGACGATGCTCAGGCCGCGGCCGCTGATCGACGACGGCGACGGATGGCCAGCATGCGGGATGGTCGCGCTGCCGCCGTCACTGACGGCCACCTCGACCGAGCTTCCGTCCACCGCCCAGGCGACCTGGAGCCGCTCCCCGGGAAGCGGATAAGCGTGCAGGATCGCGTTGCTCAGCAACTCGCTGATGACGAGGGCCGCGTCTCTGACGGCATGGTCAAAGACCCCAGCCGCCCTGAGATCCTCGGAGAGCGCCCGGCGCGCGAGGGCTACGCTGGCCGGGGCACACGGCAGGTGGACGACGCTCGACGTCCTCACCTCCCTGGCCACCTGCCCCGACATCGCGACGCGATCCTCCGATGCTGCAACGATTCCGATGCCCGGACTGGCGGCGCGGGAAACCGGCTAAACATGAGGCGCTGCTCACAGTCGAGCGCCGGCCTGGGTGCCGAGCGGAGCTGCCAGCAGCGCTGTTCCAAGCCAGCAAGGGATTGCGTGCCGCTGACCACCCTTTGATGCACCCTTGGCGTTACAAGATCGTTATCCAATCCCGAGTGGACTGTGCGTGAGATCGGAGACGGAGCGGGGGTGGCGGCGCACGACTCGCCCCGGGCGGATACATCTCGCGGCAATGCGGACGGGTACCGGGCGATTCTGGCGCGGGCTCCTGGCCAGATCTGGGCAGGCGGGCGGTTCTCGCCATCCCTGGCCAGTCTTCGCACTCCGCAGCAGGCTCAAGGCCGGTCCTCGGGTACAGTCGGCGCCGTGATAATCGTGCGCTCTGACGGCCGGCCGTGCCCGGTTCTCGACGCATGAGGTCGACCAGGTCCGACTCGGCTGGCCAGCTGCTCGACAGCAAGGCCGCCGGCGAAGAGAACACCGACCAGGCAGCTGAGCAGCCGGACGGCTCACTGGCCGCGCTGGCTGCAGAGTACGGCCTGCGACCTAGCGCGCAGCGGCCGACGCTCGGCAAGTACCTGCGCGAGCTTGGCCGCCGCTGGAGCTTCATCATGGGCTTCGCGACGGCACGCAACGTCGCGATGTACACCGAAGCCAAGCTAGGACAGCTGTGGCAGATTCTCGCCCCGCTGCTCAACGCGGGCGTCTACTTCCTGATTTTCGGCCTGCTCATCAAGGGCGTGAGCCGCGGCGTACCGGATTACCTGCCCTTCCTGGTGACCGGCGTCTTCGTCTTCAGCTTCACCCAGCGGACCTTCATCTCCTCGTCGAAGGTGATCACTGACAGCCTGCCGCTGATCAGGGCGCTGCAGTTTCCCCGCGCCTCACTGCCGCTCGCGTACGTGATGATCGAGCTGCAGCAGATGCTGCTGTCGATGATCGTGCTGCTGGGGCTCGCGCTGACCGAGGGCGTGAGCTGGCACTGGCTGCTGGTCATCCCCGCGCTCCTGCTGCTGACGGTGTTCAACGCCGGCATCGCACTGTTCGCAGCCAGGACCGGCGCCCGGATCAACGACTTCGCGCAGTTGCTGCCCTTCCTCATGCGGACCTGGCTCTACCTCTCCGGAGTCATCTACAGCGTCCAGCTCTTCGTCGCTCAGCACCGGGCGCACTACGGCTGGGTGACAACGCTCGTGCAATTGAACCCGGCAGCGATCTTCATCACCCTGATCAGGAACTCGCTCCTGCCCAAGCAGCGGGCCAGTGCCTTCGGTGCCAGGCTGTTCAACGCCGAGAAGTGCGCGGTCTGGGCGGGCACCGGCAGGCCCCCTGGCGTGAAGCCGGCTGTCTGGAGATCGGCACAGGCCCAGGCAGCGGCACACCCCCACGCGGCCGCCTATGACAGCGCCTACTGCCGTGCGACCTTCATCTCCAGCCATCTCTGGCAGATCGGCGCCGCCTGGGCCGTCGTCGCGATCCTCCTCGGCTTCTGGTACTTCTGGCGGAAGGAGGTGTTCTACGGCCGTGGCTGAGCCGACCGTGGTCGTTGACGGCCTGCACGTGGTCTACCGCGTCTACGGCGCGGGCGGCGACCGTGGCACCGCGTCGACCGCCCTGTTCCGGATTCTCGGCCGGAAGACCCGGCCGACGATCCACCAGGTTCACGCGATCCGCGGCATGTCCTTCGTCGCCTACCGGGGTGACGCGATCGGCATCATCGGCCGGAACGGCTCGGGCAAGTCGACGCTGCTGCGCGCCATCGCCGGCCTGCTCCCACCCGAGCACGGCACGGTCTACACGATCTGCGACGCCTCGCTGCTCGGCGTCAACGCCGCCCTGATGGAAGACCTCACCGGCGAGCGGAACGTCGTGCTCGGCTGCCTGGCGATGGGGATGACCAAGGCGGAGATAAAGGAGAAGTACGAGGGAATCGTCGACTTCTCCGGCGTCGCCGAGAGCATCCACCTGCCGATGAAGACCTACTCGTCGGGCATGGGCTCGCGGCTGCGGTTCGCGATCGCGGCGGCGAAGGACTACGAGATCCTGCTGATCGACGAGGCGCTGGCCACGGGCGATGCCGAGTTCCGGGTCAAGAGCCACGCCAGGATCGACGAGCTGCGCAAGAAGGCAGGCACCGTCTTCCTGGTCGCTCACGACCTGGAGGAAGTCGAGGACACCTGCAACCGGGTGATCTGGCTCGACCGCGGCAAGATCGTCCAGCAGGGCGAGGACGTCATCGGCATCATCGACCGGTACATCGAGGCATCAGGAGGCGAGAAGGTCACCAGGGATCCGGTCACCAGGAAGCGAATCAGCGCGCCCGAGCCCGCCACTGCCTGAAGCGCGGCATCAGTCCGGCCGGCGGGTGCTGTCGTCGCTCGGCGTCCTGGGCCGGGGCAGCCGCGGCCGGGACAGCATCGGCGGCACCTTGCGCCCTCTCGCGGGCGCGGACTCCTCCTGGCGGCTGGCCTGAGGCTCCGCCTCACCAGATCCCGCCTCAGCGCCAGCCCCACTCGCGGCCTCGCTAGCGTCGGCCCCAGCACCACCGGCCTCGCTTCCGGCAGTACCAGCCTCGGCACCACCAGCCCCACCCCCGGCAGCCTCGGCCCGGGCACCAGGTGGCCCGGTGCCGCCGCCCTGGGCGTGCCGCAGCGTCAGGTGCAGCACCGTGCCGCGATCAGGTCCCGGCGCCGCCGTCACGTCGCCTCCTTGCGCCCTGGCCAGCTGCCGCACGATGTACAGACCAAGTCCGATCCCGCCGAACCGCCTGCGATCGCCGGCCTCGCCTTGCACGAAACGCTCGAAGACCCGCTCGACATCGGCCGGGGCGATCCCGATCCCCTCGTCCTGCACGGTGACCTCTATCTCGCCGGTCTCAGGTACCGCCCGCGCGCTGATCGTCACCGTCCCGCCATCGGGTGAGTACTTGAACGCGTTCTCCAGCAGCTGGCTGACGATGCTGTCGGTCGCGCCCGCGTCGCCGTACGCCGCAGGCAGATCGTCCGGGATGTCGGCGACCAGGACGTGCCGCTCCGACAGTGGCCGGAACACCTTCGCGGCCTCCCGCAGCAGCCTGGCCAGGTCGAACGGCTCGTTACTGACCGTCAGCCGGTTGGCACCAGCCCGGGAGCCGAGCAGCAGCTGATCGACCAGCCTGGCCAGCGACTCGGCGCGCTCGGCGATCGTCCCGACGGCGGCGCGCCGGTCTCCGTCGAGCAGCTTGTCCCACCGGCTCGCCAGTGTGCTCGCGAAGCCCTGGACCACGGTGATCGGCGTCCGCAGCTCATGGCTGGTCGTGGCCAGGAACAGGTCCTTGGCCTCCTCCAGTTCCTTGGCCGCCGTGACATCGCGGAAATCGACCACCTGCTCGTCCCGGCCCTCAAGCACCGTGCAGAGCACGTCGATCCAGCGGTCGTTCGACAGCCGGCAGGTCAGCGTCGCACCGGGTTCTGGCAGCGGGAACGGCGGCGGCTTGCCGGCTGCCTGCGCCGCGGAGACTCCGGTCAGCGCGTGCGCTGCCGGGTTCCACTGCCTGACCAGGCCGTCCTGGTCGAGCACGGCGATGCCGTCAGCGCTGCTGTCGATCACGGCGCGCTCGTGCGCGCGCTGCCGCACCACCTCGGCGAAGGCCGTCGCGTTCGACAGCGCCACGCTGGCGTGCCCGGCCAGCAGCTCAAGCAGCTCGAGGTCGATATGCCCGACCTTGCGCCTGCTGTACAGGGCATAGAGCGCACCGAACGGCCGGCCGGCCACATACGACAGGCTCAGCGTAATCGTGTGCAGGCCCGGCAGGGCCGACCAGATCAGGTCGTCGAACCGGCCGGATTCGCCGGTCCGCATCAGCACGCTGTTTCCTGACCGCATCAGCTCGCCGACCAGGCTGCTCGGCATGTCCGCGGTCCGGCCGCGAAGCTCGCCGGGCAGCCCGTCCATCGAGACCAGGCGCAGCCGGTCTCCCTCGATCAGCACGAACCCGCCAGCGTCGGCCCTGGTCAGTTCGCGCAGGCTGGCCGCAATCCGGTCCAGGACGGCCTCGAGGTCAAGGTCGGCGTTCATGTCAGCCACGACGTCGCCCAGCCTGCGCACGACCCGCGCGCGATCGGCCATGTAGTGGCGGACCGCACCGTCCTCGTCGCTGTTGTGGTGACACAGGATGATCCAGCCGAGCCGCTCGCCCTGGGCGTCGGTCAGGATGCTCGTGTCGATGCGCAGATCGAGCGTCTCGCCGGCCTTGGAGATCCGCCTGGTCGCCAGCGAGACCTGGCCGCCGCTCGCGGCCCGCTCGAGCACGGCGTTGTGCTCGGCGCGCAGCTCTCTGGGGATGATCGGCGGCTCGAGCCCGAGGACCTCGGCGGCGGTCCAGCCGAACATCCGCTCGGCGGCCGGATTCCAGACGCACACGTCCCGGTCCTTGCCGAGGGCGATGATCGGGCCGGGCGCGCAGTCGATGACCGCCTGCGCCGTCGCATCGATCCGTGCCTGATCCGGCCCTGCCGTCGCCACCCGCCTGCGCCACACGCCCCTATCGTGACACCTGATCGGTAATTCGGATCGGCAAAAGCGCAGGCGGCGGCAACGAATGATCGTTCACAAGGGCACAGAACCACCAAGATTAACGGTGCGCGCCGCCAGCGCCGGCTCACGGCGAGCGAGGACCGGCCGGGCGGGCGGCAGGGGGTCGGCCGGGGAACGCAGCGGCGGGTCGGCCGGGCAGCGGCGGGTCGGCCGGGGAACGCAGCGGCGGGTCGGCCGGGCAGCGGCGGGTCGGCCGGGCAGCGGCGGGTCAGGGGGGCGGGAGCAGGACGCCGGGATTGAGCAGGCCGACCGGATCGAGTGCCGACTTGATCGAGCGCATGGCCGAGATCTCGGCGGCGGACCTGGTCCAGCCGAGCCAGCCCGTCTTGGCCCGGCCGACACCGTGCTCGGCGGCCGCGGACCCGCCGTGCGCGGCGGCCAGCCTGGCGACCGCCGCGTCGACCTCGGTATCGGCCGGATCCGGGCCGAGCACGTTCACGTGCAGGTTCCCGACGCCGATATGGCCGAACACGATCAGGCGGGCCGGGCCGCCCCGGCCAGGCCCGGCTTCCCGGACGACATCGCCGAGTTCGGCGCAGAACGCGCCAAGCTCGCCCGCCGGGACCGCCACGTCGATCTTGTGCGGGATACCCGTCGCCGCGATTGCCTCGGTCAGCCGCTCCCGGTAAGCCCACAGCGCGGCCATGCCGCCCGCGTCCTGGGCGATCGCCGTATCGGGCGGGAGAGCCGCGGGTGCGAGCCGTTGCAGATAAATGTCGGCATCCCCCGCCGGGCCGGTGAGCTCGGCGAGCAGGTACCCCTGGTAGGCCGTCCGCAGCGGGGCGGGCAGTCCGGCCGCCTCGCGGACGAGCGCGAGGCCCGCCGCGTCGACATACTCCGCCGCCAGCAGCCCGTGAACCGCCGCCCGGATCCGCGCGAGCAGTTCGGCGGCCTGGGCGATTCCTGCTGTCCCGGCGAGCAGCACCGCAGCGGCCGGCTCGGGGGCCCGGAGCCGCAGCCGCGCCTGCGTGATCACTGCGAGCGTCCCCTCGCTCCCGGTCAGCAGCTGAGCGAGGTCGTAGCCGGTGCTGCCGGCGGTCAGCCCGGACAGGTTGCTGATCACGCTGCCGTCGGCGAGTACCCCGGTGATCCCGGCCAGCTGTGACCTGGTCGGCCCGTACCTGATCGTGTGGATCCCGCCGGCGTTGGTGGCGATCGTGCCGCCGACGGTGGCCGAGTCCCTCGAGGCGAGGTCGACGCCGTAGCGGAACCCGGCCGCGGCGGCATGGCGGTGCAGATCCGCGATCGTCACCCCGGCGCCGGCGGTGACCTGGCCGGAAGCCGCGTCGACCGGCTCAAGCCCGGTCAGCCGCCTGGTGGACAGGATCACGGGAGCCGTCCCGGCTGGACCCGCTGCCGGGACCGAGCCGCCGACCAGCCCGGTGTTGCCGCCCTGCGGGATGACCGGCACGCCGTGAGCGGCGCAGGCGCGGATCACGTCAGCGACCTCGCTGGTCGATCCCGGGCTGACCACGCAGCTCGCGATGCCCGCGTAACGGCGGGTCCAGTCCGTGGCGTAGCCTGCCACCACATCAGGCTCGGCGAGCACGTGTGAGGGACCGGTGACGGCACGCAGATCGGCGAGGAGCTTCTGCATCTGCCCAGCCTGACACGCCGCCGCCGTCCTGCCGCGGATCCTGTCAGCACGGAACCTGTCCGGGAGTGCGCGCGTCCAATGGTCGTGAATTCCTACCCATTTGCGGAGCGGCTCCGCACAAGCAGCCGGATCAGGTGTTTTCGCCCGCACGACAGGAGCGACGACCCGACCGGCCCGACCGGGCGGGCAGGTCGGTTCCTGCTCGCGGGAGTCGCCACTGCCGTGCTGGCGCTGGCCGGCTGCAGCTCGGCGGCGGCGCCTGGCGGCCAGGGCGGGACCGGCACTCCGGCGAAGGTGATGCTGAAGTTCAATCTCACCGGGGGACCTGGCGGACAGGCGAAGCACTGGACGCTGAACTGCGAGCCCACGGGCGGCACGCATCCCAGCCCGGCGGCGGCGTGCGCGGTGCTGCTCAAGATGAAGAGCCCGTTCGCGCCCCGGTCGAAGCAGATCGCCTGCCCGATGATCCTGAGAAGCGACCGGAAGATCCTGGTGACCGGCACCTGGCTCGGCGTCACCGTGCACCGCGTCGTCATCGACGGCGGCTGCGACCTCGTCTTGTTCAGCAAGCTGGACAAGATCCTGCACTGACCGCCCCGCGCAGTTTTCATGATCGTGGTGGGTTGACCGCGTGATATAGCAGGAGAACCCACCACGATCATGGACAGCTCGCCGCCGGGGGCGGCGAGCAGGCGCGCGAGCTACTTCAGGAGGCGGGATAGGCGGCGGTCGGCTAGGGGCTTGCCGCCGGTCTGGCAGGTGGCACAGTACTGGAGCGCCGAGTCGGCGAACGAGACCTCGCGTATCACATCGCCGCAGACCGGGCACTTCTCGCCGGTCCTGCCGTGTACCGCGAGACCGGCCTTCTTCTCCTTCTTCAGGTCGGAGGCGGCGAGTCCGGCGGACCGCTCGACCGCTGAGCGGAGCGTGCCGACGATCACGTCGTACAGGGCCACCACGTCGGCCTCGCTCAGGCTGGACGCGAGCCGGAACGGCGACATCCGAGCGGCGTGCAGCACCTCGTCGGAGTAGGCGTTGCCGATACCCGCGATGATCTTCTGATCCCGCAGCACGCCCTTGATCTGCGTCCGGCGCCCCGCCAGCAGGCTGCCGAGCACCTCGGCGGTGAACTCAGGCACCAGCGGATCGGGGCCGAGCGCCGCGATGCCCGGCACGGCGGCGGGGTCCGTCACCAGGTAGACAGCCAGTCGCTTGCGGGTCCCCGCCTCGGTGAGATCGAAGCCAGCGCCGTCGGCGAACCGCAGCCGGAACGCGAGCGGGCCCTTGCCCGGATTGGCCGGCTGGGCCGGCATCTCCTCACGCCAGCGGAGCCAGCCGCCCCTGGCCAGGTGCGTGATCAAGTGCAGCGCACTGGCACCGGCCTGGTCCGCACCGGCCTGGTCCGCACCGGCCTGGCCAGCACTGGCCGGGCGGGCCACCAGGTCGAGGAACTTGCCATGCCGCGTCACGTCGGTCAGGACCGCACCGCGCAGCGCGGACAGGGGCGGGGCGTACGTCTTCAGCACGGAGAATTCGGCGATATCGGCGCGATCTATGACGCGGAAGAGCGCACGATCGCGCAGGTCCGCCGCAAGTGACTCCACTTCGGGAAGTTCCGGCACGATAATGATTCTGCCAGGGAACGGGGGGTGGGGCGAAGCCGCCGCAGGAGTGAAGTGGGCGAGGAGGGATTTGAACCCTCACGTCCTTTCGGACACACGGACCTGAACCGTGCGCGTCTGCCGTTCCGCCACCCGCCCTCGGGGCACTGGAAGGTTAGCACGCTCCGAGCTATGCCATGTCGCCGATACCATCGATTGCGAGCGGGACAGGAGGTGCATGGTGGGAGTGCTGCAGCGCTTCGAGCACCGGCTTCAGGAGATGTACGACGGTGGCTTCGCACGTGCCTTCAAGTCTGAACTGCAGCCGACCGAAGTGGCCGGCGCCGTGCAGCGTGAGATGGACGACCGGGCGGCGATTGTGGCACAGGGCCGGACACTGGTCCCGAACGATTTCGTCGCCGAGATCGCCCAGGCCGACTACGACAGGCTCGAAGTCTACGCCGACAGCCTCGGCCTCGAGCTCGCCACCCTGGCCAGGGACTACGCCAGGGAGCAGGGGTACTCCTTCGTCGGCCCGGTCAGGATCCGCTTCGAGGGCGTGCCCGACCTGACCATCGGAACCTTCCGTATCCGTTCAGGCGTTATCAGGGGAACTACGGTAGAGGACGGCGAGATCCGGCGCCCGGTCAGCGACCTGCCGCGGCCGCAGGAGGGCTTCCCTGGGTCGCCGCGGCTGCTTGTCTCGACTGCCGAGCCAGGCCATGGCGCGGCAACGCAGCGGACCTTCCCGCTCACCTCACCGCTGACCATTCTCGGCCGTGGCACCGACTGCGACCTGAGGCTCGTAGACCAGGGGGTCTCACGGCACCACGCCGAGATCCGGGTAGAGGATGGCGACGTGGTGCTGGTGGACCTGGGGTCGACGAACGGAACGTTCGTTGACGGCCAGCCAATCCGGAGAATCTCGCTCACGGACGGTACTCGCGTTACCCTTGGCCGCACGACCCTGGTATTCCGCAGGGACGGTACGTACTGACGAACAGCAGGAAGCAACCAGTTCCTTACCCAGCAGCCGCGATGCACGCGGAGGCCCCCGTGGGCTGTCGGCCACCTGAGGACTCATGAACCGATGAACCAGCTCACCCTCGACATCATCAAGCTGGCGTTCCTCGCGGTGCTCTGGCTGTTCGTCATTGCTGCCGTCGGAGTCGTGCGGACCGACCTGTTCGACCAGCCGGCCTCGCCGCGGAGCCAGCGCAGGGCCGCCAGGCAGCAGTCGCGCCACAACCAGCCGACCGGCCCGGTCAGGACCCAGAAGCCGCAGAAGCCGGCCAGGCACAGCAGGGCCGCCCCCCGGACGCTCCTGGTAACCGGCGGTAGCCTCGCCGGCACGACCATCACGCTGGGCGAACAGCAGATCACCATCGGCCGTGCCTCGGACGCCACCCTGGTGCTGACGGACGACTACGCTTCGACCAGGCACGCCAGATTGTTCCCGCAGAATGGCGAGTGGATCGTCGAGGACCTGGGCTCGACGAACGGCACCTACCTGGACCGACAGAAGGTCACCGCGGCCACGCCGGTCGCGGTCGGCGTCCCGGTGCGCATCGGCAAGACCGTCCTGGAGCTGCGTAAATGACACTTGCACTCCGTTACACGGTCCGGTCCGATGTCGGCCTGCTCCGTGAGGGCAACGAGGACTCCGCGTATGCCGGGCCGCATCTGCTCGCCATCGCCGACGGCATGGGGGGCCATGCCGCAGGCGAGGTCGCCAGCGCGGTCGCCATCGCCACCCTCGCACCGCTGGACGCCGACACCAGCGGCATCGACATGCTGCAGGCGCTGGCCGACGCGATCGCCGAGGCCAACGCCGAACTGCGGCAGATCACGCTGACCGACCCGTCCACCGAGGGGATGGGGACGACGCTGACCGCCCTGCTCTGGTCGGGCGACGAGGTCGCGCTGTGCCACATCGGCGACTCGCGCGGGTACCTGCTGCGCGACGGGGTGTACCACCGGATCACCCACGATCACACCCTGGTCCAGTCCCTCGTCGACGAGGGCAAGCTGACCCCGGAGGCCGCGGCATCGCATCCGCAGCGCTCGCTCGTCATGCGGGCGCTGCAGAGCAGCGTCCCGGCCGAGCCTGACCTCGCGATGCTCAAGGCCAAGGTCGGCGACCGCTACCTGCTCTGCTCGGACGGGCTGTCGGACGTCGTGAGCGACGACACCGTGCATAAGACGCTGATGGAACTCACCGACCTGGACGAGGCGGTCGGCCAGCTCATCGACCTCGCGATCCGCAGCGGCGGCCCTGACAACATCACCTGCGTACTCGCCGACGTCATCGACACCGACTCGGGCCTGGCTCCGAGCAAGGACGTCATCGTCGTCGGGGCGCTGACCGGCGGTGCCGATCAGCCAGTGGCGCCGGTGCGCAGTGACAGCCCCGCGGCCCGGGCACATCTTCTCGCCATCGGTAAGAGCGCTGACGGCGCGGCTGGCGCGGAGGCCGGGACCGCCGCGGAAACCGGGACCGCCGCGGAAACCGGTACGGCCGCGGATGCCGGATCCGGCGCGGGTCACCCAGACGCCGGATCCGCACCGGGTACGGCGGACGCTAGCGCCGTGTCGGCATTCCCGGCCTACGACGATGACGAGGACGATGACGAGACTCTGCTGGCCAGGGCGGGCCGGCGGCGGTGGCCCGTGGTATCCGTGACGCTGCTCGTACTGCTCGCAGTGATCAGCGCCGGCAGCATCTACGGCTGGAGACTGACTCAGGACGAGTACTACATAGGTACCGCTGATGGCCGGGTGGTGGTGTTCCGCGGCGTCAACCAGGCTGTCGCGGGGATCAGTCTGTCCAGCATGGTGCAGCGGACAGACATCCCGATCACGTCTGTTCCGAGCGGGGAAGCGGGCCAGATCCAGGCGACGATTCCCGCCGTGAGCCTCCGGGCGGCATACAAGATCGTGTCGCACATCAGGCGGGACTACCAGTGCGCCGTCGTGCAGACCGCCATCCACGACTGGGAGGCGCACCAGCCGAAGACGACGGCCAGGAAGACCACAGGTAAGAAAACGACGGGCAAGAAGTCGACGGGCAAGCGGACCCACCAGCCGGCCGCGCGCTTCGGCCAGACCTCAGCGAGGCGGATGTCGGCCCGGCCCTCCGCCAGCTCGTCGGCCCGGCCCTCCGCCAGCTCGTCGGCCAGGCCCTCCGCCAGCTCGTCGGCCAGGCGAGCCAGCCAGCAGCGCACCGCGGCTGGCCAGGCACCCAAGCACACCACCAACCCGCCAGCCAAGGGCGGGACCTCCTATCCGCCCAGGCCCGTGCTGCCGCGATACTGCGTCACCTCGACGGGGGCCGCCGGATGACCGCGGCACGGAACATGGCTGAGTACCCGACCAGCGACACGTCCAGACGGGCAGTAGCGCTGCCTCGCGGTCGGCGTGGTGCCGAACTCGCGATGCTCTGCTTCGCCGTCGGCATCATGGCGTTCGCGTACATCGCGGCGGGCCTTGGCCTGAACGGGCACGTTCCGTCCGGGCTCGTGACCTTCGTGGCCGTGTTCGCCGTGCTGATGGTGCTCGCCCACCTGGTCGTGCGCAAGTTCGCGTCGTGGGCCGACCCGCTCCTGCTGCCGCTCGCGGCGGTGCTCAACGGCCTCGGCATCGTGATGATCTACCGGCTGCAGGAATCGGGCAGGGGCGGCAACCCAGGTCTCCCGATCATCACGCTGACCAGCCACGCCGCCCTGTACCAGCTGATGTGGACGGCGGTCGGCATCGCCGCGTTCATCGCCGTGCTCATCGTGATCCGCGAGCCGAGGGTCCTGCAGCGTTATACCTACACCCTCGGCACGATCGGCTTGATCCTGCTGGCCATCCCCGCGCTGCTGCCGTCCAGCCTCAGCTCGGTCAACGGAGCCAAGGTCTGGATTATCCTCGGCGGCTTCTCGATCCAGCCGGGCGAGTTCGCCAGGATCGCGCTCGCCGTCTTCTTCGCCGGCTACCTGGTCGCCAAGCGGGACGTGCTCTCCCTGGCGGGCCGGCGGTTCATGGGGATCGACCTGCCGCGCGCCAGGGACCTCGGCCCGATCCTGGTGCTCTGGGCGATCAGCATGCTGATCCTGATCTTCGAGTCCGACATCGGCACGTCGGCTCTGTTTTTCGGCCTGTTCATCGCCATGCTCTACATCGCGACGCAGCGCAAGTCGTGGCTGCTGATCGGGCTCCTGCTATTCGTGGCCGGCGCGCTGCTGGCGGGCACGGTGATTCCGCATGTGCACGAGCGGTTCACGATCTGGCTGCACCCGTTCGACCCGCACACCATCTACTCGTCGTCCGAACAACTGGCCCAGGGGCTCGAGGGAATGGCGTTCGGCGGCATCTTCGGCACCGGGCTCGGCCTGGGCGAGCCATTTCGCACGCCTCTGGTGCAGAGCGACTTCATCTTCACCGGCTTCGGCGAGGAACTCGGGCTGACCGGGCTGATGGCACTGCTGCTGATCTTCGGCCTGCTGGTGCAGCGCGGGCTGCGCGCGGCTATGGCAACCCGCGACCCGTTCGCCAAGCTGCTGGCCGCCGGCCTATCCTTCGTCATCGCGCTTCAGGTGTTCATCATCGTCGGCGGCGTCACCCAGCTGATCCCGCTGACCGGCATCACGACGCCGTTCCTATCTCAAGGAGGCTCATCCCTGGTGGCTAGCTGGATGGTGATTGCCGTGCTGATGCGGGTCAGCGACACTGCCAGGCGACCCGCGCCGCAGCCGATCCAGGACGAGGGCCTGACCCAGGTGGTGCGCGCCGTATGAACCGGGCGATCCGCAGACTGTCCATTGCCAGCCTGGTGCTGTTCGTGCTGCTCATGGTCAACGTCAACTACCTGCAGGTGTTCAGGGTCAACACGCTTGCTGCCGAGGCCGGCAACGCCAGGGTCTTCGACCTGCAGTTCAAGAACTGGCGCGGCGAGATCATTGCCGCGGGCGACACCGGCGGCGCGGACCAGGTCGTGGCCAAATCCAAGCTGGTCAAGGGCGGCATCTACAAGCGCGCCTACCCGCTCGGAAAGGAGTACGCGCCGGTTACCGGCTACGACTCAATCCTCGGCACGACGTCGCCCTTCGGCCTGACCGGAATCGAGCAGGCCGAGAACAAGTTCCTGGCCGGAACAGCCCCCAGCCTGGCCGTGTATAACCTGAAGGGGCTTTTTACCGGCAAGCCGAAGCAGGGCGCGAGCGTCTACCTGACAATCAGCCCGAGGGCGCAGGAGGCCGCTTACCAGGCGCTGGTCGCCATGGGCAAGCCGGCGGCCGCGGTGGCGATCAACCCGCGCACCGGCGCGATCCTGGCGATGGCGTCCTACCCGACGTTCAATCCGAACGCCTACACCACGCTGGACAGCGGCCAGCTCGCCAAGGTCGACAAGCGGATCCGCACCAACCCGAACGGCCTGCTGCTGAACCGCGCGATCAACGACACGTTCCCGCCGGGGTCGACGTTCAAGCTGGTCACGAGTTCGGCGGCGTTCACCACCGGCAAGGTGGCCAACCAGAACGCCACGATCCCCGCGCCGACCGCCTACCTCCTGCCCGGGAGCCATACGTCGCTGCTCAACGACGGGGGCGCGCCCTGCGGCAACGGTCATCCGACGATGGTGTACGCCCTCACCGTCTCCTGCAATACGGCCTTCGCCAAGCTGGGCGACACCGTGGGCGGCAGTGCGCTGCACAACATGGCCAACGCCTACGGCTTCAACAACCCGAACCTGACTATCCCGCTCCCGGTCACGCCGAGCGCCTACCCCGGCCCAGCGGCCGACGCTCCAGCGCTGACCGACCCGGCGCAGATCGCGCTGTCCGCGATCGGCCAGTTCAACGACACCGAGACACCGCTGCAGGAGGCGATGGTCGCGGCGACCATCGCGAACCATGGCACGACGATGCGGCCCTACCTCGTCGGGCAGATCAAGGCCCCCGACCAGTCGACGGTGCAGACCGCGCAGCCGACCGCGCTCGCCCATCCGATCACGTCCGCGCAGGCCGGCTACCTGACCGCGATGATGGAAGGCGTCACGCAAAATCCGAGCGGCACCGCCTACCAGACAGCTGGACCCCCGTCGACGACCATCCTGATCGCGGGCAAGACGGGAACGGCGCAGAACGGCGTGAACAACTCCCACCTCGATGACGCGGTTTTCACCTGTTTCGCGCCGGCCAGCAACCCGACAATAGCTGTCGGCGTCATCGTGAAAGGCGGCGGTTTCGGTGCGGACGCGGCCGCACCGATCGCC
>DATKQH010000103.1:0-11454 GCA_035532775.1 Streptosporangiaceae bacterium
ACCCGCAGTCCTCCGCGGAGAATCACGGTCGTCGTCGACTCGATCGTGAGGGCATCGAGCCCATATGGTGGCGGGCCACTGCTTCTGGGAACGATGCCGCCGAAGAGGCGCCAGCCCTCAGGGACGGCAGGGTGGAAGAGCGCCCGGCAGCGAGCGCCGGTCACAGCGCTCAAGTATTCCGCAGCCGCTGCCTCCAATGCGGTGGTGCACAGAACCGCCGACTCGACGCCGAGCGGCAGGTTCCTCTGCGACAGGAATCCCGTGAAGTCAGGCGCTGGCCGGAGCGCGATGGCGCTCGATTGAGGGCGATGGAGAGTGACCTGTCCCTGCGGCGACGAACACACCCAGTTGAAGCCGCTCTCCAAAACCGGTCCGTCGTCGGTGGCCATCGGCACCGGGTCGTACCACCCCTGCTGGCCTGCGGCGAACGTGTGCGACCCGTCGTCGAAAGTGGCGGGGAAGGAAAGCGGTCTGCGAGGGAGGAAGAACAGCTGGGGCTGCCTGCGGCGGAAGTCAAGTAGGACGTGAACGGCAGCCGTTCGGCGACCGGCACGGTCCGTCCATGACCCATCCCACGCCTCGAGTTCGAGGGCCAGCTGGACCTCGACCGCCGGACGGCGGTCGTCGGCGAGCGCGCTATGACCCGCGCGACTCAGGACGCCCGGGCCGGAGGCCCAGCGTTCGAAGGTCTCGAGGAGGAACGCCGGTTCTGCCTTGCTCCCCGGTTCCAGCCCGGCCCAGTCGAAGAACTGCGGCAGCTTCTCAATGTCGATCTGTCGCAGTGGGACGTGGCATAGCGGATAGGCGATGTACCGGTGGAGCCCTGCATCAGGGCCGGGGAGTGCCAGCGCTTGGCCGCAAGTGCGTTCCAGCCACGAACTCAGCAGGTCCCAGAGGTTTCCGAAGTCCACTGGATCGAACCCTCTGGGATGCCCAGCGACCAAGTCGCAGCCGAGCAGCGAGGCGAGGCGCGGATAGTAGGCGTTGGGCCCCGACTCCTCATCCGAGTGCATCTGAAAGGCAGCAAGCACCGAGAGCGTCAGGAAACCAACTGAGAGCGGCACGCTATCAGGTCCCAACCGCGCCAGCGTCCAAAGCCTCTCGGGCTCCCTCAGGACGACCGTCCGGTAGGCCATGGACACGGCGGCGGTGAAATCCAGCTCGGCCTCCTCCGGGCTGAGAAGCTTTCCCTGTTCGGCCTCTAGCGCTGCAGCAAGGATGGTGGGCGTGATGCTGAGATATGTGGGACCGGTCCTATCCGGCACCCCGAGAAGGCAGTGCTCGAGGAGGATCCGGTTCCATTGCAAGTACGGCTCGGGAAGCGCGAAGTTATGCGTGAGCGCCGGCGGCGGTCGATCGAGAGCTGAAGGTCTGAGGGGAGCCGAGCGAGGCCCGGCTACGGCCGAGATCGGCTTGGTTTCGCGCGATGCCGACGGCCGTTGGCCGGTGCCGTCGTCAGTGCTCGGGGAGGGCAGAACGGCCTCAGCCTCGATGGGCGCCGGTCCGCTCAGCTGTGCGGCAGGCGCCTCCGGCGATCGCACATCCACAACGTCCTCGTGCCGAGTCACATTGTCCTCGGACACGACATCCGCTGCCGTAAATCTCGGCGGCGCCGGGACGGTAAGGCCAGCTGAGGGTGGCTGCGCGCCGATGGGGCTCGCAATCGTCCCGCTCGCTTCTGCCGGAAACGCCTCCGATGAGTTGGCGAGCCCAGGATCTGGCAGGAACTCATCTGGGGCATGGTCTTCGGGCGTATCACGGGTCGGCAGCTTGGCGGGGGGCGGCCGGGACTCCTCGTCCGCAGGTGACGTAAAGGGCTTTGCCGCTTCGCCAGCCGCGAGCCCTAGCGTCGGCTCTGGTTGAGCTGGCCAGCCTCCGGCAACCGTCGGCTCTCGGCCTGCGATGGCCTGTGGAGCGGCCTCGACCACGCTCTCGACGACCGCGACTTCTGATTCGTCGGCCCCGCTCGCTCGCTCGGTCTTCGGCACCGGCACGGCCACCGAGCCGATGGCCATCGGCGGCGAAGGCGCAGGACGCGCCACCCTGCTTCGCCGTGTCGCGGGGGAGGGCGCTGCCCGCGAAGCGCGATGCTTCCCACCGCCCGCCGTTGGAGCAGCGCGCCCGAGGAGTCGCCAGAGCAATCCTTGGATTGTCCCTAGGAGACCTGATCGCGGCTTGTACGTCATGTCAAAGCCCAAGGATGAAATCGGCGATCGCCTTGGTCACAAGCGGGCAGACAGCATTGGCAAGTTGCTGCTGCTTGTGGACGAGCCCACCCGAATCCCCCGTCGGGCTGCCTGCGAAGCGGAACCAGTCTGGGAACGACTGCAGCCGAGCAGCCTCCCGCAGGGAGAGTCCTCGATGCTGCAAGGGGTGTACGAGCATGCTCTTTCGATAATGACCAATAGTGATCGAGGGCTCGTCCCACAGGAGCCGCCGGTAGATGTTGCTGTGAGTCCGATTGACGTCCGCGTAGTTAGTGAGACTGTCGGCGATGCTCTGCCAGTTGCCGCCTGGAGGGATATTCCGGTACCGCTCGATGACATAGTCCGCGTGTCTGGACGTCACGTGGTCGGTTAGCGCGCCGCGCTCTGCGCCCGCTCGCAGGAAGGCTCGGTAGTTCGTGGCGCCCTGAGCCGCAGCAGTCGGCTCGACGTAAGGCATCCGCTCGGCTGCGTGGCCATTTCCGATTGCTGGAAGGTCACCGATGGCGTCGCGGACAGTAACGTAGGGCTGCGACGCTCCTGGGCCATGCGACGGTTTCGGGAACGGACCCCAAGACCCGAAGTCGTCAGCCTTATAACCGAGATCCCGGTGGATGCCAAGGACGAAGAAACGGCTCCTGTACTGAGGTACGCCATACCAGACGGCATCGAGCAACTGGACAAAAACCTCGTAACCGGCAGCGGCCATCCTCGTCTTGATGTGATCGAGGACGCTGGAGCGTGCCTCTGGGGCACCGCTACTGCGGGTCCAATGGATTCCCTGCACGTTCTCCAAGAGGAAGACGCGAGGCGCGAGACGGACAACGTAGTCCAAGAACACACCGATCAGGTGGTTGTGTGGGTTAGAGCTGTGCCACGAGTTCCGGTTTGCATTGGAAAAGCCCTGGCATGGTGGGCCGCCTATCAGAACGTCGGCCCCGCCCCAGGCTCCTGCAGCGCGTTCAGCGTCTTCCAGCACCTCCTTTGAGCGTAGGTCAACGGGGTCAACCAGGGCGGGCGTCGAGCAGCGATCGTTGAGGGTCTTGTTCAGGGCAGCGTGGCTGTCTCTGAGCGTCTGTACGCAGATTGGGTCAACCTCACCGGCATAGACCAGCCGGTAGCGCTCCCGGCAGGCCAGCAGAAAGCCAAGTCCCATGCCGCCTGCTCCGGCGAACAATTCGACGACGTTGAGGGGCCTGGACTCGCTGGCCAGCGTGCGCCTGAGGGGTGGCGGCTCATGCGAGATCAGACGAGCGGCCGCATTTGCCTGGTCGTGGCGACGGGAAAGCTTGATGTTCGCGCGTAGCTTCGGCTGCACGCCGTTCACGACCCCAGGCTCCTCGGTCGGAGTGGATTGTTGGCGCTCTGCGGATCTTTCGTCTCGCCTGATGAGCGGCCTGATCCAGCGGGCCCACCCGACCGTCTCGATCAGCTCCGCGAGGGCGACATTGTCTGCCAGGCAGAAACAAAACACAGTGCCCGGATGAACGCCGTTGATGCCACCTGTCTGCGCCGCGAAGAGCGAGCCCGTCGGTCCCGACCCAACCCGGCCGCCGCCCAAACGCGAAACGGCGTATCTGACGGACCGGTCGCTGACTCCGGCCACTGGCACTACGAAGCTGTGCCACTTCGCGTCGTCCAGGAGGTCAGAAGCGGGCATCGGTTTGCTCGACTTCCCTCTGCCTGCGACAGTGACGAGGCTGCTGGGTCTGACCTCGACGACCGCGTCGAGCCCGCGGGCGGCTAGGCCGTCCATGAAGCGGGGACTACAGCCGTACGCGGGGCCACACACAATTACGGAGCCCTTACTGGACAGGTCGTCAAGAAGGTCGAGCGCGAGATCGGACCGCTGCCTAGAGCCCACGCCGCGATGTCCAGGCTCATAACAGCGCTCGTCTACGAGACGGATCCCGCTACGACCGATTCGATGAACTCGCAGGAGAACCCGAGAGGCGCGATCGGCGACGCCCGCCGCGCCCAGTCGAATCGCCCTGGCCGAGTCATCCTCAATCAGCAGGATCTCCCGCCACCGCGACAGCGCTGCCGGTGACACCAACCGGACGTCGGTGCTCGAGAGCATAACGCCGCCAGAGCTACCGTTGCCGACGTGGTGCCCTTTGTCCGCCGACCCGCTCGCTGACGTTGACCGAGGCGCCGATCCCCCGCGGCTACTTGCCACGCCTGGCCCCGTCCCAGTTGGCATCAGACCAAAGATCACATCGTACAGCGTTTCCTCTGCAAGCTGCTCTACCGCTATTGCACGTTGAGTGGCGCGACAGTGGATGCGCATCCAGGGCCGATTGGCTCCAGTCAGAGCCCCCACTGAGGGCCCTAACGCTGGCTGCGGCGCCCGTGGCGGCGCATTTGACCGGAGACGTCGGGGCATGGGAGTCAGTATGAGCTGGGGGTGCGACAGTAGCCTGCGAGGCGACCAGTGGGACCGCCCCAACGTCTTCGTCGTTTGTCGCCATTCCTGGATTGGTTCCGCCCCGCCTCATGGCCTTCTGGGTCCGGTCAAGGTACAGATCTGACCAAACCACCGACAACTGCCTCACGCTGGCAGTTGTCACCTGGCACAGCATCCTGCCACTCGGCGACGTCGCGCGCGGCGTGCTAGGGGTCCTCAGTTTTGGCGGCTAGGGGAAGATCAACTCCCCGTAGTAGCCCGTACAGGCTCGCGTGAGGGCGACTGCACGGCAACCTCTCCATGCGCGCCGAACCAACGGCCGCTTTGCAAGAGCGCTGGCAGGCATCACTCCGTGACCGGGATGCTCCGGCGGAAACTGCATGTCGGCTTCGCGGGGGCTGGGCGGCTGATGGACCTGCTTGAGGCACACGATGTCGTCGGCCCGCAGGTCCCAAGGCCAGGGAGGTCCTGGTCAGGCCCGACGCCATGGAGACGGTGCTCACCGCGCTGCGAGCAGCGCAAGCTCCTGCCTGACCCAGCAAGCCCACGCAGGGCGCGGGTCCGCAACCCAGCGATCCCAACGGCACAGGCGCCACGATGATCAACGCCATGTTCACACCGCCCCCGGCACCGCGTCGCCAAGGTGCCGACAGCCATCTTGCAGTGCCGCCTGGTGCCGCCAGGTGACGGCAGAACTCAGTGACAAACCAGTGACAAATGATCAAGGGCCTGACCGCTGCTGCTAGCGATCAGGCCCTTGACCTGCTACTTCTTCAGTAGCCCCGACCGGATTTGAACCGGCGCTACCGCCTTGAGAGAGCGCCGCCGGGCACCGGCATCGGGCCGAGACAACCACCTGGCCACGGCCAGAGACCCGGCCTGCAGCATCCCGTGCAGATGTTCATCGACCCAGTGGCAGCGCATTGCACGTGTGCCGCTCACGGCCAGTGTGTGACACTCGGGGCCGGAAATCAGTGTCCATCACGACGGTCAGACGACGGTCAAGTGATCTTGAAAGGCTTCCGCGTAGACTGAGCCGTGGCCCTGACCTGGAACTTTGAGTGGAGCTAAGGAGATTCGAACTCCTGACCTCTGACCGGAAAATCATCCACCCCAGCCTGGCAGGCGGCAGCGGACCCGGACCGGTGATCGCCGGCAGGGTCTGGGTGCGGTGGTCTGCCTCAGGCTGCGGAAGCGAGGGTGACGGTGAACCCGAGTGCTTCGAGCTGGCGGACGTGGCTGCGGGTCTTGCGGTCGGTGTCGGTGCGGCTGGCGTAGTAGCCGGCGCCCAGTTCGTGGTAGCGGGTGGCGGGGTCAGCGAGCAGGTGCCAGATGATCACGAGGATGGAGCGGGCGACGGCGACCAGGGCTCGGAGCTTGCCGCGGCGCCTGACGATCCGCCGGTAGCGCTCGCCGAGGAAGCTGCCGGTCCTGGCGGCCGCAGCGGCGGCCTCGCCGAGGGCGCCCTTGAGATAGGGGTTGCCCTGACCGGTCCTGCCGGACTTGCTCTTCGGCCCGGACTGGATGGTCCGGGGTGACAGCTTCGCCCAGGATGCCAGGTGCCCGGCGGTGGGGAACCGGGACATGTCCAGGCCAACTTCGGCGAGGATCACCTGATCCCGGGGATCTCATCCAGGCGGGCGATCGCCGACCAGACTGCCGCGTCCTCGCCCTCCCCCGCGCCCGGCCCGGTGGCGCCGCCGGCATCCACGCCGCGGGCGGCCGGGATCGCCGCGATCAGCTCCTCGATACGCGAGGTGAGCTGCCCGATCTGGGCGGTGAGGGCGCCGGTCTGGTCGAGCAGCATCCGGGCCAGCTCGCCGTGATGGTCATCGAACTGGCCGGTGAGGGCCTCGATCAGGGCGGCGCGATTGGCCTTCATCTTGCCGCGGGCCAGCCCGGCGAGTACTGCGGGATCGCGCTCGCCGGCGATCAGCGCCTCGATCATGTCCCGTGCTGACAGCGTGTCCAGCGAGCTGGCCACCGGCGACACCTTGATAAGAGCGTCTTCCAGCAGCTTCTCCAGCCGGGAGAAGTACCGGGTCCGGTCGCGGGTCAGGCCGGTCCGCAGCCGGGTGTAGTCCCGCAGCTGGCGGATCTCGGCCGGCGGGACGAAACTGGGCCGCAGCATGCCCCGCTCGGTCAGCTTCGCCAGCCAGACCGCATCGAGCTTGCCCGTTTTAGGACGACCAGGGGCGTTCTTCACATCCCGGGCGTTAACTAACTGCACGCTCAGCCCGGCCGCCTCCAGCAGGTAGAACCAGATCCGCCAGTAATCGCTAGTTTGCCTCGAGGGTGACCATCTCGATCCCCTCGCCCACCAGGTGCTCAGCTCACTCCAGGACCGCGCCGGTCGTCGCGCCCGCCTCCCGCACCGTGGTGCGACGCTTCCCCGGCCTTAACGGGTGCGGCACCCGGATGCACACCATGCCCGAGGCCTTCGCCACGTCAATCGCGGCGACCCGCTCCAGGACCTGCTCGTGCTCCCCGTCCTCGATCTCCTGCGGCTCTATCATCACCGCGACCCTCTTCCTGCCATCGCCCTCAGGACACACGCAACGGATGCCCGGGGGCCTCGGCCGGGAACCGAAATTCTGACCGGCGTGCTCGAGGCAACAATGCGCGACCCGTCAAGGTCAAGGCCCCAGCGCCAGACTTGCATACGGGCTCGCGTCCCACAGAGGTACCGGCGTCAGCGGGCAGCCACCCCGATCCTCCCGCCACACCCCCGGCACCGCGGGAAAACCGCCCAGCTAGCCCACGGCCGCCAGCCCTGCCAGCGGACAACGGAAACAGACCGGGATTTTCACGCCGGCGCGGCGACCCCGAGGGGATACCAGGACTTGCATGCCATGCTCCGCGACCTGGCTGACGGCGATGCTCATGCCCATGGGTCGGCAGTCCGGCCATCCGGCTCAAGCCCGAATTTCTTGACCTGATCAGCTTCGTCGGCCCATCCGCCCCTTTGCAGCAGACCTGCCAAGTCGGCCAGTGACTCGGCATCGCCGTGCTGAGCCGCCTTGCGCAGCCACCACTCGGCGAGTCCGATTTGCCCAGCTTTGTCGAGCAGTTCTGCCACAGTGCGCATCGCGGCTGTGTTGCCTTCCTGGGCTGCCGGCTCCCACACGGTTACAGCTGCATGCGTCTGCCCCGCGCGTTCCAGCATGTCTGCCAGTGCACGCATCGCGTAGATGTCCCCGGCCTGGGCGGCAGGCTGCCACACCGCGACCGCGTCGTCGATCCGGCCGGCCCGCTCCAGGACCCCCGCCAGCCCACCTCTCGCAAGAGGGTCACCGCGCTCATCAGCGCGTCTCCATACAGCAACTGCATCATCGGTCTGCCCCGCCCGTTCCAGCATGTCTGCCAGTGCACGCATCGGGTAGTCGCTGTCTTGGTCGCTTGCGGCTAGACGCTGTTGCATGACGACTGCCAGGCCAAACTGCCCGACCTGGTCAAGGAGCCTCGCCACTGCTTCCATCGCGGAACTGTCACCACGCTCGGCAGCGGGCTCCCACAGGGCAATTGCTTCATCGATCCGTCCGGCGCGTTCCAGCATGTCTGCCAGGGCGCGCATCGCGTAGACCTCTCCGGCCTGGGCGGCGGGCTGCCACACCGCGACCGCGTCGTCGATCCGGCCGGCTCGCTCCAGTACCCCCGCCAGCCCTTCCATCGCATAGGTCTCGTCATGCTCGGCAGCGGGCTGCCATACAGCAGCTGCCGCATCGATCTGCCCGACCTGCTCCAGCAGCCGCGCCAGCATGCGCATCGCATAGATGTCACCGCGCCGAGCCAGCAGCTGCCACACAGCAACGGCTTCGTCGCGCTTCTCTGCCTCCTCCAGCAGCCCTGCCAGCGCTTCGACTGCATAGTCGTAGCCGCGATCGGCCAGCTGCTGCGAGACCTCAACTGCTTCATCGATCCGCCCGGCCCGCGCAAGCAGGCTGGTCAGCGACCTCATCGAGTAGACGTCCATATCGTCGCTGCCAGCTAGGCGGCGCCATGTAGCTGCCGCTTCATCGATCTGCCCGATCTGCTCCAGCAGCTCTGCCAGCCTCGCCAGTGCGGGTTTGTCCCCCCTCTGGGCTAGATACCGCTGCAGCTCAGCGGCCTCCCGGAGGTGACCAGCCTGCTCCAACAGTTCCGCTAGCCCTCGTCGCACGGCCTGTCCGAGGTCACCGGAGATGTCTTCCAGCGGCCTCGACATCGACCCGGATTGAGAGTGGCCAAGGGCGACAAGGTGCACCAACGGTCCCTGCGGCACCACCATCAGGTTGTGTCCATGGCGGACCGTGCCCGGCACCGGCACTTCCGCCAGTCGCACGGGCGGACTATCACCGTTGTTGCTCTCGACCACCGACCTGAAGTGCAGGTCGGCATGGCGCCTGTAATTCCGTTTCACGGCGGCTTGCGCAATGCGGACATGGTCGGCAGGCCCAGTGGTGTAGGAGGCCAGGGCGTCCCACAGCTCTACTGGCTGGAGCGGGGAGGGACGGCCGTTGGATGCGTGCTGGAGAAGGTAGTCAGCGACCAGGTAGCCGTCGGGCTCCCCCGCGCCGTGGCTGGTCCGCAGTGCCGTGAGGGGAGCCACCGCGCCTTTGATCTTCGTGGTGACCTGGGCCAGGGCGTCGTTGAACCAGGCCGCCGAAACGGCGCGCTGGCGTTCATCGAGGTAGCCAGCCGCGGCTTCCTCCAGCAGTGCAGCCGGCAACGGAGCGTGGTGGCCCAGCAGCCAGGCGTCGATGGCAGCATCCAGCACGGCCTTGATGTGCGGGCTGGCGTCTGTGTAGAAGTCGATAAGCCATGGACCGCCGGCGAGTACCTGGGCGATTCCCCCTGTTTCCCACGCCGCGTGGAAGGCTTCGGCAAGCCGTGGATCATCACCAGCCGCCTGGCAAAGCTCGGTCAGTGTTCGTTGCGTGAAGCTGGCAGGGACCGCGATCTTGACGGCGGATTGATCGAGCAGTTCTCTGGCCTGGGGGTACCCAGGGCTGCCCGCTGCTGGCCGGGCAGTCAGGGCGCGCCAGTCGGTGTCCCACATGGTGCCTACCACCACGACGCGCAGCGTGCTGGTGAGCAGCCTGCGCAAAGCGGCCGCTGCTTCCTCTCCGTGCTCGCCATCAAGGTAGGCCTGGGTCTCGTTCAGCCAGATCACGGTCTCGGAACCCACCTTCTCATCGGCGAGGAGGTGAACAAGGTCAGCGCTTGTCTCCGGACGCACTAGCTGCCATTCCGGCAGGCAGCTAAGAACCGCTTCGTAAGCAGCGCGAGTCTTGCCTGTACATGATTGTCCCGTCAGCACTGCCATCCGCGGGCCTGGGCGCCTGGGATCCAGCTGTTCACGTAGCTGCTGGTCATGTTCACGCAGCACGTACGGAGGCAAGAGGGGCAGATCAACTGGTCCGCGGGACGATCGCCGCACGGCAGCGATCGGATGATGGACGCCCAGGTTGAATGGGTCCCACCTGTCGATTGGCCTGCCATACCGGGTGACGCTGCGGCGGCGCGGGCGTTCAGCAACCTCGGTGTCCTGTTCCAAATCGCCGTATCGCCGCTGCCAGTCCCTTTCCTCGCGGAGATCGAGCGGAAGCTGTCTACCTGTTTTGGCCGCGTACTCCACGCATACGTGCACTACCTGCTGGACCACGTCCCAGTCGGGAAGCCGCTTGATCCCCCCGTTGAGGATGGCCGACATCTGCGACTTGCCCAGACCGGCATGCCGCGCAAGCGCATTCTGGGTGAGCCCCGATGCCTGCTGGAGGCGCTTCAGCCTGGCGCAGAAGGCCGGCAGCGGGCCATCTTTAGCCACGAGGCCTTCTCGCGCCATCTTCCGGTTCCTTCCGGTGTTCGGTTCCGTCCGGAGCTTTCCGAACGGGACTGGCGCCCAGCCAGTCGCCTTTCCGAGTAGTCCGGACCGGTACGGTTACAGCAGCACTTCTGCCTGGCAGGCCACAAGGTCAAGTCTATGAAGGCTTCCGACCTCGGCATCGCCGTTGTTCTCAGCAGAGCAGCGATCGACCCTCACTTGTCCCAGGTCATCCTTGCTGGCCTGGCCGTGCTGGTATTGCTGATCTACTTCGGGATCGCTTTGCCGGCCGTATGGTCGGCAAAGTCGGCCCGCCGTAAAGCAGCAGCTGATGTGCTCCGCCAGATTCTGGGTGTCCTGCGCCGCCGCTGAGGGCGGGCTGGTGATGAGCCGCATGATGAGCGGACATCGCAAAGCTCGTCCGGCGCGGACGACCGTCTGCCCAGGTGGCAGGCGAGCGGTACCAGGCTCAGGGTGGTGAGCTGGCGGGGCGCACGGCCATCTCCCACAAGATCAGTTCTCCTTCGGGTACCTGTGGGTCATGGATACAGATGCTGAGGATCTCCTGGCCGACATGGCCGCGCTGGTTGGCGGCGTGAAGTTCAGTCAAGGTGGCCGTGCGGGCAGCGGCAACCTGATCAGCGAAGCGCTGCTGGGGATCCCACGGTAGCGCCATTTCGTGAGCGGTCACCCACACGTTTCCGCCACCGGCCCGCCGGAGCTGACCGACCAGACGTGCGTCGAGTGCCAGGCCAGGGCCTCGAGCCAGATCCCGATTACGGCCGCGTTGTGTTCACCGGAGACCGGGATCTTCGCAACTGGCCTCCCGGGGGTTCCGGAAGCCGAACGGGGCTGCAGTTCGGACGCTGGCACTACGATCCGGGCCGCGCGCGTCCATCCCGGCACGAGCTGAGAGGGCTGACCCCATATAGCGAAATGGCGCGAGCTTCCAGCAGGGCGATGCTGCTGGGTTGCCTCACCGGCAATGAAGCCGTGCTGCCACGAGCCGGACGCGTGCAAGCTGACCTTGATCCAGCCGG
>DATKQH010000104.1:0-25652 GCA_035532775.1 Streptosporangiaceae bacterium
CACAATGTCTGCACGTACCCCAGAGGCCGAGCCGCTGCTTACGCCGGCTGAGGTCGCTACCATGTTCCGGGTTGACCCCAAAACGGTGACCCGGTGGGCCAAGGCCGGGAAGCTGACGTCCATTCGGACGCTGGGCGGCCATCGTCGCTACCGCGAGACGGAGGTTCGTGCCCTGCTTGCGGGCATCCCGCAGCAGCGCTCGGAGTAAATCCTGGCCGCAGCCTTGCGCCCGATGTTCGGGGATGGGCGCGCGTCCGAGCACGCCTAGTGCGGCTCAGCGCAGGGATAGGGGGGTCGGCCCCGGTGGCTAACGCCGCACACGGGCCGTCATGCGCAGAGCGTTGGTGCTCTGGACGGTTCCTGGCGATGACGCCGGGGCCGATCCGGCCTATACAGCAAGTAGAAGGAAATTCGCCTCGGGATTCACCAGGGGCCGGGGGACAGCGAGACCAATCAGACTTTGGTCGCCAGCAACGACAAGCGCTGGCGATGACTGCTCGTTATTTACGGTCATAGCTTTCGCTGTTCTGGATGTCCGGTTGATGAGCCGCCGGAACAGCAGGAGTCCGATGCAATCAATGGACGGGCCTAGCGCCGTCAGTTACTTCCGTTCCCCGCTCGGGCGTGCCCGCCCGATCGCCGCCACATGCGGCGCCGCGATTGGCGGGAGGCCCGCAATCCGGGACGCATCTGAACTCGGAATGCAGTCGTCCAGCAACTTTGGGTAATCGCCCCTGCTGGATGCAACCGCGAGACCATACTTGTCGCCATGCCGCCGCTCGGCTACTGCCAGCGGCGGCATGGAAGCGTCTGTGCACGGCGTGCGCGAGATCGCGCAGCGCACTGGCGTGCAACACGACATGAGACTGGTGCAGCGAGCGACGCCCGGGGGCCCGCCGTCCGGCGGGAGCGTGCCGTCGCTATGAGGGAGGGATCGCCATGCGGGATCCGGAATTGGTGTTCAAGGCTCAGCTGGCTGCATCGGCGCTCGAACGGGCATGGCAGCGCTGGCGTGTGGTCCATGGCCTGGTGGCAGATCCGATGCCGGCGATCTCCAGCTACGTGGGGTACTCGCTCGAGGAGCCCTGGGGTCAGCCTCGGGTGGTGTTCGGCCTGTCCGCTGACGATGCCGAGCAGCTCGCGGCGCTGCTCGACCGGCACGACTGCATCGGTCCGGTACACGCGATGGTCGCGGCGCTGCCAGCCGAGCGGGAGCTTGCCGCCGGGGCCGGCGTCCGGGCAGGGCTGCCGCTGCCCGTTCCGGCGCAGGCTCCGTCCGTCGTCGCCGAGCAGTCAGGTCCGGTAGACAGCCCGTCAGGAAGAGAGTCAGCGAGGCCGCATAAGGCGGCGTCGGCCGACGATCGGGACGGCCCGGTGTTCCGCCAGGTCAGAGCGGCAGCGCGGGAGGCTGCCGCGGTGCGTGGCAGCGCGAAGGGACAGGGCGTGCTCCGGCCGTCCGCGGCCGGCCAGACGGCGGGCGAGATCGCTTCGGCTGCCGCTGAGGTCTCCGGCCTGGCGGCTGCATCCGACGCGGTCGCGCCGGAGAGCACGGCCGGACCCGAGAGCACGGCCGGACCGGAGAACAAGGTCGAACCAGAGAGCATGATCGTGCCGGAGACGGCGGTCACCGCAGAGAGCACGGTGGCGCCGGAGAGCACGGCGGCACCGGAGCCGGCCGCCACCGTACAGAACACGGTCGCGCCACGCAACAAGGTCGTGCTGCAGAACACGGTCGCGCCGGAGACCGCCGTCGCGCGGCCGAGTATGGCTGATATCGCGGCCGTCTCCGACGCCCAGGCCGTGCCGCTTGACTCCGCCGAAGCGGACGGCCCCCCGGACGCTGCCGTAGCCGACCTCGTGGCCGATGCCGACGCGCTGGCCAGCACCGACGACAGCGGCCAGCACGTCGAGGACCTGACTGGCCAGCCGGCCAGCCCACCAGCCGCACAGGCCTTCAGCCTGTCCGGCGCCCAGGCCTCCAGCCAGGCAGCCGACGGGCTAGGGCCGCTGGCGCTCGCCGCGTCCGCTGCCAGGGAGGCGGCGGAGGCCAGGATCAGGGCCGCCCTGCACCAGACCCGTCGCTCGGGGCTTGAGGCTCCGTATCCGAGCGAGGCCCGGTATCCGAGCGAGACCCGGTATCCGAGCGAAGCTCCGTATCCGAGCGAGACCCGGTATCCGAGCGAGACCTTCGACGTCACCGACCTGACCCCGCCGCAGCCCGCGGCAGCCGGCCACGCCGGTACGGCCGACGCCCAGGGAGCCATTGCGATCCAGGGCCCGGTCCCGCGGCCTGAGGTCGCATCGGGAGCGCAGCCCTGGCCGTCACAGGACCAGCCCGACACTCGGAGCCCGCGTCAGCAGAGTGACGTCGCATCCTCGTGGGGCGGCCCGGAATTCGGTGCCTCCGACGACGAGCAGCCTGCGGTCGTGCCGTTCAGGCCACGGCCGGACCTCGCCGCCTATCTGGACGTGGGTCCTGAGCTCGATCCGGCCTATGACGAGCGGCAGGACCACACGTCGGCCAGCTACGCCAGGCGCAACCGGATCACTCGCGGCTACTCCATTCCGCGGCTGTCAAGGTCGAAGCGCCCGGGTGCGGTTCCCGGCGCGTAGCAGGCCGGTCGCAGTCGCAAGGTCGCGCGGCGGGCCAGCGAAATTGGGATGCGCGGTTGCCGCCGCCGTGATGATGTTGCTGCCATGAACCGGACCGAGGTGCTTGCCGCCTTCAACGAGCAGGTACGCCATCGCACCAAGCCGGACGGCACGGGTGCGACCTTCGAGACTGTGGCCTTCGAGTCAGGCGCGTCCGTGGTCAGGCGGCTGGCCGTGCCCGGCCAGGGCGGGTCGGGCGTGTTCTGGTCGAGCCTGGACGCGGGCAGCGCGGACGAGGTGATCGCGGCGCACGTACGGTATTTCGCGAGCCGCGGCGAGGAGTTTGAGTGGAAGCTGTACAGCTACGACGAGCCGGCCGACCTGGCGGCTCGACTGGCCGCGGCCGGGTTCACGCCGGAAGAGCCAGAATCGCTGATGGTCGCCGCGATCGCTGAGATCAGCGACGCGCTGCTCTCCGCCGAGCTGCCTCCTGGCGTCCGGCTCGACCGGGCGAACGACGAGGCCGGGGTGGACCGCCTGGCCCGGGTGGGTGAGCTTGTCTTCGGCCAGGACAAGTCAGAGCTGCGCAGTTCGCTGCTCGCGCAGCTGGCTGATGCGCCGGAGACGATCGACATCGTGATCGCGATGGCCGGCGATGAGCCGGTCTGCTCGGCCAGAACGGAGTTCCTGCCTGGCACCGAGTTCGCCGGGCTATGGGGAGGCGGCACGCTGCCGCAGTGGCGCCGCCGGGGCATTTACCGTGCGCTGGTGCGATACCGGGCCGAGCTCGCGGCGCAGCGCGGCTACAAGTACCTGACGGTCGACGCCTCCGACCAGAGCAGGCCGATTCTGGAGCGGCTCGGGTTCGAGCGGCTGGCCGTCACGACCCCGTACACCTGGTCGCCCGCGTAATCGCCCGGCCAGCGGCCCGCTGCCGGAAACAGCCGTCTTACTCGGCCTGCCTGACCTACCGGGCCGCCACGGGCGCGGTCGGCGTGGTCGTCGGAGGCACGGTGGCCGTGCAGTATTTGCACCTGGACGCCTTGACGGGGATCATGCTCAGGCATTCGGGGCACTCCCGCTCGATGGCTTCCTTCTTGCGCTGACTGAACGCCATCACCTTGCCCGCCGGCGCGACGATCAGGAAGTACACCACGGCCGCGATGATGATGAACGAGATCACCGCGTTCAGGAGCAGGCCGTAATCGATCGTGGTACTGCCGATACCGATCTTGAGCGCGCTGAAGTTGGGCGTGCCGCCGGCCGCCGCGATCAGCGGGGTAATGATGTACTTCACCAGCGCCTGCACGATCGCGTTGAACGCGACGCCCATCACGACCGCCACGGCCAGGTCGATAACGTTGCCGCGGACCAAGAACGTCCTGAAGCCCTTCATGCATATCCTCTCGAGATCTGCCGGCATGCCCGAAGCGTGAGGCTACATCTGTCGGGTTGCCCGAGGTGAAACTACGACGAATTGCGCGTCATGCCCGGTCTGTGCACCCATCCTGCCGGTCCGCCCGCACGGCTCCCTTCGATCCGCCGCACGGCCGGCCGGGACGGCGGACCGAAAACTCGATTGCGGTGCAGCGCCCCCGCTGGCCAGCATGAGTCATGGCCTGGACCCTGACCCACGACATCGGCGCTTACCGGGCCGCCGCGTGCAGACTGCTCGGCTCACAGCCCGAGCGCAACACGGTGCTGCTGTCCGTGCTGGCAGGCCCGACCAAACTCGGGCCGGCTGCCTTCGGCGACGAGTGCCCGCTGTTCGGATGATGGTCCGAGGGCGGCGTGGTCAGCGCCGCGGTGCGTGACTCGCCCAGCCAGGTGGTCGGTAACCGACTGGCCGGCCGGCAGCTGATGCTGTGGGAGGCGGCAGGCGAGCCGAAGTCGCTGGCCGGCATGACCCCGGTAATCGCCGGAGTCGCACGAGTGGGGCCGGTCTACACCCCGCCGAGGTGGCGCGGCCGCGGTTACGGCGGCGCTGTCACGGCCGCCATCAGGCAAGCTCGTGCTCGCTCGCGGCGCCGAATCCGTGATTCTCTGCACCGACCTCGCGAACCCGGCCAGCAACTCGCTCTACGTCAGGCTGGGTTACGAGGCCGTGGAAGACCGCGTCCTGATGGTGTTTCGCGCCTGACCCAGAGTCGGCGGCCGGGCCCACTTGCTCGCCGCCCGATCATCACTAATACGACGTTTATGACGATCAAGTGGTCCGCACGCCTGCTCGTTGTCCGTTTACCGCCGACGTGGTACAACAGGCCGAATGACCGCTAGCCCAGGTCCCGCGCAGTCTGCTACCGCCGAACGAGGCGGCGGCGGCTCTGTCGCCATCCGCGTCCAGGGCCTGCGCAAGAGCTACGGTCCCGTCGTCGCGCTCGACGGCGTCGACCTCGATATCCGGCAGGGCGAATTCTTCACCCTGCTCGGGCCGTCCGGGTCGGGCAAGACCACGCTGCTGCGCCTGATCGCCGGATTCGAGCGTCCCGACGGCGGCACGATCGAGCTGGCCGGGCGGGAGATCTCCAAGGTCCCGCCGTACGCGCGAGATATCAACACCGTCTTCCAGGACTACGCCCTCTTCCCGCACATGTCGGTCGTGCAGAACATCGAGTACGGCATGCGGGTCAGGCGAGTCGGCAAGTCGGAGCGGCGCGGGCGCGCCGAACGCGCGCTTGACGTGGTGCGGCTGACCGGCCTCGGCGAGCGCAAGCCGGCCCAGCTGTCCGGCGGGCAGCGGCAGCGGGTGGCGCTGGCCAGGGCGATCGTCAACGAGCCACAGGTACTGCTGCTCGACGAGCCGCTCGGCGCGCTCGACCTCAAGCTGCGCCAGGAGATGCAGCTCGAGCTGCAGCATGTGCAGCGGGAGGTCGGCATCACCTTCGTCTACGTGACGCACGACCAGGAGGAGGCGCTGTCGATGAGCGACCGGATCGCGGTGCTCAGCCGCGGCCGGATCGAGCAGGTCGGCACGCCGCTCGAGGTGTACGAACGGCCGGAGTCCGATTTCGTCGCCGGCTTTATCGGGATCTCGAACCTGATCGAGCGGGACGGCAGACACGTGACCGTGCGTCCGGAAAAGATCCGCCTGCTCGCCGACGGCGAGGAGCCGCCTGCGGGCTGGCACGCGGAGACTGGGATCATCAGGGACGTGGTTTACCTCGGGGTCATCACGAGGTACACCATCGATCTGGACGCCGGCGGCGAGCTCGTGGTCGCCAGGCAGAACGAGCAGGCACCCATGGCGACGCACAGCGTGGGCGGCGCCGCGGCCAGGATCGCCTGGCTGCCCGATCAGACCATCATTATTCCGCAAGGGGAGGGCGCGCAGCCTTAGCCGGGCTGCGCGGAAGGGCAGGCAAGAACATGTTCGGTCGATACGGAAATCACCGGCGAGCGGCGAGTGGCCTCGCGCTGCTCGGTGCCGCCGCGCTGCTTGCCGCGTGCAGCAGCGGCGGAGGAAGCAGCAACAGCGGCGGGTCGGGCGGGAACGGCACGCCGAGCGGCGGGGTGCCGACCGCGCACCTGCCGGTGCTCAAGAAGATCGGCAAGGGCGAGGGTCAGCTGAACCTGATCGCCTGGGCCGGTTACCTGCAGCCCGAGTGGGTCAAGCCGTTCGAGCAGCAGACCGGCTGCCAGGTGAACGCCAAGTATGCCAACACCTCGGACGAGATGGTCGCCCTCATGGCCAACGGCGGCGGCGGGCAGTACGACATGGTGTCCTCGTCAGGTGACGCGGACCTGCGGATCATCTACGGCGGTGACGCGCACCCGGTCAACGTCAGCCTCATTCCTGACTGGAAGAACTTCTTCCCGCAGTTCCAGTCGCCGGCCTTCAACACCGTCAGCGGCGTGCACTACGGCGTTTCCCTGCAGTGGGGCCCGAACGTGCTGATGTACAGCAAGAAGGCGTTCACGACCACGCCGACGTCGTGGAGCGTGATCTACGACAAGAAGTACAAGGGCCAGATCACCGTGCCCGACAACCCGATCCAGATCGCTGACGCGGCGCTGTACCTCAAGACCCGCAACAAGAGCCTGGGGATCACCGACCCGTATGAGCTGACCCAGCCGCAGTTCCAGGCCGCAGTCAAGCTGCTGGCCGCTCAGCGGCCGCTGCTCAAGTCCTACTGGCCGCTGGCCAGCCAGGAGATCTCGGCGTTCAAGAACGGTGACGTGACCCTGGGCGCCGGCTGGCCGTACCAGGTGAGCGCGCTGCAGGCGGCGAAGTTCCCGATCGGCTCGACGATCCCGAGCGAGGGAGCGACCGGCTGGGCGGACACCTGGATGCTGGCGGCCAAGGCACCGCACCCGAACTGTGCCTACATGTGGATGCGCTACATCAGCACCCCGAAGGTGCAGGCTCAGCAGGCGGTCAGCTACGGCGAGACGCCGGACAACAAGCTGGCCTGCAAGTACATGGACAAGATCGCGCCAGGTTCGTGCGCGCAGTACCACGCCAACGATCCCGCGTACCTGAAGTCCATCGCGCTGTGGAAGACTCCGGTCGCCACCTGCGACAACGGGCAGGCGGACTGCGTGCCGTACTCCCAGTGGGTGACCGCATGGAATACCCAGGTCAAATGAGTAACCGGCCGGGCCGGCTGGGCGCGCGCCCAGCCCGCCCGGCCGGGGCCCGGGCCGGGCGGGCCCGAGCACGTACCTCCGGAGCTGGCGGCTCGTGACACCGAACATCGCGGACCAGCGCGCGGCCGGCGGGGCGTGGTCGAAGATTAGTGCCGCGCTCTGGCGCCGGCCGTGGGCGCGCGCGAGCCTGCTGCTGACGCCGCCGCTGGCCTGGTTCCTCGTGATCTACCTCGCGGCATTGGTGGTGCTGCTGATCACGGCGTTCTGGGAGACAAATTCCTTCACCGGCAATCTCGAGCGGATCTGGAACCTAGGGAACTTCGGCACGATCTTCTCCACCCCGGCCTACCGGTCGGTCATCCTGCGCACCGTGGGCATGGCCGCCGGAGTCACCGCCGTCGACGGGATCATCGCCTTCCCGTTCGCCTACTACATGGCCAGAGTCGCCACCCGGCGGACCCGGACCGTCCTGTACGTCGCAATCCTGCTGCCGCTGTGGGCGAGCTACCTGGCCAAGGTCTACGCCTGGCAGCTCGTCTTCACCAGGGCCGGGGTACTGAACTGGAGCCTGGGCAAGATCGCGCTCGGGCCGCTGAACCTGATCAACACCAACTGGGCCGTGTTCATCGCGTTCTGCTACATCTGGCTGCCCTACATGGTCATCCCGGTCTACGCGGCGCTCGACCGGGTCCCCGCATCGATGATCGAGGCCTCACAGGACCTGGGCGGCAAGACCTGGCGGACGACCCGGTCGGTCATCCTGCCGCTGGCCCTGCCCGGGATCGTGGCGGGCTCGATCTTCACGTTCTCCCTCACGCTCGGCGACTACATCACGCCCCAGCTGCTCGGCGGCACCAACTCGGTCTTCATCGGAAGCGTCGCCTACGACAGCTTCCTGTCCAACAACATCCCGCTCGGCGCGGCGATGGCGATCGTGCCCATCGCGATCATGATCTGCTACCTGCTCGGCGCTCGGGCGCTCGGCGCCTTCAGGGAGCTGTGATGGAGTCAACCGGGCTGCGGGTCGCGCTGCGCATCTGGGTCGCGCTCGTGCTGCTCTTCCTCTTCCTGCCGATCCTGCTGATCGTGATCTACGCGTTCGATCCGGCGACGGTCGAGAGCTGGCCGATCCAGGGTTTCACGATGCACTGGTTCTCTGTCGCCTGGCACGACCCGCAGGTGCGCAGTGCGTTCCTGCTCTCGGTGAAGGTCGGGCTGCTCGCCACCGGCGTCGCGCTGGTGCTTGGCTCGGCCGTCGCCTATGCCCTGTACCAGTTCACTTTCTTCGGCCGGGACGCGATCTCCTTCCTGCTCGTGCTGCCGATCGCGCTGCCCGGCATCGTCACCGGCCTGGCCCTGAACTCGTTCTTCACCTTCAACAGCATCCGGCTGTCGCTGTGGACGATCGTGGTCGGGCATGCCACGTTCTGCATCGTCATGGTGTTCAACAACCTGATCGCCCGGCTCCGCCGGATGCCGGGCTCGCTCGCCGAGGCGTCGATGGACCTGGGTGCCCGCGGCTGGCAGACGCAGCTCTACGTGACGCTGCCGTCCGTCGCGACCGCGCTGATCTCCGGCGCGCTGCTGGCCTTCGCGCTCTCCTTCGACGAGGTGGTCGTGACCGTCTTCACCTCGGGCGCGCAGAACACCCTGCCCATCTGGATCTTCGGTCAGCTCCGGCTCGGCCAGCAGCTGCCCGAGGTCAACGCGGTGGTCTCGATCGTGATCGTGCTGACGATCATCCCCGTCCTGCTCGCCGCCAGGATCGCCGGGGCTGGCGCGGTCTCGCGGACCGCGCGGGCTGCCGCCGTGCAGGACACCGGGCGGATCTAGGCTTGAGCCGCAGTGCGGCGCCGCAAAGCGCCGCGGGTCCCCGGACGATTGTGGTGATCGAGCATTTCTGGCAACGCCGCCTCGCCGGAATCGCGGAGCGAAAACGGAGCCACCCCGATGACGAGCACCGGCCCGGTCGAGCGGATCGCTGAGCTTTTCGCGAGCCAGGGAGCCGCCGATTACCTCGGCGAGCCAGTCACCCAGGCGGCGCACATGCTTCAGGCAGCACAGCTAGCCGAGCGTGAGGGGGCCGACGACGCCCTGGTCGCCGCCGCCCTCCTGCACGATGTCGGACACTTCACCGGGACCGTGAGCGGCCAGCAGCTGATGCAGGGCACCGATAACCGGCACAGCCACTCTGGCGCGGACTGGCTGGCGCAGTGGTTCGGCCCCGAGGTCACCGAGCCGGTGCGGCTGCATGTCGCGGCGAAGCGGTACCTGTGCGCCGTCGAGCCAGGCTACGCCGACACGCTCTCGCCGGCGTCGGTCTACACGCTGGGAGTTCAGGGCGGTCCGATGCGCGGAGCCGAGCTTGACGAGTTCGCGGCCAGCCCGTACGCGCAGGCCGCCTGCCGGCTGCGGCGCTGGGATGACGCGGCCAAGGATCCCGATGCCGCCGCGCCCCCGTTCGACCATTTCAGGCAGCGGCTTGCCGGCCTGGTCCGGTACCCGGCAGCTGGCTAGGCGGCCGGCCGCGGCACGGTGCCAGGTGGCCGCCGGGTCACAGTGCCTGGCGGCTGGCCGGGTCAGGGTGCGCTGGTGCCGGTCCGCCCGTAGGAGTCTTCCAGCCTGACGACGTCCTCGCGCCAGCCAGGCGGGGCGGTCGAGGCCTCGGCGAAGACGATGTCCGTGATCGCGGTGACCCGGTGCACGGACCTGACCGGCAGGTGAATGGTGTCGCCCGGGCCGAACTGCCGCGTCGTCAGGTCACCGCCGACCGGGCCGTACTGAATCTCCGCCGAGCCGGAGATCAGGCAGATCGTCTCTTCCTTCTGCTCGTGATACTGAAGGCTCAGCGAGTGCCCGGCGGTGACGTGGATGATCTTTCCCACGTACTTGCCCTCGGCGGCCGCGAAGATCTGCTCATGCCCCCATGGCTTGTCCTGCCGCTGGGCGCGGTAGATGACGACTTCCGAGTCAGCCTGCATCGATGCGCGGGCTGGCGAGTCAGAAGTCATGGGCACTCCCTCTCTCGATCACCTCAGGCGGGAAGCACAAGCAATTCGACAATTCTACCTTAACCGGCTATCATGTCTGCCTTCGGGCTACCGAGGAGCGAGAGCCGGTCGGCCGCCGGCCCGGAGCCCGAGCGCTCGGCGTCAGTGAGCGCGAGCCTGCCGGTGCGCTTGAGCGCGTCGGTCTCGTCATCCCAGGCGACGGCGAGCGGCTCGCCGGGCAGGCCGTCGAGTACCCGCCTGGCAAACTCCCTGCTCAGCTGATCCATGCACCTGATCCTGTCATCGCTACGGCAGGCCGGCCGCCGTATGCGACGATTCCTCCGACCCGGCCCCGTCGGCAGCCACGGCGCTGTCAGCCAGGTCGGTGCCGTCGTCGAGAACGGCGCCCCTGATCATCGCCGCGTCCCACTTCTCCTCGATCTGGCCGAACCGCCAGATCGCCAGGGCGACCACCCAGGTGAGCACGAAGACCCCGGCGATGACGAGTCCCGCCTTGTTGAGGTTGAATCCGGCCATGAACGCCCAGAACCCGCCGGCCAGGTGCGCCTGCTGGCCGACCAGCCCGAGGATCTCGATCGTCCCGATGAAGAACGCCACGAAGACCGACAGGCCGGTGATGGTCAGGTTGTAGTAGACCTTCCGCACCGGGCGGGCGAAGGCCCAGTCGTAGGCGAAGTTCATGAAGCAGCCGTCCGCCGTGTCGAACAGGCTCATGCCGGCGGCGAACAGGAATGGCAGCGACAGGACCGCGTAGAACGGCAGGCCGCTGATCACCGCCGTGCCCGCCAGGACCAGGAACGCGACCTCGGTCGCGGTGTCGAATCCCAGGCCGAACAGCAGCCCGATCGGGTACATCTTCCACGGGGCGTCGACCCGCTTGTTGAGCGGGCCGAGCAGCCTGTTCATCAGGCCGCGCTTAGCCAGCTGCTCCTCGAGCTCAGCGTTGCTGAACCGGCCCGAGCGCATCTCCCGGAAGACCTTGACGATGCCGACCAGGATCACCGCGTTGAGCGCGGCGATCAGGTAGAGGAAGGTGCCGGAGACCGACGTCCCGACCAGGCTGGTCACGCCGTGCAGGGCGGAGCCGTTATTGTGCACCTGGCTGTTCAGCGCCCGGATGCCGAAGTTCAGCAGGACGGCGAGGATGAAGACCACCGAAGAGTGGCCGAGCGAGAAGAAGAACCCGACCGACAGCGGGCGCTTGCCCTCGCCGACCAGCTTGCGGGTGGTGTTGTCGATCGCGGCGATGTGATCGGCGTCGAACGCGTGCCGCATGCCGAGCGTGTACGCCAGCACGCCCGTACCCACGCCGAACGCCGGGCCCCGGCTGACGTAGTGATGCCCGCGGGCGACAGCGGCGGCGAGCAGACCCCAGCCGAGCACGTGCAGGCCGATGACGACGGCAGTCATCGCGCCTACCCGGTTCCACTCGGCGGGAGTCAGTGCGGCCCTGATGGTGGCCAGGCGGCCGCTCCTGTCTGGCATGGCGCCACCTTAAGTTACCTGCAAACAACTTGCAACAACGCTCAGCAGGCAACAACCCCCGGCAGGCAGGCGCGAATTGCTGGCGCGGGGTCCTCGGCTTACGATCGGCAGGCGAGGCTCTACGAGGAGGTAGTCCTGACCGTGCTCAGTTATCCCCCGACGGCGACCGGCCCAGATGCTGACGACTACCACGGCGAGCTTGTTGCCGATCCTTATCGATGGCTCGAAGACACCTACTCACCGCAGACGGCCGCCTGGGTCGCTGCCCAGAACGACCTGACGCAGACCTGGCTGGCCGGCTCCGCCGACGGTGAGGCGATCCGGGAGCGGCTCGTCAAGCTGGCCGACTACCCCCGGTATGGCGTGCCGTTCGAGCACGGCGGGCGCTGGTTCCAGTTCCGCAACTCCGGGCTTCAGGACCAGCCTGTGCTGTACGTGATGGACGCGCCCGACGATGCCGGGCGCCTGCTGCTCGACCCGAACACTCTGTCGGCCGACGGCACGGTCGCCGTCTCCGGGGTCTCCGTCAGCGACGACGGCTCGCTGCTGGCCTACGCGACGAGCGGGAGCGGCTCGGACTGGCAGACCTGGCGGGTCCGCGATATCGCCGCCGGCACCGACCTCGACGATGTTGTCGAGTGGGCCAAGTCGGATAACGCCGCCTGGCGGAAAGACAAGTCCGGCTTCTATTACATGGCCCCGGAGCCTCCGCCGCCCGGCGGCGAGTACCTCGCGGCGAGCGGGCTGCGGCGAATCCTGTTCCATCGGATCGGCACCGTGCAGCACGACGACGAGATCGTCTTCGAGAGCCCGGACCATCCCGACTGGTACCCGGACGTGCTGGTCAGCGACGACGGCCGGTTCCTGATCATCTCGGTCTTCTCCGGAACGGCACCGCAGGCCCAGGTGCACGTGCGTGACCTGACCGAGCCGGACGCCACGATGCGGCCGCTAGTCGGCGATTTCGACTCAATCGCCGATGTCGTCGCGACCGAGGGATCGACCTTCTACCTGGTCACGGATTATCTGGCCGAACGCAAGCGGCTCGTGGCGGTCGACCTGGCCCGGCCGGACCGGGCGCAGTGGACTCAGATCCTGGGCGAGACGCCGGACACCCTGCTCGCCGCGTACCGGTTCGGCGGCACGTTCGTCTGCCACTACCTGCGGAATGCCCACTCGGTGCTGCGGGTGCACGACGCCGGCGGCACGCTGGCGCAGGAGATTCCGCTGCCCGGGTACGCATCGGTGGCCGACGCCTGCAAGAACAGCGACGGCATCGCCGGGCGCGAGGGCAGCAGCCTGATGCACTTCGGCCTTACCTCGTTCGCGGAATCGGGCTCGCTGTGGTCCCATGAGCTGGCGTCCGGCCAGACCACGCTGGTCAGGCCGTCGACCGCGGCCCTTGATCCGGGCCGGTTCACCGTCGAGCAGGCGCGGGTCACCTCGGCGGACGGCACCGAGCTGACCATGTTCGTGACCCGGCGCGACGACGTCGTCCCGAACGGCGACGTGCCCGCCCTGCTCTACGGGTACGGCGGATTCGACATCCCGATCACGCCGTCGTTCTCGCTGCTGCACGCCGCCTGGCTGGACAGCGGCGGGCTGCTCGCCGTGCCTAACCTGCGCGGCGGCGGGGAGTACGGCCGTGCCTGGCATGACGCGGGCCGGCTCGCCGTCAAGCAGAACGTCTTCGATGACTACTGCGCGTCCGCTCGCTGGCTGGCCGACTCGGGCTGGTCCCGGCCGGGCCGGATCGCGATCTCGGGCGGCTCCAACGGCGGGCTGCTGGTCGGCGCGTGCCTGACCCAGCATCCGGAACTGTTCGGAGCGGCCGTGCCCGCCGTCGGGGTGCTCGACATGCTGCGGTTCCACACGTTCACGGTCGGAAGTGCCTGGATCGCCGACTACGGCAGTCCGGACGACCCGCAGCAGTATCAGTGGCTCAGGGCGTACTCGCCGCTGCACAACGTGCGCCAGGGCGAGCGCTACCCGGCCACTCTCGTGCTGACCGGTGACCATGACGACCGGGTCGTGCCGGGCCATTCGTTCAAGTTCGCCGCGACCATGCAGGCTAGCCAGGGCGGGGACGCGCCCGTGCTGATCAGGATCGAGACCTCGGCCGGGCACGGGGCAGGCAAGCCGACCAGCAAGATCATCGCCGAGTCGGCTGCCGTGCTCGCCTTCCTGCGGCTCTCGCTCGGCATCTCGGGCCCGGTCGGCTAGGGGAGGTCGGCCCCGGCGGCCCCGTGGGCCAGCCCAGGCAAGGAGGTCGGCCCCGTGGGGCTCGCGCGGATCGGCCCCGTGGGCTAGCGCAAGTAGGAGGCGCCGTTCAGGTCGAGCACGGCGCCGCTGGCCCACTCGGCTCGCTCGGAGGCGAGGTAGAGCACCGCGGCGGCGACCTCCTCCGGCTCGCCGACCCGGCCGAACGGGCTCTGCGCCCTGATCTCGTCCCCGCGCGGTGGCTTGAGGTGCTCGTTGGTCATGTCGGTGGCCACGAACCCCGGCGCCACTGCCGATACGGCGATCCCGTGCGGGGCCAGGGCGCGGGCCAGTGACTGCGCCAAGGAATTCAGGCCAGCTTTGCTCGCGCCGTAAGCCGGCGAGTTGGGCTCGCCGCGGAACGCGCCGCGCGAGGACACGTTGATAATCCGGCCGCCGCGGCCTTTCATGTGCTGAACCGCGCACCAGGTGACGTTGGCCGCGCCGATCAGGTTGACCCCGAGCGTGGCCTGCCATTGATCCTGCCATTGCGAGTAGGACACGACAGTGATCGGATGGGGCGTGAAGACCCCCGCGTTGTTGACCAGGATGTCGAGGCCGCCGAGCAGGCTGGCTGCCCGGTCCACCATGGCGCGGACCGCCTCGGCATCGGCCAGGTCGGCCTGCACGACCGCGTGCCCGTCACCGGGAAGGCTGGCTACCAGGCTGTCGGCCAACTCCGCGGAGTCGCGGTGATGAACGGCGACCCGGTCGCCCGCGGCGGCGAACTCAACCGCGATGGCCCGGCCGATCCCGCGCGATGCGCCGGTGATCAGGACGGCACGTCCGCTCATTGCGCACGTCCGCTCATGCTTGCACGCCCGTTCATATAGCACGTTCGTTCATCGGGCACGACCACTCAATGCGCCCGTCCGCTTGTGCGGCCCGTCCGCTTGTGCGGCTCCCGTCCGCTTGTGCGGCCCGTCCGCTCATCTGGCTGACCCCTCATGCGGCGCCTGGCCGGCCCTGGCTCAGGTTCCGCTGGCCGGCTGCGACGGGCAGTCGGCCGGGACAGGCGGCTTGGGCCGGTACTTCGGCGTGACGGTCTTGAATACGATCTTGCCGTTCGCCTCCTTGACCCTGACCCTGATCGGCCTAGGCTTGCCGGTCTCCCAGCGCCTAACCGCCGCATGGGCGGCCTGGCAGGCCTGGTAGCTCTTGCGGATGTTGGTCACGAGCGTGGAGGCCTGGGCCAGGTTGCCCGGCGAGTCCTGCCTGATCGCCTGAACGTCCTGGGACGGGATTCCGGCCACCGGAATGTCAGTCTTCTGGTAGACGCTGGACAGCGAGATCCCGAATAGCTGCTGGTCGAGACCCCGGAAGATCGCGACCTTGCCGCCGCTGGTTCCCACGTAGTACTGACTGTTCAGGTACTGATGGCCGAAGAAGACGCCGCCGCCGAGCAGCAAAACGAACAGGGCCAGGATCGAGGTCATCACCGGCCACCGGCGACGGCGCGGCAGTACCTCAGGCTCGTCATCGACATCGGCGAGGGCGGCGGCGTGCCGGCCGGACGGTGCGGCCGGGGCCTGGCCCTGCTGGGGGCGGGCCTGCCCGGGCGCCGTGTCTCGGGCCCTGGCCGTCGCGGGGACCGTACCCAGCGTCGTTATCCTGCCCCCGCCGTCCATCGCGGGCCTGGTGAACGGCTTCGTGTCGTGATTCTCGGCACTAGCCGCCGCGCCGACGACCACGGGTGCCTTGGTCGGCGGCACACCCGCCACCTCGGGGTCGATGACGTCCGCGACGATGCAGGTGACGTTGTCGGGTGCGCCGCCCCTGATGGCCAGGTCGATCAGGGCAAGCACGGCGTCGGACGGCTCGGGCGTCGCCACGAGCGCCTGCAGTATCTGGTCGTCGCTGACGGCTACTGGCAGCCCGTCGGAGCAGATCAGGTACCGGTCACCGGCCTGCGCGGTCAGCATGGACAGGTCGGGATCGGCATCGGTACGGCCGTCCAGCGCGCGAAGCAGCAGCGAGCGCTGCGGATGAGTCGACGCCTCCTCAGGGCGGATCCTGCCCTGATCGATCAGGGCTTGCACGAACGTGTGGTCGTGGGTTATCTGGTACAGGTCGCCATCTCGCACCAGGTAGGCGCGCGAGTCGCCGATGTGGCAGATGGCGGCCGAGCCGCCCGCCCACAGCATCGCGGTCAGCGTGGTGCCCATGCTGCCGACCGCCGGATCGGAGTCGACGATTCGGCGCAGGGTCTGCTTCGCCGTAGCCACGGCCGCGGCCAGCGCGTCGATCAGCTCCGATTCCGGCATGGCCCGCCGGTCGAGTGGCGCCACGGATGAGATCACCGCGGCGCTGGCAACCTCGCCCGCCTCGTATCCGCCCATTCCGTCGGCGACCGCGAGCAGATGCGGCCCGGCGTAGGCCGAGTCCTCGTTGCCCTCCCGGAGCAGGCCGACGTCGGAGCGGACCGCATAGCGGAGTGCAAGTGTCATCGGCGCAGCTCCAGGACGATCTAGCCGGTCGGGTCGGCGCCCCGACCCGCACCGTGAGTCGGCGGCCCGGTCAGCAACGGTCGGGCGTCGTGCTGTTATCGAGCCTAGATCCTGACGGATGCAGGTGAGCGCAGCAAGAGGTTGAACACCAATTTCGCGAACCGGATATACAGTGCTCGCATGGTACACGCTAAGCGCCCGCTATGAGCTATGGCAGGCCGAGCAAAACCAGGCCAGCGATAATCAGGGCGATGCCGGTCAGCTGGCGGCGCCCGAGTCGTTCGCCGAGCAGGGCGACCCCGACGATCAACGGGATGACCGGGTAGACGCTCGACGTCGCCGCCGTGATGGCGACCTGGCCGAGCTGAGAGCCACGCGAGTAGGCGAGCAGCGCGCCGGCGTCGGTGAGCCCGGCTGCCGCCGCCCAGATCAAGATGGACCGGGCCGGCCCCGGCGCCCCCAGTGCCCGCAGCGGAATCGGCTGCCCGGGTGATCCAGCCAGCCCTGGCAAACTGGCGGCTCCCGGCAGTCCGGCGGCTCCCGGCAGTTGGGCGGCTCCCGGCAGTTGGGCGGCTCCCGGCAGTCCGGCGACCCCCAATCCTCGGCCATGATCGTGGACTTCCTTCAGATCGTGGACTCCTGTCAGCCGTGGCCGCTGAAAATCGACCACGCTCTGAAAATCGTCCACGATCGAGAGCGGGGCGGCCAGGGATACCGGCAGCGGCGGCCGCAGCGGAGTCGCCTGCCGCAGCGGAGTTGCCCGCCGCAGCAGACTCGGCAACCCTGGCGGCCATGATTGCCTCGGTCGGCTCACCGCGTCGGCGCGAGACGCGGATCCGTCCGGCCGCGAACGGCAGCGCGGCGAGCAGTGCCGTCACCGACGCCGCGTGGGCGATGACGCTGGACAGCAGTCAGCCGCTCTGCCTGGTGAAATAGGACAGTATGAAGCTGCTCACTCCGTAGGTGAGCGCCGATCCGAACGCCAAAGGAATGGCGGCGGCCGAGAACGCCACGCCGGTCCCGGCACCGCCTGTTCCGGTCCTGCCTGTTCCTGCTGGGCCTGTTCCTGCTGGGCTGGTCGCTGCTGGGCTGGTAATTGCTGGGCTGTTCGCTACGGGGCGGGCTGCTACGGGGCCGGCTGCTACGGGGCCGGCTGCCACGGGGCCGGGTCCTGATCTGATCCCCGCGCGGACGCGAGCCCGACACGCAGATCGCGAGCAGGAGGCCGCCGATGCCGATGACGCCGATGACGCCGAGGTGCTCGCCGAGCACGCCGACGGCAAGGCCAGCGGCTACGCCGCCGTAGGTCGAGCTGATCGCGCTCATCAGGCCGGCCGGGCCGAGCGCGACGGAGCGGTAGAACGTCAGGACAACGAGGTAGGTGCGGGCGCGCCGCACCGCCATGGCGGCAGCGGCTGCGGACGTGCCCCAGCCGGCCGCGGCGAGCAGTCCGTAGATCACGCCCGAATCATATGGATGATGGTGCAAATCCGGCAGTTGCGGTTACGATGCGTGAGACGGCAGGGCAGGGGAGCGCACTGGGGGGCCTGCGCAGATCGGAGCGTGACACGCCGATGAGGTCCGATTCGCCGGTAACCCTGAAGGACGTGGCCGCGGTGGCCGGCGTTCATCCGGCGACGGCATCGCGGGCGCTCAATCACCAGACCAGGCTCCTGGTCAGTGCGGAGACCGCGAGCCGCATCCTGGCGGCGGCTGACGAACTCGGTTACCGGCCGAACACCGTGGCCAGAAGCCTGCGGACGCGGCGCTCGCACACCGTGGGCGTCCTGATTCCCGACCTCACCAACCCGCTGTTCCCGCCGATCGTGCGCGGTATCGAGGACCGGCTGGCCGCCGACGGTTATGTCGCGCTGATCGGCAATACGGACTCAGACGATGACCGCGAGCGCCTGGTCTTCGACCGGATGCTGGCCAGGCACGTCGACGGCTTCGTCTGCGCCACCGCGCACCTGCGCAGCTCGCTGCTGGCCGAGGCTGCCGCGGCTGAGATTCCCATGGTGCTCGTGAACCGGCATGCCGAGGGCTACGGCTTTCCCGCGGTTTCGGTGGACAACGAGCGTGGCATCGCGATGGCGGTCTCCCACCTGGTCGGGCTTGGCCACCGCAGGATCGCGCATATCGCTGGCCCGCAGGATGTGTCGACTGGCCTCAGCCGCTACCGCGGGTTCGTGGCCGCGATGGTCGCGCACGGCCTGGCGGCCGACCCCGATCTGGTCGTGCACGCCGCCGCGTACTCGCTGGATGAGGGCGACAGATGCTGCCGCGCGCTGCTCGAAGCGGACTGCGGCTTTACGGCCGTCGCCGCCGCTAACGACATGCTCGCTGTGGGCTGTTACGCCGCGCTTGAGGCGGCAGGCCTGTCCTGCCCGCAGGACATCTCGGTGGTGGGGTTCAACGACATGCCCTTCATCGACCGGCTCAGGCCGCCGCTGACTTCCGTGAGCTTCCCGCACTATCAGGTCGGGACCGAGGCCGGACAGCTGATCCTCGAGCAGATCGCGGCCAGCGGCGAGCACGGCAAGGCGCCAGCCGACGACCAGGCCAAGGTTCTGTACCTGGCTCCTGAACTCAAGGTCAGGGGCTCGACGGGGCCGCCGCGGACAGCCGCGAACTGACGGCCGGGGATACTGACGGCCGGGGATGCGGTCAGCCGGGGATACTGACGGCCGGGGATGCGGTCAGCCGGCGAGCCGGCTGGCCATCCAGTCAGCGCTGTAATAGCGGTGCTGATAGGGCACGTTGGCGCAGCCGTGATCGCCGTCGTCGAGCAGCAGGAGCTCGGCGTTGTCGCCGGTCTCGCTGGCCAGCCGCTCGGCATCGGTCCACGGAAAGAGCCTGTCCCGCTTGCCCGCCACGATCAGTAGCGGCGCCGTTATCCGGCTGGCCCGGCCCGCCATGGTCAGCTCGGCGGCCCGCTGCCTGGCCTGCTCGGCTGACCCGGACTTCGACCGGACGGTGAACGCGGCCCGGCTCAGCTCGGGCAGCTGGTCCCAGACGTCACCGAGGCAGTACGGCCCGCACAGCGCGATGCAGGCGCGGACCCGGCCGTCACCGCTCGCCACCCGGGCGGCGTAGTAGCCGCCGAGGCTGACCCCCCAGATCCCGATCCGCTCAGGATCGATGCCGGTGAGCCCGGCGGCAGCGTCGATGATCGCGCCGCCGGGGACTTCCCAGTCGGCCCTGATCGCGAGGTCGTACTCGGCCTCGCCCTGTCCGGGGCCGTCGACCGACAGCGTGGCGATTCCCCGGCTGAGAAAGAGATCCTCGGTGGGCCTGAATTCCTCCTTGGCCGAGTCAAGGCCAGGTATCAGGATCACGGCCGGGTGCGGGCCAGGCCCGTGCGGGCGCCGCAGGACCCCGGCGATCGTCGCCCCGTCGAAAGGGATCTCGACCCGCTCGCCCGGCGGGTCGAGGAACGGCAGCGCATCGGTGGCGCACCTGACAGCCATCAGGTGGGCGGCGCGCATCTGGTCGATGTCGTCGACGAACATGAACTTCGCGAAGTGGTAGTAGACGGCAGCCTGCGAGAGGTGCGCTCCGGCCGAGCGTTCCCTGCCATCAGCGAGAGCAGCCCTGCCCAGCTGCTCGTGGACCGCGCCGGCCAGGCACCACTGCTCGCACCAGGTGTCCCAGCCGCCGATCGCCGAGGTCACCCGCACGAAGTCGTTGTAGTCGATGCCGTTGGCCACGAAACGGGGTGCCCAGTGGCTGACTGCTGCATGGACACGGGTATCTGCCATGTGCGACAGCATTGCACACGTTTGCAGCTCCGCCCGGCCTGGCTGCCGGGCCGGATCGCCCCTGCGTGGCCGCCCGGTCTGCTGCCCGGCTAGCCGGCTAGGCGCGTGGTCTCCTGGTGGGATTGGTTCAGCGGACTCGTCCATGAAATAGTGATAGATCTGCCGATCCATCCCTGGGCAGTCTCGCCCGGCGCCGGCACTTAAATACCGCGATTTCGGCCCCTGCCGCCGAGACCAGCCGGATAATACCCATTGACAAGATCCTGTCCGAAACATCACTCTCGTGATGCAAACGATTGCTAGGGTGTGATTAATGCGGGTCGGCCGACGCCGGCACGACGGGGTCGTCGAGTCTGAGGTGGGCAGAATGGCGGATCGGAGTGACGGGCACCGGCTCGGCTGGCTGGGAACCGGGCGGATGGGCATCTCGCTCATTCACCGGCTGCTCGGCTCGGGCTGCGACGTCACGGTCTACAACCGGACCAAGGCCAAGGCGGAGCCGCTCGCGGCCGCCGGGGCAACGGTGGCGGACACCGCCGCCGAGCTTGGATCGGCGGACATCGTGTTCGTGACGGTGGGTACCTCGCAGGATCTCATCGACGCGCTGACTGGCCCCGCCGGGCTGACTTCAGGCGGCCGGGCACCGTCGATCGTCGTCGACTGCTCCACGGTCTCGGCCGAGGCATCGGAGCAGGTCAGGGCGGAGCTCGCGGCCAGAGGCTGCATGCTGCTCGCCGCGCCGGTGATGGGCAACCCCAAGGTCGCCCAGGTCGGCAGGCTGACCTTCGCGGTCTCCGGCTCCCGTGCGGCGTTCGACACCGTTCATCCCTACCTGGACATTCTCGGTGCCGGCGCGACGTACGTGGGCGAGGGCGAGCTGGCCAGGACGGTGAAGCTCTGCCACAACCTGTTCCTCGGCGTCGTCACTCAGTCGCTCGCCGAGGTGACCGTTCTGGCCGAGAAGAGCGGCATCAGCAGGCAGGCACTGCTCGCCTGCCTCAACAACAGCGTCATGGGCTCGACGTTCAGCAAGTACAAGACGCCGGCCTTCGTGAACCTCGATTTCCACCCGACCTTCACCTCGACGCTGCTGCGCAAGGATTTCGACCTTGGGCTGGCGGCGGCGAGGGAGCACGAGGTGCCGATGCCGATCGCGTCGGCAGCCCACCAGCTCGTGCAGAGCCTTGTCGGTTACGGATTCGGCGAGGACGACTTCGCGACCTTGCTCGTGCTCCAGGCCCGGTCCTCGGGCCTGGAGGTGATTAGCGAGAACGCGGAGGTATCTGACGGGCTCGAGCCCGCCAGCAGTGATTGAACGGATTACCCATCAACTCGGAAGGAGGACCGGGGATGAACCATCACCGCGCCCGGTTCTTGTCTGTCGGCATTACCGCGGCCGTCCTGACGGCCACGCTCGCCGCCTGCTCTAGCGGGAGCTCCAGCTCCGGCGGCTCGTCCAGCACGCCAGCAACAACCAAGCCAATCCTGATCGGCACCTCGCTGTCGCTGACCGGCGACTTCTCCGCTGACGGCCAGGCCTTCCTCAAGGGTTACAAGCTCTGGGTGGCCGACGTGAACGCCTCGGGCGGCCTGCTCGGCCGGAAGGTCAAGCTGATCTACCTGAACGACAGAAGCGACCCTGGCCAGGTGGTCACTAACTATACGACGCTGATTTCTACTGACCACGTGGACCTCACGTTCGGCCCGTTCTCCTCGCTGCTCACTACCCCGGCATCGGCGGTCGCGGCGCGGAACGGATTCGCGTTCATCGAGGGCGCGGGCGGCGCGCCGAGCGTCTTCACCGCTGCTGCCAACGAGCAGGCGCACAACGTATTCGACGTGAGCCTGCCGATCGAGGACGAGATGGTCCCGTTCGCCAACTGGGTGACGTCGCTGCCCGCCAGTCAGCGGCCCAAGACGGCGGCCTACCCCATGGCCGACGACCCGTTCGCCGACCCGCCGGTCCAGCTGACCCAGACCACGCTGCAGAAGGCCGGGATCAAGACGGTCTACTCGAAGATCTTCCCGGCCGAGGTGCCTGACTACGCTCCGGCTGCGGACAACGTGGCTGCCAGCCACGCCGACGTCGTCGTGCTCGGCTCGACCGATGTGCCGACGGTCGGCGCCTTCATGAAGGCGTTCCAGCAGCAGCACTACACCCCGAAGATCTTCATCGCGGCCGCAGGTCCCGACCAGGGCGCCGCCTTCACCAGCGCGGTCGGTGCCGGCAACGCTGCCGGGATCATGGTCCCGAACGGCTGGTACGGCAGTTCGGCCAACGCGCAGAGCCAGAAGATGGTCGCCGAGTACATCAAGCTGTACCACGGCACTCCGTCGAGCATCAACGCAGACGTGGCCGAAGGCTACGCGGTCGGACAGGTCGCCCAGCAGGCGGTAGAGGCCACTAAGAGCGTCGATAACGCCAAGATCATCACGTACCTGCACAGCGGCGTCACGCTGAACACGGTGCAGGGCCAGGTGAAGTTCGACTCGCTCGGCCGCAACGGCGCGGCGACGACCTACATCTTCCAGTGGCAGAACGGCAAGTACGTGCAGGTCCTGCCGGTCGGCACCGCGGGTTCCGTCTCGGTACTGAACCCGAAGCCAGCCTGGAAGAACGGCTGATCATGCGGGTGCACGGAGCAGCGCGCGGCGGGAAGAGGCAATGGGCACTGAGCTAACCCGCGCCGTGATCAACGGGATTCTCGGCGGCGGCATCTACGCGCTGATGGCCGTCGGGCTGACCCTGATCTTCGGCGTGCTCGACATCATCAACATCGCCCAGGGCGTGATGGTGATACTCGGTGCCTATCTCAGCTACGCGCTCTCCGTGCACCTGCATCTCGATCTGTTTCTCGGCCTGCTGATCACCGTCCCCGCGATGTTCGTGATCGGCGTGATCATCCAGGTCGCCTTCATCCGCCCGCTGCACGGCAGCGAGCGCACGTCGATGTCGCTGCTGGCCAGCTACGCAGTGGCGATCATCATCGAGGGCGCCCTTTACCTGTTCTTCGGGCCGGACTACGTGACGCTCAACGCCTCGTACGTAACCAAGAGCGTCGCCCTGCTCGGGTTCCACCTCCCCTACATCGACCTGTATGGCTTCGCCTTGGCCGTGGCGCTCGTAGCCGGGCTCTACGCGCTGTTGTACCGAACCAGGTTCGGCCGGAGCATCCGCGCCACCATGCAGGACCGGACCGCGGCGATGCTGGTCGGAGTCGACGTCAACCGGGTGGCCGCGCTGACCTACGGAATCGGCGTCGCCGTCACCGCCGCGGGCGGCATGATCTTCGGGGCAAGCGGCGGCGGGTTCAATCCGAACAGCGGCTACGACCTGATCTCCCGGCTGCTCGCGCTGATTATCCTGGCCGGGCTCGGCAGCATCGGCGGTGCCCTGGTGGCATCGGTGTTCATGCTGACGCTCGAGTCCATAGTGGACATCTGGCAGCCGAACTGGTCCATCGCCGTCTTCTACGCCGCGCTCGTGCTCGTGCTCCTGATCAAGCCGACCGGCCTGTTCGGCCGTCAGGCTGCGAGGGCACAGTGAGCGGCGTGGCGTCGCCCTCGGCAGGCACTGCCGCCGGGGCACGGCACCGCAAGCCGGCCGGCTGGCAGACCGGACGTGCCACGCGGGTCGGCCTGCTCGTCCTGGCGCTGGCCGCGGTCGTCATCTTCCCGCTGGCCTTCACCAATCAGTCGGTCAGCACGATCGCCTTCCTGACCCTGATCTTCGTCTGCGCGGCCGTCGCCTGGAACCTGTTCTCTGGCTACTCGGGCTACATCTCACTCGGCCACGCGGTGTTTTTCGGCAGCGGTGCCTACGCCGCAGGGATCGCGGCCAAGGACTGGCAGATCACTGGCAGCGCCGAGTTCGCGCTGCTGCCGCTTGCTGCCGCTGCCGCGGCGCTGATCGCGGTTCCGTTCGGCCTGATCGCGCTCCGGGTGCGACGGCATACCTTCGTCGTCATCACGATCGCCATCTTCTTCATCTTCCAGCTCATGGCCTTCAACCTGACCAGTTTCACCAACGGTACGATCGGGCTGAACGCCCCGTTCCTGCTCTGGGATCCGGTGAGCTTCGACCAGCGCTTCTATTACATGGCGCTGGCACTCGCTCTCGGCACGGTTGCCATCTCCTGGCTGATCAAGGGCTCCAGATTCGGCCTTCAGCTCCGCGCTATCAGGGACGACGAGGACCGGGCGGCCAGCCTGGGCGTGCGGGCAATGCCGGTCAAGCTCACCGCCTTCGTGATCTCCGGCGGGATCACCGGCCTGGCCGGAGCCCTGTGGTTCTTCTTCATCAACCAGGTCCTGCCGCAGTCCGGCTTCGACCCGCTGTTCGACCTGACGGTTGCGCTGATGGCGTTCCTCGGCGGGCTCGGCACGGTCACCGGGCCGCTGCTCGGAGCCCTGATCATCGAGCCTGCGCAGCAGTACCTGACCACGCAGTTCAGCAATAGCTACCTGAGCCAGATCCTGCTCGGCGCGCTGTTCCTCGCGGTGGTGCTCTTCCTGCCGCGCGGCCTGATCCCGACGGTGGCGGCGAAGGGCGGCGGGTGGCTGGAGCGGCGCAGGGGCCGCCAGGGCGCTCCCGCGCGAGCAGAAGACGACGACGGCGGCGAAGACGGGACTGATGCCGGCAGCGAGGCCGGGTCCGTGACCGAGGCCGGGTCCGAGGCCGATGCCGGGTCCGAGGCCGATGCCGGGTCCGTGACCGGGACCGGCGCCCCAGCCGTCGCGGGCAGCGGTGAGAGTTCCGCTCCGGCCGCGACCTCGAAGGGACCGGCGTCATGACCGCCCTGCTCAGCACCGCGGGAGTCGCCAAGGCCTTCGGCGGCGTGCAGGCGCTGGAGGACTGCACGGTGGAGGTGCAGGCGGCCAGCATTACCGGGCTGATCGGGCCGAATGGCTCGGGCAAGACGACGTTGTTCAACGTCATTACCGGTTACGAGCGGCCTGACTCCGGCGAGGTGCTCTTCGCCGGCCGCACCATCACCGGGTCTTCGCCGCAGCGGGTGTTCGCGGCCGGCATCGGCCGGACCTTCCAGCTGACCAGGATCTTCCCGCGCCTGACGGTCCTGGAGAACATGATCGTCGCCGCCCAGCACACCGGCGACGGGCATCGTGGCTTCCGCAATCCGCTGGCCAGGGCAGGAGGCGCCGCCGACCGGCAGCGCGCGATGGAACTGCTCGAGTTCACCGGCATCGCCGCGCACGCGGGCAAGCTGGCCGGAACGCTGTCCTACGGCCAGCGCAAGCTGCTCGAGCTCTCCTATGTCCTGGTCGCCGACCCGGCGATCGTGCTGCTCGACGAGCCGGCCGGCGGCGTGAACCCGTCGCTGGTCAACCAGCTGTCGCAGCGGATCAGGGAGCTGAACGCGGCCGGGAAGACGTTCCTGATCGTCGAGCACAACATGGAATTCGTGATGGGGCTCTGTCACCACATTGCGGTTCTCGACTACGGGACGGTCGTGGCCGCCGGCCCGCCCTCCGTCATCAGGGACGATCCG
>DATKQH010000105.1:0-10864 GCA_035532775.1 Streptosporangiaceae bacterium
ATCGTCGAGCGGGTCCGTGAGTGGCAGCTCACAGAGGAGGTAGTCGAGAAGGACTACGTCCTCGGCTGGCTCCTGTGGGGGATCGGCAGCGATCCGATCCTGGGAGACCAGTGGGTCTTCAAGGGTGGAACCTGCTTGAAGAAGTGCTATATCGAGACCCATCGCTTCTCCGAGGACCTGGACTTCACTGTCCTTCCAGGGGGTCCATATCGTCCTGAGCAGATCGAACCGCTCCTCAGTCGCACGCTCGCCAGAGTGCACGACGCCTCCGGCATCGACTTCTCGTCGAAGGCACCCGCACTTCGCCTGCGCCCAGGCCAGCTGTCGGCAGAAGGCCGCGTCTATTACATCGGTCCACGCCAGACTCCGGTCGCTGCCCGAGTCAAGCTCGACATCTCGGCCAACGAAACCGTGGTCCGTCCACCTGTCCTGCGGGAAATCGCCCACCCGTACCCGGACGGACCGCTGCCTGGCCGGGTCCGCTGCTACTCCTTTGAAGAGCTCTTCGCCGAAAAGATCCGCGCCATGGCGCAGCGTGCCCGCCCCCGGGATCTGTATGACATCATCAACCTCTTCCGCAGGAACGACCTGCGCTTGTACCCCGAGCTGATCCGGCAGGCACTCGAAGAAAAGTGTGCCGCCAAGGGCATCGCCACACCCACCGCCGCTGATCTCATCGGCACCCCGCTCATCACCGCGCTCGAAGGCGACTGGTCCCAGATGCTGGCTCACCAGCTTCCCGCGCTCCCGCCACTCCAGGCTTTCCTCGACGAGCTTCCCCTTCTCTTCGGCTGGCTGGACGGCACTGCCGAGTTCGAGGACCTTCCGCCGCCACCCGCCACCCAAGACGAGGAGGCCTGGTCACCGCCGCCCACCGTCGCCACCTGGGGCACCGGGATACCGCTGGAAACCGTGCGCTTCGCTGCCACCAACCACCTGTGCGTCGAACTCCAATACGAAGGCACCTGGCGGACCATCGAGCCCTATTCGCTCCGCCGCAGCAGTGCCGGCCGGATCCTCTTGCATGCCGAGAAATCGGACGGCAGCGGGCACCGCACTTACGGCATCGACAAGATCACCGGACTACGCGTCACCACCACGCCGTTCCGGCCTCGTTACGCGATCGAGCTCTCCGCCCAAGGCCCGCTGCACGCCCCGGCACAGAGCCGAACGCCAAGCAGATCAGCGCGCCGGGGGAACTCTTCACTGCGCCGGCGCGCGGCCCCCGTGTACGTTTACGCGTGCAGCCGATGCGGCAAGGAATTCCGCCACAGCCGACGGGACGCCACCCTCCGAGCCCACAAGGACCCCCGCGGACACCCATGCCCCGGCCGGCACGGCAGATATGCCGGAATCCGATACTGATCATCCTGTTCTTGGCCTCCGCACCGTTGACGGCGGCGAGCCTCGGTGAATCCGAAGATCAAGCATTCCGCTCCGAAGGGGCGGTGACCTCGCCTCGCTCGGTCACCGTGTGGGTGCTCCCGAGTGTGCTGTACGCGCTCGCCTCGGACCGGCTCATCGCGGTGGTGCGCCGCTGGGTTTACGTCTACACCGTCAGCTCCCACAAGTGGGGGCCGTGGTGGCAGCGCGACAGCGCCGGCGCAGCCGGCGCCAGGAACGCCCGCGACCCGAGGAAAAGATCTCTGGCCCGACCGGGGCGAGCGCAGCGAGAAGCCGGTTGCGGGAACCGACGTAGCGGCGCAGGCTGCCCGAGCCGGGAGGCGCGCCGCCCGGACGCCGAGCGCGGGGTGCGACTGTGGCTGCGCGCGGGCCCGGCAGCCGGATCCAGGATGGAGGCCGCCACCTGCGCGCGGCGCTCAGTTCAGCCGGACGAGTTCTCCGCTGGCGCGGAGGGCGTCGACATGCTCACCGGCACGCTGGGGGATGGCGCCGCCGCGGATGAGCAGGCCTGCTTCGATGTTCTTCCTGACACCGGACTGGGTGAGGTTGGCGCTGGTAACCAGCAGGACGCGCCGGTCAGCGAGAGTGAGCTTGGCGTGCATCTTCGCGTCGGGCTCGGTCCTGCGCGACGTGGGCCAGTGCCATAGCTGAACGCCGTCGATCCCGGTGAACGCGCGATAGGGCTCCTCGCCAGATAGCGCGCTGCCCGCGCCCTGGAGCGTCTCGACGACCACGCTGACGCTGACGCCCCGCCTGGTGGCTGCCTGGAGGGCCTCGGTCAGCGTCAGGTGCGGCTTCGCGGAGTAGGTCATGAGCAGCAGTTCGTGGCGGGCTTCGTCGACGATGTCGGCGAGCACGGCGGCCGTCGCCCGGACGGGCACGTGCCGGGAGCCTGGCCCGCTCCATACCGTCTCCACTGTGACCTCGCTGGCACGCTGGGCGTATCCGGCGGCGAGGCCGGTGAGATAGGCCAGGCCCGCAGAGCGGTCCACTTCGGCAAGCGAGTCGAGCAGGGCCTCGGCGCCGGGCGTGGCGGCCAGGATCGCCTCGCGCGGCCAAGCCGCCATGGCGCGGTCGGTAATGGCACGCAGGGCCTGCGGGCCGAGCCGCCGCACGATGTCGGTGCCGGCGTCCTCCAGCGCGTCCCAGCTCATGACTGCATCATGGCGGCGTCACGACGGCCTAGCCCATGCTGGGCACGAGGACGAGCGACTCATCGTCGATCGGGACGATGAACCGCCGGTCGAGGAACCTGTTGCCACGCTCGCAGGTGGTCTCGGACACGAACAGGCAGGCGTGGCAGGCCGCGCCGTGCAGGAAGTCGGCAGGTGCCTTGGGCAGCCGTTCGGCACACAGCGGGTCGGAGGAGCATCTGCGCGCGTCGTGCAGCGCCCGGCGCATGATCCGCGTCAGTGGCTCTGGCTCGGCAAGTGAGACCAGCCCGCCAAGGGTGCCTTCGGCGTCGGGGACAGCAGTGTAGATGAGGATGCCGGCCCGGTCCGGGCCGGCATAGATCCGCTCCGACAGGCTCGCCGAGCTGTAGCCGCATTCCAGCGCGATGGTGCGGATCACCAGGTGCGACAGGGTGTGCAGGGCGATGTAACGGGGTTCGGGCCAGCCGTGTATCGGATCGAAGTTGGCGGGCAGCCGGTCGGAGTACCGGTTGGTGCGGAACCGGCCGAAGGCCTCCCGGTGCTCGCGGACCGCCTCGCTGCCGCGGACGCGCTCCTGCCAGCCGGTTATCAGCTGCTCATCGATGCGCAGGAAGATGCCCTCACCGCGGACCTCGCTGGCCGGCACTCAGGTCGGGCGGTCACGGGCCAGCGGTGCCCGGGTCACCAGGTCGGGATCCTCCGGGTCCGGCGCGTCCAGCCGGGTGAACCCGGCGAGCGCGCGCACTTCGCGCAGCCGCTCGGCCTGCACGACGTCGGCGAGGAAGCCGGCCAGCGCGGGTGGGACGCCCGCCGGGTCGCGGCGCAGCGCGAAGTCGTCGTTCGGCTCGGGCGGGACCGCCGAGGTGAAGACCTCCCATTCCGGGGTCCGCAGGTCCGGGTAGGCCGCTGGCTCCGGGTCGGGTTCGGCGGCCAGTGCCTTGCGGTGCTGTGCGATGGCGTCGAGCACTTCGCCCCGCGGCCACTGGTGGAGTGCCTGGAACTGGGGCAGGTCCCACAGCAGGTCAAGGAAGGCCGGGTCGGTGACCTTCTGCAGGTGCTCCCAGAGCTGCTCGACCTTGGCATGCAGCGCGCTGGCTCCCACCTGCGGCACGGCCAGCGCTGAGAGGGTTTGCGCGAACCACTGGTTGGAAGCGCCGATGACGATCACCATGGGCCGCGCCTGGCACTCCCCGAACGTGCCCAGGTGCGGATGGCGTCCCCGGCACACGGGCAGGGACTCCTCGCCGCGGCGGCCCATGGCCTGGCTGATGTTCCGCTTGGCCGGGCAGGACAGGCACCGGATCTCCACATTCGCGCCCTGGTTGCCGCCATAGTCCGCCATCCGCAGCTGAGGATGGCTGACTTTGGGGCAGGCGCCGCCGCGGTGCACGAAGCGGTCGTAGGGAAAGTCGTCCAGGTGCCCGTTGACGCACGCCAGCACGAACCTGGCGGCGACGGCCAGCGGCCGCCTGCGCCGCCGGGGACAGTCGTCGTGGAAGAACTTGGCCTCGTCCGGACGGCGCGCCTTGTCGTTGACGAACCCCCATATGCCCGCGTCCAGTGAGGCCAGACGGCTGCACGCGGTGCAGCGCAGCCACTGCGGGAACGGGATGACCGGGACGCCGATCCGGGCCGGCTGGCCATTGGGGTCGGCGTCGAAGCCGTCCAGCCACGGCGGCGGGCGGAGCTGCGCGACGGGGGCGTTCAGCAGCTTGCCGACCGCCGCCAGCAGCCGGGGCTCGGCGAGCGGCGCCCACTCAGGCACGGTGTCGTACCGCCAGTCGTCCAGGCCGCGCACGAGCACGGGGAAGTTCGGCAGGTCGATGAGCGCCCCGACACCGCCGCTGAACATCAGGTGGCTGGGCCGGACCGTGCCGACCCGTCGCCGGTGCTGTGCTGCTGGCGGCATCAGCGGCCTCCCGCCACCCGGCCGGCCACCCGGCCGGGCATCGCGCCAGGCATCGCGCCAGGCGCCGGGTCGAACGCCGATTCGCCGAGCTCGTCAGCCTCCGGGACATCGTCCCCAGCGGGCCCGTCCGCGTCATCAGAGTCGTCCGGGCGGGCGCCGAAAGACCACGCGGGCTGGCCAAGCACGGGCTCGAACAACCCGGCACCGGGAATCAGCAGGTTGACGTCGTTCTCGGTTTCGCGCATCGACATGGGAACGGTCAGCGCCGTCCACCCACTGCCGCTGGCGACCTTCAGCAGCCCGCGCAACGGCTGCTTGCCCGGCCGGTCCCGGTAGCCGAGCCGGGCCGAACCTGAACCGGTCTTGGCCAGTTCCCACCTGTCCCGCAGCGCACCGATCCGCTCGCTCAGGTACTCCCGGCCACGCTGCCCGCCCGCCCGGCCCGCGCGGTCAAGGAAACGCTCGGTCACCTGCTGGACGACCGGCCCGTCGAGCGGCACGTCCTGGGCGTCCTCGTCCCGCGAATAGGCGTCCTCGCTGTTGCGCACCGCGGCGACGAACGTGGCCGCGGTACCCCGGTCCAGGGAACGCCGGGTGTAGGGGGTCACCGACAGCGCCTCGACCTGGCGGTAGAACGTCGCGTGGTAGTGCCCGAAATCCTCGTAGTGCGCCAGGTCCCTGGGCCGTGACCAGTTGTAGAGGGTCACGACCAGGCCGGGCCGCCCGGTGTCCCGGCCGACCCGTGACGACGCCTGGATGTATTCGGCCGTGTTCTTCGGCTGCCCGGTGACCACCATCAGCCCGAACCGGCGCACATCCACCCCGACCTGCAGCATCGAGGTCGCCAGAACTACGTCTACCGGGGCCCGGTCGCTGGTCAGCCGCCCGGACCAGCGCTGCGCCAGCGGGTGCCGGTCCCGCTTCTCCTTGAACGCTTCCGCCAACTCCGAGCTGATGGCCCGCCGCCGCGCGGACGTGTCCAGGTCGGCCACGAAACCGCTCTCCAGCCGCTTGAGCACGTTGCTGATCTCCGCCGAGGAGATCCGCGAGGTCAGCTCCTCGATGGTGAGCATCCCGGCCCCGGATGTGATCCGGTCGGACAGGCCGCGCCTGCGCCCGTGCGACCGGACACGGGTGGTCACGTCGTCGTCCAGGTAACGGCGCATCCCGGCGAGTTCCCTGGTGGCATTGAAGTAACCGACCACGGTCAGGTAGGGATCGGCGACCGGGCCGTGCCGGTCGAACATGGTCTGCCCAGCGATGAGCAGGATCTCCGACAGCCGGATCTCGGCCGATTTGAGCCGCACCCCATGCGCGCAGATGCCGAGGTAGCGCCGCCCGGGTGCCGCCGGTGTGACCGGCACCTGCCGGGAGAAGAACGTGTCGGCGATGTCAAGCACCGGCGGCGGGAACACCGCCAGGTCCCGGCCGAAAACCGCGCGCACCTGCTCCCGTGCCCGCTTGGTGGTCGCGGTGGACGCGACGATCTTCGGCCCGGTCAGCACCCCATCCGCGCACCAGGTGCACAGCTCGTCGACGGCGGCCTCGAACAACCCGACGGTGGTGCCCAGTGCCCCGGAGATCAGGTGCAGCTCGTCCTGGACTATCAGGTCCGGTGGCCGGAGCCGGGGCACCGGCTGGCTGGTCACAGCCGGCCGCCCGGAAGGGGTGACGTTGTGCCGCTGGCCACAGCCGGTCCTGGTGTCCAGGTCGTCATGCCGGTAGCCGTGCCGCGGGCACCGCGACCGCACCCGGCCGAACAGGATCCCGGCGTAACCACGCCACGGAAGCTGGGCGAGCTTGTCGACGGTGGCGATCAGCAGGCTGGGCGCGTACCGGTAGATCTCCTCGTCCACCGTCAGGATCGGCAGCCCCTCCTCCGGCGAGCGCATTTCGGAGAACGGGCACACGTCCGGTCCTTCGCCGGCCGGGCAGTACAGCATGATCCGCCTGCGGTCCGGGTCTGACCGCAGGTCCCGGTGCGCCAGCAGCTTCGACCCGCACCACGGGCAGGCCAGGGTCTGCAGCACCCCGGTCCGTTTGGTCCCGCCCGATTCGCGGACGTCGGCGACCGCGTCCTCGGCGTCGCCGTACCAGTTCGGGGACACGGCGCCGCCGACCCATAGCCCGATGCGGAACGGCTCGGCGCCCCACCGCGGGTCTCCCCCGGCGACGGCGTCGCGGCGCAGCTTCTCCGCCGCGCACACCAGCGCCGCCGCTCGCTGGAACTGCTGCGCGGTCAGCAGGCGCAGCGTGTAACGCATCAGCACGGCCACCCCGGCGTCGCCGCTGCGTGCCTCCGTCCCGGTCCCGACCACCCCTTGCAGCCGGCGGATCGCGAAGGTGCAGGCGGCCAGGCCCAGGTACGCCTCGGTTTTCCCGCCCCCGGTCGGGAAGAACAACAGGTCAACCAGCGCCTCATGGCCCGCTTCACCCGGCGGCTGACCTGGGCTGGGTTGGGCGCGGTCGGGATACGCGGGATCGGTGAGCGCGGGCAGGTTCAGCAGAATGAACGCGAGCTGGAAAGGCCACCACGAGGCCACCTGCGCGCCTCTGGCCTCAATCTCGGCCATGGCCTCGGCGTAGCCCGCACCGGTACCTTCCCGAAGCTCGGCGACCTCGGTGTGCCGGCGCTGGAGCGCCATCGCCTCGTTGGCGAACCGGAACGCCGCCAGCGCCACCTCCTGGCCCGCCGTGCCCGGCACCGTGAGCAGGTCGATGCCGGCCCTGATCCGGCCAGCGCAGCGCCGCGCGGTGAAAACCGCCGCCGCCGCTGCCTCCCGCAGCGCCTCCGGCAGGCCCGGGATGGCGGCCTCCTGCTCATCCAGCCACGCCTCGTACCCGCTCGCCAGCGGCGCCAGCCCGGACGCGAGACGGTCAGCCGGCAAGGTGGCCAGCTCGTCCATGGACAGCTCCACCCCGGCCAGATGCGTTCCGGGACCGGCCGGCGGCGCGATCGTCGCAGGCACGTCATAGGTGGGCAGCCAGTTCGTCTCCAGCCGGTACGCCCGCCGCTCCCCCGCCCGCACCGCGGCGTGCACCGCCACGTTGCGCCCGACCGCGTGCCGCAAGGTGTTCCGGTACAGCAGCCGCAGGTGCCGGTCCTCCGGGTCGGCGTCCAGCGCCGCCAGGTCATCCAGTGGATCATCGATCGGGCAGAACACCGCCGGTGCCGGGCCTTCCGCCGCCGCGCCGCCACCGGCCTCGGCAGCGTCCCCGCCCCCCGGCCGGACCGCGCTGACTGTCAGCCGTGGCTGCAACAGCCACGCCGTGTCCTTGTTCGACGGCGGCTCATCCTGAGCGTTGACCAGGCCAAGCTCGACAACGCGCGCCCCCGGATCGGAGCCGTTGCCGTGCGGCCGGACTTCCACCGCCAGGTACACCCCCGGCAGCCGGGTATCGGTCCCGGTCAGCGAAATCCGCTGCGAAGCGTCACCATCGAGCCGGACGGGCATGGTGAACGTGACCGGCCCCCGGCTCCAGATCCGCCGCGGATTACCCGCCTCATCGAGTACCTCGGCCTTGCCGTAGCGTCCCCAGGACGCGGTCACGGAAAGCTCATCCACACCTGAGGGCACGACGAACGACAGACCCATCGACGACGCCCACATCCGGCCCGCGTTCTGCATGGTCAGCAGGTCCGGCAGTTCCCCGTCGGCCGCGTCCCCGCCGGCCGACAGTTCGGTGTCCACAACGTCCGAGGCGGCGCTCCGCGACGAGGGTATGTCGTGGCGCGGCCCGAGCCGGCCGACCAGGTACCGCTCGCACGGCCCCGGCGAACGCGGCGGGAAGACCTCAAGCTCCCCGTCCCACGGCCCCAGCAGATCTCGCTCGATCAGCCCGGCCAGCTCATCGCGCACCTGATACGACGACGCGGCGGCGAACTCCTGCGGCTCCTCCAGTGGCGACGGCAGTTCGCCCTGCGACGCCTCGGTCATCGCCCGCCCTCCTCGTCGCTATCGTCTCGTTCCGTCCACTGCACCCACCGTAACCACGCCAACCGACATCCCGGCCCACCGCGAAATTCCATACCGCAAAACGCCTGGCGGGGACACTGCCAAGCCTCGCCAGCCCGGCGACGCCTCCGGTCAGTAAGGACTCATCTGACCGATGACCCGGCGAGCGAGGTCCAGCATGTCCTCGACCTTGGGTATGTCCTGGGTGACGTCGCCGGCCGTCAGGCGCGGGGTGTCCTGCCGCGGGTATTCGGTGTTGTTGCGCTGGCGCCGGAGCCGGTCAAAGGGCCGGAGCACCTTGCCCATCGGCGGATCCAGCTGAGCGGACACCGCCTCCAGCACCGCGATGTGCCCGCCCCGGCTCGTCGCCCGCAGTCCCTGGTTCTCCAGGATCGCGCTCAGCGCCTTACGGGCAGCGTCGTACAGGAGCTGGCAGGCGCCGGCCGGGTCGTCGCCCGCGATGCGCCGCGCCGACGCCACGTGCTTGCCGGCCTGCCCGATCAGTTCGGCGGCGTGCTCCGTGCTGGCCGGGACACGCTCAAGGTCGCGGGCGCCGAGCATGGCGTCGATGACGCTGCGGCCCTGCTCCCATCTCATGCGGTCAGCTCCAACCGGACCAGCGGCCGTGATCGCACCGACTCCAGGAACGGATCTGGGTTGGAGTCGCGCCACGCCTTTGCGGGCACCCTGCGGATATTGACCTCCCGGCCGAGCGTGCGCTCAGCGGCGCGGGCGGCTTCGTACAAGTCATCGTCATCGGCATCGCCGACCACTAGGACATCGACATCACGCGGCACGTCGCCGCCCTGCCCGCGGTACCGCGCGGCCCACGAGCCGTACACGTAAGCTTCGTCGACTCCGGGCACTGATGCGAGCGCCTCCCCGAGCACCGCGGTGGGCCCGTAGGTCACCGCCAGCAGTTCGGCGAGCGGGCCCGCCACCACGTTGTCGGTCCTGGCCCGGATGAACCGCAGGTTCCCCAGTCGTCGCTCACCGACAAGCCCGGCAGCGACGAAACGATCCGCCTCCCGCATCACGGTGGCGCGTGACACGCCGAACCGCTTGGCTAGCTCGGTCAGCGGAAACTCCTGCTCCGGATGCAGGAAGAGCCACGTGAGCATCTCTCCCTGGAACGCCGACCGCAAGATCGGCAGCAGCACCGGCGGAGGCTGTTTCATAACCTGAAACATAGCGCACATGTTATGGACGAGCAAGGCAGGCCCCGCATGGCGCCACACCCAGAGTCAGAACAGCGTGGCTCCGCCCTCGGAATCCCGGCTAGCACGCTTCCGCCCGCGCCTGTCGTGCAGCCCGGCGAGGCGCTCCGCCTCGTACCGCTCGTGGTTCAGCTCAAGCAGCCGGTCCAGGATCTCCTGCCGCACCGCCGGTCCGATGGTGTACCGCACCCCTTGCCGCGTCTCATGAAACCCATGGTCCAGCCCGGCCGCCACCAGGTCGTCCCATCCATAGGCCTGCACTACAGCCTCATCAATCGCCCGGTGAATCTCCCGCAACTCGGCGATGTCCGCGTCAGTACAGCCCTGGTCGTGCGTGAGGTTGTAGGTGCCGGTCAGTCCCGTCTGCCTGGCCAGCATCAACTCCCGCCGGAAGACGTCCAGTCGCCCGCCTAGGTCGCGCATCCCGGCTGTTACCTCCGGACGCGCCAGCGTCTCGAACACGTCAGAGGGCGAGTAGTTGAGGTCGGCTTTCATCGTCGAGCTGCGGCTGATAGCCCACCAGTAATGCGGGGCACAGGAGAGTAGGGCCAGCATCCCGGCGTCGTCGGTGGCGAAGACCCCGAGTTTATGCGCGAACACCTGCCCAGTCGGCAGCATCACCGGCATGACGACCTTGCTCACCAGCGTGATCACGATCACCCGATCAAGCCCCGCAATCGCTTGTTCCAGTCCGCGCCGGTAGTCCGCGTAGCGCCACCAGTACTTGCGATGAGACTCCCGATTTCTCTTGTCTCGCTCGGGTTTGACGAGTTCTCGGACCCTTTCAATTGCCCCGGTGTATTGCTCTGCATCTGGGAGGTCCCAGTCGTGGAAATTGATGATCCAGCGGCTTGCGGAACAGTCGGCACGCTGGTTGAGATCCTGGCCAACCAGGTAGGGGTGAATAACGTCGGCACTGCCGTCATCGCGAGCTCGCAGATCCGCTGCCTCCTCTCCAGTCATGATGAATCCCATGCCATTGACGTGATGACCGAGGTAGGCGAGACCCTGATTAGCCGCAAGCCGCTGCGGGGTACCTGACGCACGCGAAGCAGGCTCTAGCGATGTGGTTATCCTGTTGGCACTGAAGTTTCGCACTTTTGAGGGTCAGCGGCTGCCCGGGAGCGGCGCGGATCGGGCGGTTCGCGACACGTCCCGGCTTGCGGGGTTTAGTGCGTGATCTTGGAGGGTGAAGGCGGAAGCATCGGCGGTGATCATGTCCGC
>DATKQH010000106.1:0-6761 GCA_035532775.1 Streptosporangiaceae bacterium
GGCCCTGCCCGGCCACCTAGCCGCCCGCTGCGCTCAGGCAGCGACCACCGGGCGGCCGTCTCAGCATGCCCGCACGATTCATGATCAGCAAAGAATCTCGCGGCCGCCACTTGACAAGAAAAGCCATGGGGTGTCTCACCGGCCCGGACCCGCTCGTTCCCGGCGACGGGCTCTGCGTGCTCTGGCCCTGGACCTGCTGCAACGCCTGCCCGTCCACGAGCGCGATCGCCAGCTCGCCGGCGAGCGTGGGATGGAACGGTGCCCGGCCGTGGATTCCCTGGACGTACGGCTCAGGATCGCAGAGCGCATGGCCGGTGAAGTCGGGGCGGACGGCGATCAGCCCGGTCGCGCGGGCGCCATTCGCGAGGACGTTGTTGAGCGCGTCGAGCAGGCCCGTCAGCGACTTCTCCTTCGCCGGGGTGAGGCCGACGCTGTCAAGGCAGTGCTGGCTGGTGTCGAAGGGGTCGTAGTAGAGGTTGACCAGCACGGTGGGGTGCGAGGGCAGGGCCGCGAGCCGCCTGAGCAGCTGGTAATAGCCCACCGTGAAGGTCGCGAGGCTCTGCTGGAAGTACGCGGTGGAGGCGCTGTCGTCGCAGGTCGTCGTGACCGTGCAGAGCCGCAGCAGGGCCGACCAGCCGAGGTCGTCCGCGCCGATGCTGACGATCACGTACGAGGCGTTCGTGGCCTTCTTGGCTACCGCGAACTGGGCCGGCGCGGTGCCGCCCCCCAGGCTCTGCGGTCCCAGGATCCCGACCGGGATCGTCGCGCCGCTGCAGGCCAGGTTCAGCACCCGCCAGTTGTTGATCTGGCCCAGATCGACCGCGTAGGCGCCGGCGCTGCGCTGGCAGGCCGTGTCGAGCCGGCTGGGATGGGCCGGCCTCGGGTTGCCGATGCCGGCGGCCGTGGAGTCCCCCATGACCACGACCTGAACCTGGGGCGTCCGCGGCCCGGGCGCGGCCGGCACGGCCGGCAGCGGCGCCCGTCCGGCCAGTGCCGTGATCGAGGTGACCTCGCGCAGCCGGGCAGGAGCCGTGTAGGTCGTCACCATGATGCCGCCGACGTTGACGGCCTCCACGAAGACGAGGCCGACGGCGAGCGTGATCAGGGTGCGCCTGGCCGTGAGCCTGAACCACCCCGCGAGCGCGCCGGTCAGCAGCAGGGCACAGCCCCCGGCGATCACGATTTCCCAGCCGAAGTACCGCTTCCAGCCCGACGCCAGGGCCTTGCCGATGGTCTGCTCAGGGCTGGGGCTTGCGAACGCGGTGGCGAGCTGGCGGTCAAGAGTGATCTGGGTCAGCGCCAGGCGGGGGCGCACCGGCCCGACGAACTGCAGCGTGGTCGGCAGCCGCTGCCCGAACAGGTCGAGCTCACCGGGGCCGGAGAGGCTGATCGAAGGGGCGGCCGCTCCGACGCTGACGCTCTGGCCCACCAGGTCGACCCGCTGCATCGGGGTGACCAGCAGGGCTACCGAGATCGACATCGCGGCCACCAGCACCGCGCCGACGGTCCAGCCGAGCTTGACGTGAATGCGGCGCGCGAAGCTTCTCATACCCAAGCCATTGTCCTGCCCCGTAATCCGGACCAGAACCATGCCCGTCATGACACCGGCGACGTCCGGGCGTCAGACTGTGCGGTGTGAGACCGCTGAGGTAGCCGCGTTCGCCCGGCGCCGCGCGGGCGGCGGCTGCTCCGCTCGCGCCGGCCCACGACTGATCGCAAGGGAGCAGGCCCGATGAAGTCATTTGCCTCCTCGGCCGACCTCGCCGACAAGGAGCAGACGCTGGACGTACTCGGCGACGGCGTGTACACGCTGACCGCCGAGGGCCACCCGAACGTGGGTGCCATCGAGGGTGAGGACTTCCTCGTCTGCTTCGAGGCGATGGCGACCCCGGTCGCGGCTGCCGCCTGGCTGGAGCGGCTCCGCGAGCACACGTCCAAGCCGGTCCGCTACCTGGTGCTCTCCCACTACCACGCGGTGCGGGTGCTGGGAGCGAGCGCGTTCGGCGCTGACGTGATCGTCGCGCACGACAACACCCGCGCGCTGATCGCCGAGCGCGGCCGCCAGGACTGGGAGTCCGAGCTCGGCCGGATGCCGAGGCTGTTCCGCGACCCGGCCTCCATTCCCGGCCTGACCTGGCCGACCGCTACGTTCTCCGGCCGGCTCACCATTCACCTGGGCGGAAACCGCGGCGAGCTGGTCCTCGCCTACTGCGGGCGCGGGCACACCGAGGGCGACATCGTGGCCTGGCTGCCCGGCCAGAAGATCCTCTTCGCCGGGGACCTGGTCGAGGCCCAGGCCGCCCTGTACACAGGCGACGCGTTCCACCGCGAGTGGGCGGGCGGCACGCTGGACACGATCGCCGCGCTGGGCGCGGAGTCCCTGGTCGGCGGCCGCGGCGCGGTCGCCCAGGGCCGGGACGCGGTCGACGCGGCCATCAGGCAGACCCGCGACTTCCTGGCCACGATGCTGGCGCAGGTAGGCACGGTGCACTCGGCCGGCGGCACGCTCAAGGACGCGTTCACCGCGGCGCACGCGGCGCTGGCTCCCCGGTACGGCCGCTGGCCGATCTTCGAGCACTGCATGCCGTTCAACGTCTCCCGGCTCTGGGACGAGCTGTCCGGGACGGAGCGGCCGGTGATCTGGACCGCCGAGCGAGACCGCGAGGTCTGGGTCCAGCTGCAGGAGACGCCCTAACCGCGATGGAACCGGTCGTGATCGCCGGGGCCGGCCCGGTCGGGCTGGTCACCGCGCTGCTGCTGGCCCGCTGGCAGGTTCGCGCTGTCGTGCTCGAGGCAGCGACCGCTGACCGGCGTACCGGCTCGCGGGCGATCTGCTTCCAGCGGGACGTGCTCGACGTCTTCGACCGGGCTGGGTGCGCCGACGACATGCTGGCCGAGGGCGTGACGTGGACGACCGGGCGCACCTTCTACCGCGAGCACGAGCTCTTCGCCGTCACCTTCCCCGACTCCGGCCCGTTGCCGCCGTGGATCAACATCTCCCAGGCCAGCGTGGAGTGCTACCTGCTCGCCAGGGCCGCCGCCGAGCCGCTGATCGACCTGCGCTTCGGCCATCGGGTCACCGGGCTGTCCTGCGACGACGACGGCGTGGAGGTTCGCACGGACCTGAGCAGCGTCCGCGGCTGCCATCTGGTCGGCGCGGACGGGGCCCGCAGCAGCGTGCGGCAGCTGCTCGGCATCGGGTTTCCCGGGAGATCGTTCGCCGACCAGTTCCTTATCTGCGACATCCGCGCCGACCTCCCCTTTCCAAGCGAAAGAAGATTTTTCTTCAACCCGAGCTGGAATCCCGGCCGGCAGGTGCTCGTCCACCAGTGCCCCGGCGGCGTGTGGCGGATCGACTGGCAGGTCCCGGCCGGCTTCGACCTGGAGGCGGAACGGGCCAGCGGCGGGCTGGACGCGCGGATCAGGCAGATCACCGGCGACCGCCGCTACGAGATCGTCTGGGCGACCGCTTACCGGTTCCACGAGCGGGTCGCCGACGCGTTCGCCGCCGGGCGGGCCTTCCTGGCCGGCGACGCCGCGCACCTGTACGCGCCATTCGGCGCGCGCGGGCTCAACTCGGGTACTCAGGACGCCGAGAATCTCGCCTGGAAGCTGGCGCACGTCACCCGCGGCTGGGCCCCGCCGTCGCTGCTCGACAGCTACCAGGCCGAGCGGGCAGCGGCCGCGCGGGAGAACCTGCGGGTCACCAGCGCCACGATGGAGTTCCTCGTGCCGCAGACCGATGACCTGCGGCGGCGTCGCGCCGAGGTCCTCGACCGGGCAGTGTCCGACCCCGGCGCCCGCTCACAGATCAATTCAGGCCAGCTCGCCGAGCCCTACTGGTACACCGCGAGCCCGCTGACCACGCCGGGTCCGTCGCTGGCCGGCTTCCCGACCGAGCCTGGCGCGCTCCGCCCGCCGGTACCCGGCGTCCTCTGCCCCGACGGCCCGTGCGTGGCCGACGGCTCGCCGACCAGGCTGCGCCGCCTGTTCGGCCGCTCGTTCGTGCTGCTGACCGCGAGGGCGGCGACCGCAGCCGCTGGTCTGCGGGCCGCCGCGGCCGCTGTCGCCGCGCCGGTGACGGCCTACGCGCTGGACGACATCGACCACCGAGGAGTGCTCGGCTCCGCGCTCGCGGCCACGCCGGACAGCGTGCACGTGGTCAGGCCCGACGGCCATCTTGCCGCTGTGCTGCCCAGGTTCACCCCGGCCAGCCTGGCGAGCGCGCTGCGGCGAGCCGTCGGCGCGGCGCCTCAGGACCGGTAGCCGGCCGCGGCCTGCGCGGCCAGCCGGGCCAGGGCGGGCAGCAGGGCCAGCGCCGCCGTCAGGTCGGTATCGAGCGCCCGGTCGGCGGTTCCGGGCGGCAGCGCACCCGCGGCCAGGTCGAAGGCGGCCGCCAGGGTCGGCCGGCCGGGTGTCATCCCGCGCAGCCGCAGGGCCCGGACCGAGGCGACAAGCTCGCAGGCCAGCACGATCCGGTAGGCGTCGACCACCTCGGTGGTGGCCCTGGCCGACTGGGTGGAGAAGCCGGCGTGCTCCTCGACTCCGCGCGACAGCACGGCGCTGCCCAGCGCGGCCGGAGCGGCCAGCCGGCGGATGTCGGCGATCGCCGAGTGCGCCACGTATTCCAGGATCATGATTCCCGAGCTCGGCGGCGGGTCGGTGGCCAGGAACGGGGCGAGACCGGTGAAGGCCGGCTCGACCAGCGTGCCGAGCCGCGCCGCCGACAGCGCGGCGGTCTGGAACAGCGCGGCGCGGACGGCGTCGAGCGCGAGGCCGAGATACGCGGTGTGGAAGTTGCCGTTGTGCCACACGGTCCGGCCGGCCACGTCGACCAGCGGGTTCTCCGCCGCGGCGTTCAGCTCGGCGGTCACCGCCCGGTCCGCGTGCCTGACCGCGTCGACGGCCGGGCCGTGCACCTGCGGCAGGGCGCGGTATCCGTACGGATCCTGGATCCGTCCTGGCCGGCGGTCGTTGCCGAGCAGCTCCCGGAGCGTGGCCGCGACCTCCCGCTGCGCCGGGTAGCTCCGGCCTTCGTGCACGGCTGCGGCGTACGGCTCGACGGAGGCGGTGACCGCGCAGTGCGAGAGCGCCGCGATCATGACGGCCACGCAGACCAGTTCTCCCAGGTCGGAGCAGGCTAGCGCGGCCTCACCCACGGTGGCCGCGTTACTGGACAGGAAGGCGAGGGCGTCGGACGAGGCCACCGGGAAGCGCGGCTGGGCGACAGGCTGGTCAGGGAGCAGCCAGTCCCGCTCGCCGAGCAGGCACAGCGCGGTCACCGCGAGCGCGGTCAGATCACCCGTGCCGATCGCGCCGTACTTCGGTACCGGGACCGACAGGCCGGCGTTGACGCCGTCGAGCAGCGGGCCGAGGACGCCGGGATCCACGCCGGAGCCGCCCGCCGCGATCTGGTTGACGCGGACGACGATCATGGCCCGGCTCAGCTCCGCCGCGACGAGCGGTCCCCCGCCGCCCGCGTGGCTGCGCAGCAGCCGCAGCCCGTGCTCCGCCAGGTCCGTCGCGGCGACCTGCTGGTCGCGGTTGGCACCGACGCCGGTCGTCCGCCCGTACACCTCGCGCCTGGCAGAAACCTCGGCGGCGGTCCGGGCCGCGGCCCTGGCGCGCTCGATGCCCGCGCTTGTCACCGCCGCCGGCGCGGCTCCGCGCGCGACGTCGCGGACCTGATCGCAGCTCGTCGTCTGGCCGTCAAGCAGTACCACTGGCCTGGCCACTGTCACCCCCCGTCTTCGATGCGACTGGCGCCGTCCCGCCGGTAGCCCTAGCGATCCTGGCCGCGGAAGTACAGCGCGGGCGTCAGGCCGGTCTCCCGGCGGAACGCCGCGACGAACGCGCTCGACGACTCGTAGCCGATGTGCCGCGCGACGTTCCCGACCGGTTCGCCGGCGGCGAGGTCGGCGATGGCTGCCTGGAGCCTGAGCAGTGCCCGCCAGCGGCCGAACGGGAGCCCGGTCTCGGCCACGAAGGCACGGGCCAGGGTTCGCGCGCTGGCACCGACCTGGCGGCCCCACTCGGTCAGCGTGCGGCCGTCGGCCGGATCCGCGGCCAGGGCATCCGCCACGGCCCTGGCCCGTTCCTCGGCCGGCATCCGCACCTCGATGGTCGTCATCGCCACCGGCTGGAGCAGGTCCACGAGCATGGTCTCGGCATGCTCGCGCCGGGCTGCGCCAAGGTCGGGGTTCTCCAGGTAGCCGATCAGCTCGGCCAGCAGCGGGCTGGCCGCGACCGGGGTGAAGTCCGGCCAGCTGATCGGGCACAGCTCCGGCCTGATGTAGAGCGTCCGCATCGTGGCGGTTCCTGCCGACAGCGTCTCGTGCCGCAGCCCGGCCGGGATCCACAGCGCCCTGGTCGGCGGCAGCACCCAGGTTGCCGAGCTTGTCCGGACGGTCAGCACCCCGCTGGCCGCCCAGGCCAGCTGATGATCCGGATGGGTGTGCCAGTCAAAGACCAGGCCAGCGGGCATGGGAAAGGTGACGACAATGACGGCTGCCTGATCACGTTGTCCATCCCGCGACACGAGATGGCAGCCTACGCTCTTGGGCCCGGCCGCCCCCATCCGTAGCGTCGGGGCCATGAACGAGAATCACGCGAGAGTGTGCCCGAGCCCGGAGTGGGCGGACCATGTCCGCAGCGACGTCCTGCCGTCCCTGACCCAGCATGCCGACCTCGGTGACGACATGCTCGAGATCGACGCCGAAGCTGCCGCGAAGCTGGCGCAGAAGTACGCGGACGGCAATGTC
>DATKQH010000107.1:0-4324 GCA_035532775.1 Streptosporangiaceae bacterium
TTGCTCGATCTCGCGTGTAGAATTATTGTCGGGCACATGTTCTCCATGTGATTGCGTCAGGGCAAAGCTGCTTAGAATTACACCCAGACAATCTATGTGTCAAGAGCCGACTCGACATCTTCTCGTGGCCCTGACCTGCAACAGCCGCAGGCAAGGGTTCTATTGCGGCCTAAGGGCCTGGTTCAGCGCGCCGAGACCCGCCGGTGCCCTGCTCAACCCCAACCTAAACGCATACCTGACGCTGCGCAGACATGCGGTGAGGCGGGGATCGAAAGGATGATGTCGCACCGCCGCTCGGCTGACGTTGGTCGCTCCCCCGGTCCTCCAGCGGCCCTGGCGTTCCGGGAAAGAGTGACCCTCCTACTAGTGCTATCCAGTGCACCTCAGAGGATCACCTGGTACGCAAGAGAATACGCTGGCGTGTAACCGCGTCTTCCTGTTGGAAGGTGCTGGCCAACGGCTCGCCGTCGAGGACCAAGCGCAGCCGCCCGCACGCGGTGTCGTCGCGGGTGTGGATGTCGATGACGTAGGTGCCGTCGGGTTCCTGATAGGCGAAGACGATGATGGCGGTGGCGTCGATGTAGGCGACAGGCCATCCGTCGGCGTGTTCCATCAGTTCGGTGGTGATGGTAGCGAATGCGGGCGCCATGGCGACCTCCTGTTCTCCGGTCAACACCACACGAATCAGAACTGGGCGACCAGGTCCATGACCCTGAGCGCCTGGGTTTCGAGGTCGCAGGCCGTGTCGGCGTCGTCAAGGGTCTGAGCGACGCTGGTCACCGCCTGCATCACCCCACCGGCGGTCAGCTGCCCGCCGCGGATGAAGTGCGCCAGGATCGGATCGGCCAATTCGTCGCTGAACTTCGCAGCCTTGGCAACATGCCGCACCGTCTCCTCCGGGTGGCTGACCGGCACCCCGGCCTTCCGCTCGATCTCGGTGACCTTCGCGAGCAGGTAGTCGGGGGACAGGAACGTGGCGACCGCGTCGCGGGCGCGGGCGGTGATCAGCGCCAGTTCCTTTTCCTGGGTGTCGGCGGTGTAGCGGATAACGCCCTCGTCGTGGCGTGATCCCGGGTGCACGGCCCTGGCCACGTCGGCGACGATCTGCAGCCCGTTGCCGCAGATCTCCGCGACGATCCGCGGGGTGATCGACCAGGCGCCCTCGCCGACCTCGCTGTTGCTGATCACGAACCCCGCGAACAGCACCGGCTCAGCACCCGGCTCATACCCCCGGCCCTCACGGGCCGCTGCCTGCCGCGCCTGCTCAGGGGTCCAGTTCCGGCCCGGGACGTAGATTTCACCACCAAACGGTGACCGGTACCCAGCCAGCAACGCCGGGGCATAAGCCTGGATCTGCGGGGCGACCACCCGCGCATACAGGCGCCGTTCGGTCAGGTCCAGCCCGTCGAACTCGACCTCGGTCCCGGCCTGCCGGATGCCATCGAGGGTGGCCATGAGCGCGTCGAGGGTATCGATGACCTTGTAACTGTCGGACAGCACCGCCCGGGCGACGCCGAGGTTGTCGCCTTCGGCCTGGAACAGGCGCACCAGGAACTTGCGCCCGTCCGGCTCGATCCCGCCCAGGTCGTTGCCGTGCAGCCAGCCGTTGACGTTGGCGTCCCACAGGTCGGGCCGCTGCTCGCGGAGCCTGCGCAGGTAGGCGAGGTTGATGCCGAGCTTGGCGCTGATCCCCTCATCAGCGACCTGAGTCGGCCGGTAGATCCCGGCCGCCGAGGTCACCCCGTCATCCGTCACCTGCTGCACAGTGGCGCTGATGACGAGGTTGCCCTCGTGGGCGTGAATCGCGGTCGCGGGGGCAACGACGTCGAGCCGCCGCGCCCGCTGGTGCCGCAAGATCGCGACCATGTCGGCCAGCGTGGCGTTACGGGTAGTCAGGATCGCAGTCATGACATTTCTCCTTCCGGGAGTGATGGAGTCGGGCCCGCCCGATTGGCGGCGGTGCCGCATAAATGGGTCCGGTCATGAAGAAGGGGCTGCCGGCCGCGATGGCCGGCAGCCCCTTTGAGCGGAGGACAGACGAGTTGGGTCAGACCGCCTCGGGCGAGGCGCCGCCCTGCCCATCGCCGTCCTCCTCGGGAACGACGCCGTCCCCTTCCCCGTCGGCCTGACCGCCGGGGTCGCCGCCTGTGGTGACGAGGTCCGGGCCGGCTGGCGTGTCGCCGGTGTAGGGCACGCCGTCAGCCACGGCTCGTTCGATCGGGGCCAGCGGGTAGCCGAGGCTGGCCAGGAAGGCCAGGTAACGGCCCGCGTCCCTGCGGGGGCATGGGCTGTAGCGGTCTTCCCGCCAGGTGGCGCGGCGGGACGCGTCCGTGCCGTATATCTCGCCCTCGTAGGCGGCTACCACCGGGGCGAGCATCAGCAGCGGCAACCGTGACGGCTGGCAGGTGCCGCTGCTGTCCAGTGCCCTGCCAGCGTCGCAGCCGGTGATCTCGGCGAACAGCGGCTTCATATGCGCCGTGCCTAGCCCCAGGCGCAACGGCTCCGGCATGGTCAGCAGCTGCCCGGCGATAAACCGGGCGACCTCGGCCGGGGCGGTCCGGCGGGCCAGGAGCTGCTGCAGCCACCGCTTGCGTACCTCGGCCGCGGCGGCCCAGGCCCGGTTGCCTTCGATCACCAGCTTGCGATCCGGGTCCGGTGCCGGGTCATCGTCGGAGCCCGGCAGCGGCGCCGACGGGTCCACGCACGCCCCGTTCTGCTCCGGGCGTGGCAACACCAGGCTGCGGAACGCGTGCCCGTGGCCGGCCGGGTCCGCACAGTAATGGACGGGCTGCCGCAGGTTCCATGAGGGGAAGAATGCCCCTCGGCGCGGGCAGCCAGCGTGGGTCTCCGGGGTGAGACCGTCCCCGTCGTGGGTCAAGCTGGCGAGCCGGGCGGCCCCGGCCGGAAGCTCGCTGGTGACCTGGATACCAGCGGCTTCCAGTTCGGCGCGCAACCGCTCGTGCTCAGCGGCGTCGGCGCGGTCCTGGCGGATCCGTTCAGCGACGTACTCGACCGTGTACCCGTGCCGCAAGGCTTCCAGGATCTTGGTGACCGCGTCCTGGTCGCCGTCGAACTCCGCCAGCAGCGCGAGCTGGTCGAGGTTCAGCTGGCTTGCCAGCTCACCGGCGGCGGCGCGGGTCTCCCCAGAAATCCGCCCAGCAGCCAGAGCGGTCTTGACCTCCTCGGCCTTGCGGCCAGTGGCCTTACGGATACGGGTCCGGCTCGCGCCAGCCTCGTGCGCGGCGAAGAGGGCAGCTGCCTCCTCGACCGGCGCAAAGTTCTTGCGGTGGCCCTCGCCATTGGCCACCAGCATGTCGAGGAACTGGCCCGCCCGATCACCGTCACGGCCAACATTCAGCACGCACGGAACCTCGGCCAGCCCCGCCTGAACGGCGGCCGCGAGGCGGCGATGTCCCTCAATCACGAGAAAGCCACCGTCATCGTGCGGTGTGACCAGCAGCGGTATCCGCACCCCCGTGTCGGCGACCGAGGCCAGGAACTCCGGCGTGAGGCCCAGGTCCTCACGGACATTGGCAGGATGGGCAGTGAGCTGATCAACACTGACCATGGACGGGGGCAGCGGACCCTCTGGTGAGCTGTCAGGCTCAGCGCCCTCAGCGACGACCTGGCCGCTAGCGGCTGGTTCGGACATGGCAAAGCTCCTTCCTGATGACGGAATGGATCGGATGACGTAGGCGGGGGCCGGGAGGAAGACCGGTCCCCGCACGCGCCTAATCAGCCGACTCCCCCAGCCACGGCGGCATGGCCTGACCGGAGCCCCTGGCGCGCCACAGGAACCTAATGGACTGGGCCCTCATCTCCATGGCGAGCTGAACCGGCTGTGCGGGCGGCGTGGACGCCTCCCGGCGGGCAGGCGGAAAGCGCTGCGAAGGAGGGGCCCGCACTGCCGACCGACCCGGGCGGCCAAGATGTTTCCCAGCGGGGACAAGAGAGCGCCGGCGAAGTCGGCACCAAGCCAAGCTCGCGGCCCGGCGAAAGATCTCTGGCCGCCCGGAGCGAGCGCAGCGAGAGGCCGGTTGCGGGAACCGACATAGCGGCGCAGGCTGCCCAAGCCGGGAGGCACGCCGCCTGCACACCCAGCGCGTATCTGCAAGATCTCTAGGTCAGCGACGATGTCCATGACAGCGGTCGTGCCACACGCATGGCAGCTAATCGCACCTGCTGAGGGTTATTCAGAGCCGATCCTGTAGAACTCCAGGGCAATGACGGCGGAGATCGTCTCCGCGAAGCTTGCGAGGGGGCGGCGGTAGTCGGTGTGGAGGATTCGCCATGTCTTCAGATTGGCGATTGCCTGCTCGATCCG
>DATKQH010000108.1:0-7529 GCA_035532775.1 Streptosporangiaceae bacterium
GTCCACCCGTGGCCGGGCAACGAGGTGCCGGAAGCCGAGTTCCTGCTGATCCTGAACAGGAACGAGAACATCGTGCCCGGCGTGGCGCGCCTTGACCGGGCGCAGGCCGCCGCGTACTTCATGCTCGGCGAGACGACGGGAACCTCGGCCGGCGGGAAGGACGAGGAAGGCAAGTTCCTGCGGGTGCCCGGGACGAACCCGTTCTTCCCGAGAAACATGGCCGACATGGGCAACCGGATGCTCGAGCTGCTCGACAGCCGCGAGCTCAACGTTTACGTGCTGAACACTGGCCGGGTCGGCGGCAAGGACGACGCGACCTCGAAGAAGGTCACGATCCCTTACTCGTCGGCAATCGTCCAGGCGATCGTGGAGGACTCGATCCAGTGGGAGACTGATCCGGACTTCGGCTACGAGGTCGCGTCGTCGCTACCCGGGATCTACGACATCGAGATCCTGCAGCCCCGCCGGCTCTATGAGCGTGAAGGCCGCCAGGAGGAGTACAACGCCATGGTCGAGCGGATCAAGAAGGAACGCAGGGAGTACCTCGCGTCCTTCCCCGGACTGGACGAGGCGATCCTCAAGTCCATCGGCTAAGCGAGCCGGGCCAGCCAGCCACCGGGCCAGCCAGCCACCGAAGTGCCCCGCGCCGCAAGTGGCGCGGGGCACTTCGCGGATCAGGTCCGGCCTGCGGGGCCGGGATCTGGCGTGGTGCCCGTTCCGCTGCGCAGGCTGGCGCGCCTTCGGGCGGCGGGAGCACGCTGAGCGGTGTGCGCACACCGTTACATCCGACACGGCGTGGGGGTGCCGGATCCCCCTTTGCCGGTGTTAACGTTCCGTTATGGGAAAACTACGCTGCGTGAATGGATCGTTGCTCGGCGTGGCGGCGATCCCGTGCCATGACCAGGCGGGCAGGCCGTATGAGGTCACGCTCAGGCTGGTGCTGGACCGGCAGCTCTTCGCGATCGTCGGCCAGCGTTGCGGCCATCAGCTTGCCGCCCTGGCGGCTCAGGTTCAGGCGGCCCGCGAGGATCCTGGGCAGGCCTGCTTGTGGCCCGATCCTGACGACAGGTTCCCGGTTCCGGCCGACAGCGACAGTTGCGCCGAGGGTAACCAGGCGCGTTCCGATCAGTCCGCCCGGCTCGCCGACACTACGGCGTTGACCAGCGCCTACGGCTCCGCCCACCGGGCGGTCGACCCATCCGCCGCGACCCAGAACGGTGCCCAGCGCGCCGCGGCCCAGCAGGCTGGCACTCCGCTCGTTGCAACCCAGCCCGGCGCAACCCAGCCCGGCGGCATCCAGCAGGGCGGCGACCAGGGCGGCGGCACCAAGCACCCGGGTACCCGGAGCACTGGCGCTCAGTACGCTCCGGGCACGCTTCCGGGGCTGGCCGGCTTCCAGCCGGGCGAGCGGGAGTACTTCACCCTCCGGTCCAGGGATCGGGGGGATCTGCCGGGCAGCGGGGAAGTGCGGTGCCTGCTCAGATCGAGCGCGAACTGGCATTCGGGCGCAAAAACCCCTGACAGCAACAGCCCTGGCTACTGGAAGCTGAGCCGCCGGGCAGTTCTTGAGGCCTGGGGTGACAGCGGAACTGGTGTGCGAGCTGTGCTGACATCGGCCGAACTGGTCACATTCTTGGATACCGTTCTTAGTGAACCGGACGGCACCGTGCTGGCAGACACGCCACCGGCCGCCCCGGCGGCCGGTGACCAGCCAGGACGACTCGGCTGGCCGGCGTGGCGGCAGCGAGGAAGGGTGCCGGATGGGTCTGCGCGATCTCGTCTACCGGCTCTACGAGCGGCGGCTCGGAGCGTCGCTCTCGCCGTCGGTAGCCCCCAGGCACGTGGGAGTGATGTGCGACGGTAATCGCCGCTGGGCTCGCTCCGCGGGCATGCTCGACATCAGCAGCGGTCATCGCAAGGGCGCGGACAAGATCTTCGAGCTGCTGGACTGGTGCCGCGAGGCAGGCGTCGAGGTCGTCACCCTGTGGCTGCTCTCCACCGACAACCTGGTGGCCAGGCCGGAGGAAGAGCTTGAGCTACTGCTGGAGATCATCGGGGACACGGTCAGGCAGCTCGTCGCGCAGAACTGGCGGGTCAAGCCGGTAGGTGCCCTCGACCTGCTGCCCGCCGAGATGTCCCAGGTGCTCAAGGACGCCGGCGAGGCCACGGCGGACTACCCGGGCCTGCAGGTGAACGTGGCCGTCGGATACGGCGGCCGGAGGGAGATCGCCGACGCCGTCCGCTCGCTGCTCCAGGAGCACGCCACCAAGGGCACCACGATCGAGGAACTGGCCGAGGTCCTCGACGTGGAGCACATCGCCGAGCACCTGTACACGGCGGGCCAGCCAGACCCCGACCTGGTGATCAGGACCTCCGGAGAGCAGCGCCTCGGCGGCTTCCTGCTCTGGCAGAGCGCGCACTCTGAGTTCTACTTCTGCGACGCGTACTGGCCGGCGTTCCGGAAGGTGGACTTCCTCCGCGCGCTGCGTTCGTACGCGGGCAGGCACCGCAGGTTCGGTACCTGACTGGCCTGTCCGTGACTGGCCGTCGCGCCGGCCAGGGCGTCAGCCGCCCAGCGCTGCCGCCGTCAGGCTGCCCGGCGCCTTGGTGAGCTTGCCGTGGTCGTCGATGTAGATGCCGCAGTAGCTGATCAGGAGGCGGTCGCCCTTGGCGGCCGGGTCGAGCGCGGCCGGGCGGCAGCCGATATGCCGGGCCACCACGAGTGGGCGCCCTGCCGCAGTTCGGGCTGTCGGATCGGTCTGCTGGAGTACCTCGGTTCCGCTGCCCGGGCATTCCTCCAGAGCGGCGAACCGCCCGCTCCTGCCCAGCCACGCGGTGACATCGGGAACGCAGGCCGTGCCGGCCATCGTCACGGCAGGCCAGGCTGGCGCCACCGGAGCGGAGGACGACCGGATCGCGGTGTCCAGCGTGACCGGGGCGCCCGCGACGCCCGCTTCGTTCTGCTGGCCGGCGATGTAGCTGAGATGGCGGCCGTCAGGTGCCCAGGACAGGCTGGTCACGAGGTTGGCTCGGGTCAACGGCAGTCGCCACGTCTGGCCGGCGCCGAGGTGGCCAGGCAGCGGCAGGACAGCGATGCTCGCGCGGCCCGATTGCCCGGTCAGCGCGACAGCGACACGGCTGCCAGCCGGACTGACCGCCGCCGAGGTGACGGTCACGTGCCTGAAGACCGGCCCGAACCGCTCGCTCCAGCCCGCCACCGTCACCAGGGCAAGCTGCGCAGACTGGATCACCTTCGGCGCACCCTGGTTGGCGGAGACCATGACCACCCAGCCGCCGCCCGGATTCGTCACGAGCACCGGTGGCGCGTCGGCCAGAGCCGCCAGGCCGGGCAGCCGGACTGGCGGGCTCGCCGAGCCCACCCTGGTCATGACGAAATGATGAGACGTGTCGAGCCCGAGCAGCAGCTGCCCTTTCCCGGGCGGCGGCAGCGTGAGCGCTGGCATGGATCCTGAGCCCTTCGGATGAGCGGGGCTGACCCGCGGGCTCGCAGTGGGAACCGAACTCGGCGTGGGACTCACGGAGGGACCGGACCTGAGCGTGGTGTTCATGGATCCGAACTGAGTGATCGCGGTGCTGCTGGGGTGAGCTGCCTGCGGCTCGATCGACCCTGTGTAGGGACCGTTAGCTACCGGCGGTGCGCTGCCGAACTGCTTCGGGCTGCCGACCAGGTCGGCAGCCCCTTGCGGCGCTCCGAAACCGGCGGCGATCAGGATCGTCCAGGCGATCGCCGATACCTGCAACCTGGCGCGGCGGCGACGCTGGCGGCCGCGAGCAAGCACCCCGTCGGCCGGCGGGACCTCGACGGCGATCCGCGTGACCTGCTCGAAAAGCTCCTGCAAGCGATCTTCAGGCATGACTGGCCTCCGGCTCCTGGCGGGCAGGCCACGATCGGAGCGGCCGCAAGCGCTCCTTGCCGAGACTGTCCGCCGAGGCGAACAGGACGGGCGCGGCCAGGAGATCCGGCAGAACCCGGTCCGCCGCCACGGCCCGCTCGGCTGAGGCCGCCCGCTTGCCCGCTACGTCATCGCCTGCCGCCGTGGCTCCTTCGGCCGTCGCCACGTCTCCGGCCGTCGCGGCGTCTCCGGCTGGCGCGGCGTCCCCGGCTGGCGCAGCTTCGTCGGTCGCCGCGACTCGGGCCACGGCGACTGCTTCTGCCGGTCCAGCCCGCGCTGCGGGTTCCGCTGATTCGAGACCGTCATGCTCGACCACGCGAACGGCCTCCGCCAGCGCCGTCCTGCCACGCGACAGCCAGCTCTTGACGCTCCCTGACGGACAGCCGAGCTCCGCCGCGATCTGGTCGACCGACAGATCGCACATGTAGTGCAGCACGAGAACGGTCCGCTGCCGCTCAGGCAGCGTCCGCAGCCCGCTGACCAGAGCCACCGTGTCCGTGCTGACCTCCGGTGCATGCCGCTGCGCGGGCTGTCCTGCCGCGGCCCTGGCCACCCTGATTCGCCGCCAGCGGCTGGCCGCCAGGTTGGTCGCGACCCGCCGCACCCAGGCCTCTGGCGAGTCACATTCGCGGACCGCGGGCCAGCGCTGCCAGGCGCGGGCGAACGCTTCCTGAGCGATGTCCTGAGCCTCGGCCATGTCTCCGGTGAGGGCGTAGCCGTGGCGGACGAGACGAGCGGCGGCGCTCGAGTAGAACTCATCGAAGCTCGGTCGCTGGGCTGTCTCGGCCATCTAGCTAGCTCCTCGCCCGGGCGGGCCGATGTCGCCGAGACCCCGGGCCGGCCGGCTCACTTGTCTCACCTTCTCCTGACGCATGGCGACTGTACTTGGTTACAACGGTCCAATTCATTAAAGCCGCCAATGCGAGCCGGTCCGGATGCCCTCATCCGGATCGGCCGAGTTCGTGGTGCGCCGCTACTTCCGCACCATGCCCTCTCACAGGTACCGTCGGAAACTGACGGGCGGTGCGTAGCCGCCCGGCGGGAAGGCCCTCGAGATCCTCGAGCTTCGCGTCCTGGCACGCAGGCGAGATGAGCGAAGGGCCGGCGCCCGGTCCTCCGCTGGCCGGTCCCGGTCCCTCCGACACGTTTGTGTCCAACGCGGCGCCCCAGGCGCTCAGGGGAGAGTGAGTGGCCATTTCCGCATCAGCCCGCGCAACGCGGCCGAACCGTATCAGCCTTCACGAGTCAGCAGCCGCCTCAGGTGACCCGACCCGGTCACCAGGGGAGCGATCAGGGCAGGCCGGTCCTGCCGCCGACCTTGGTGCCCAGGCAGTGCCTGGCACCGGGGCAGACCGCCGCACCTACGTGCTCGACACCAGCGTCCTGCTCGCCGACCCCGGCGCCATCAGCAGGTTCGCCGAGCACAGGGTGGTACTGCCGCTGGTCGTGATCACCGAGCTTGAGGCCAAGCGGAACCACCCCGAGCTGGGCTTCTTCGCGCGTGCGGCGCTGCGTCATCTCGATGACCTGAGGGTTTCTCACGGCCGGCTGGACGCCGATATCGAGATCGGCGAGCTGGGCGGAACGGTGCGGGTAGAGCTGAACCACTCCGATCCCGCGGTGCTGCCCGCGGGCTTCAGGCTCGGCGACAACGACACGAGGATCCTCTCGGTAGCCCGCAGCCTGGCTGCCGATGGTGAGAGCGTCGTCCTGGTCAGCAAGGACCTCCCGCTGCGGATCAAGGCAGCCTCGATCGGCCTCCCGGCCCAGGAGTACCGCGCCGAGCTGCCGCCCGACCCCGGCTGGACCGGTATGGCCGAGCTCGAGATCAGTGCGGCCGAGATCGACCAGCTGTACCAGAACGGCACGCTCGAGTCGCCAGCCGCGGCGGGCCTGCCGTGTCATACCGGGCTCGTGCTCCTGGCCGGCGATGCCGGGAACGGCAGCGCCCTGGGCCGCGTGCAGCCAGACAAGTCGGTGCGCCTGATCCGCTGCGACCGGGACGTGTTCGGCCTGCGCGGCCGCAGCGCCGAGCAGCGGGTCGCGCTCGACCTCCTGCTCGACCCGGAGATCGGGATCGTCTCGCTCGGCGGCCGGGCGGGTACGGGCAAGTCGGCGCTCGCGCTCTGCGCCGGGCTCGAGGCCGTGCTGGAACGCCGCCAGCACCGCAAGGTCCTCGTCTTCCGGCCGCTGTACCCGGTGGGCGGCCAGGAACTCGGCTACCTGCCTGGCTCGGAGGCGGACAAGATGAACCCGTGGGCCCAGGCCGTCTACGACACCTTGTCGGCCGTCACGACGCCGGACGTGATCGACGAGGTCGTGGCCAGGGAGATGCTGGAGGTGCTGCCGCTGACCCATATCAGGGGCCGGTCGCTGCACGACTCGTTCGTGATCGTGGACGAGGCGCAGTCGCTGGAACGAGGTGTGCTGCTGACCGTTCTGTCCCGGATCGGGGCGGGTTCCCGGGTCGTGCTCACGCACGATATCGCCCAGCGGGACAACCTGCGGGTCGGTCGGCATGATGGCGTGGTGGCCGTCATCGAGAAACTCAAGGGGCACCCGCTGTTCGCGCACGTCACGCTGGTCCGGTCCGAGCGGTCACCGATCGCCGCCCTGGTCACCGAGATGCTCGAGGACGTCGCCATGTAACCCGGGCCGGCGGGCGCGCCGCCGCCGGCGCCTCGGCAGCAGGATTTCGCGCTGTCACGTTTCCGCCCCTGGGTGCCCGCAGTGGCCCGGGGGCGGTACCGTCAACAACGTCATGAGCGACATTGACGACGCACAGGCGCCTGCGACACTCGGCCAGGGCCCAGGCCGGCCTGCCGCACGGACAGGCACGGCGGGTCCCGTTTCCGTCATCATGCCGGTACGCGATGCCGAGCGGCATCTGGCCGAATCGGTCAGCCATGTGCTGAGCCAGAAATATCCCGGCGAGCTTGATCTGGTCCTGGCGGTCGGCCCGTCCCGGGATAAGACCGAAGAGCTAGCGAAACGGCTCGCAGCCGCTGACCCCCGGATAACCGTGGTGACCAATCCGTCCGGGCAGATCCCCAGTGCGCTCAACGCGGCGATCGGGGCCTCGCGGCACGACATCATCGTCCGGGTCGATGCCCGGTCGCGGCTTCCGGCCGGCTACATCGCCACCGCCGTGCGTACCATGCGCGAGACCGGTGCGGTCAACGTGGGCGGCGTCCGGGCAGCCGAGGGGGTCACCCCGTTCGAGCGGGCGGTCGCCTGGGCGATGACGTCGCCGTTCGGGGTGGGCACGTCGCGGTACAACACCGGCGGTCTCGCGGGGCCGTCCGACTCGGTGTACCTGGGGGCGTTCCGCCGCGAGGCGATCGACGGCGTCGGCGGCTACGACGAGCAGTACCTGCGGGCCGAGGACTGGGAGATGAATCACCGGATCCGCAGGGCCGGCGGGCTGATCTGGTTCCAGCCCGAGCTCAGGGTCACCTACCGGCCGCGGGCGAGCGTCCGCGAGCTTGCCTCGCAGTACTTCCTGTACGGCAGGTGGCGGCGGGTGATCGCACAGCGCCACCCGGGCACGATGAACCTCCGCTACCTGACGCCGGTGGCCGTGGTGCTCGCGCTGCTGGCCGGAACGCTGGCCGG
>DATKQH010000109.1:0-3964 GCA_035532775.1 Streptosporangiaceae bacterium
CGGGCAACGGGGCCGTGACCGGCACGTCGCTCACTGGCGGCACGGCGCCGGTGGGCGACACGGGCCCGTGCGACGGGGCGCCGTGAAACGCCCCGTCCCTGGCCGTGCTCATCCCTTCACCGCACCCGCCGTCAGGCCACCGACCATGCGCCCCTGCACGATCAGGAAGAACACGAGCACCGGCAGCGTGAACAGGGTCGCGGCCGCCATCGTGCCGCCCCAGTCGATCCCGAAGCTGGTCCGGAAGGTCGCGAGCCAGACCGGCAGGGTGTAATTGCTGACGTTCGTCATGAACGCGTTCGCGTACAGGAACTCGTTCCAGGCGGTGATGTAGCCGAAGATCGCGGTCGAGACGATGCCCGGGAGCAGCAGCGGGAACACGACGTGCCGGAACGCCCCGAACCGGGAGCACCCGTCCACCATCGCGGCCTCCTCGAGATCCACGGGGATGCCGGAGACGAATCCGCGCAGGGACCAGATGGTGAACGGCAGCGTGAAGATGAAGTACACGACGATCAGCGACGGCACCTGGTTGTAGAGCGGGGTTCCGCGGATCACCAGGTAGATCGGGATCAGCAGGCCCTCGAACGGCGCCATCTGCGCGATCGCGACCAGGAGCAGGAAACCCTTCCGGCCGCGGAACCGGACGCGCGCGACGGTGACCGCCGCCAGCAGGCCGACGAGCAGCGCGAGGGCGACGGTCGAGAAGGACACGAACAGGCTGTTGCGCAGGAAGTCCGCGAAGTGGGGCTGACCGATCGCGTTCGCGAAGTTCGACAGCGTCGGAGAGGTCGGCAGGAAGACCGGGACGTACGTCTGGATCTCGTCCGGCGGCTTGAACGCCGAGTTCACCATCCAGTAGACGGGGAACGCGAACAGGACGAACACGAGGGCCGCGACGCCGTTGATCATGGCGCGGCGGAGCCGCCGGCGGCTCATGCTCCCTCCTGCGTGCGGACCATGCTGCGGATGTACGGCACGAGCACCACCAGCAGCAGCGCGACCATGACGCACGACACGGCCGCCGCGATGCCGAACCGGTTCCCGGCGATGCCGACCTGGTAGGCGTAGATGGCCAGCGTGACGGTCTCGTTGTTGGGACCGCCCTGCCGCATCGTCCAGATCTGCGTGAACACCTTGAAGTCCCAGATCGACGACAGGAACGTCAGGATCATGAACAGCGGCGCGAGCGACGGGAGCGTGATCCAGCGGAACACGGCCCACTCGCCCGCTCCGTCCACGCGTGCCGCCTCGTACTGCTCCTTCGAGATGGAGCCGATGCCGGCGAAGAGGCTGAACGCGACGAACGGGGCCGCCTGCCAGACCATGAGCATGGTGATGATCGCGAACGTCGAGAGGCCGGAGTCGAACCACGAATGGTTCGTGAAGTCGCCGAACAGGCCGATGGTGTTCAGCGCCCAGTTGACGACGCCGAACTTGCTGTCGAACAGCCACTGGAAGATCACGCTGCCGGTCACGGCCGGCACGGACCAGGCCAGGACCATCGCCATGGACACGGCGAGACGCATCCACCGGCCGAGGCGGTCCAGCAGCAGCGCCACGAGGGTGCCCAGCCCGATCGTCAGCGCGACGTTCGCGATCGTGAACAGGAATGTCCTGATGACGACGGAGATGAACTCGGGATTGCCCAGGATCTCGCGGTAGTTGTCGAGCCCGATCCAGATCGTCCGGTGGTTGAAGAGCTCGGCCAGGTTGTACTTCTGGAAGCTCAGCAGGATGACCAGCAGGACCGGGTATCCCAGCAGGATCAGGAACGTGCCCAGCGTGGGCAGGATCGCCAGGTACGGCAGTGCCCGTCGCATGGCGGACGTTGCCGTACGTGGGCGAGAGGGAGCGCCGCGACGTCCGACCGTCACCGGAGACAGGTCCTCGACCTGCGCCCGCATCGTGTCAGCCATCTCGACGCTCCGCCTCGCTGCCGCGTGTCGCCTAGAGCGGCGTGTTCAGGATCTGGTCGATGGACTGGTCAGCGGCCTTCGCGGCGTCGGCGATGCTCGCCTTGCCGGTCAGGATCTGGGTCAGCATCGACTTGATGGGATTGTTGGCCTCGACCGACGCCCAGCGCGGGTCGTTCGGGGTCGACTTGCTCCCGGCCGCCGCTTCCTTCGCCTGGACCTGGAGGATGGGGTTGTCGGCCGGAATGTTGGCCGCCGCCGTCTTCAGCGACGGGATCCAGCCGGCCTTGATCAGGAGCTGCTGGCCCGCGTCCGTGTTCAGCTGCTTCAGCCAGTCGAGCGCCTGCTGCTGGTTCTTGCTGTTCGCCGCGATGCCGAGGTCCGAGCCGCCCAGGAACACCGGGGCCGTCTTGCCGTCGGTGGCGCTCGGGATCGCGAACACGCCGACCTCGTCGGCCTTGAGCTTGCCGTCAGTCCCGACGGCGCTGCCGATCTCCCAGCCGTTGCCGATGAACATGCCGGCCTTGCCCTGGTGGAAGATGTCGTACTCGGGCGGGTTCATCTCGTCGTTGTCGGCCGGGCCCGTGGAGCCGGCCTTGTAGTAGTCGACGTAGTCCTGGATGCCCTGCATCGCCTGGGGCGACTCCAGCGTCGCCTTCCACGTGCCGTTCTGGTCGACGGCCACATCACCGCCGCGGTCCCAGATGAACTGCAGCAGCTCGTACCAGTTCTGGCCGGCCGTGTAGAGGCCGGAGTAGTCCTTGACGCTCGCGTACTTCGCCTGCAGCGTCTTCGCCGCGGCGATCATCTTGTCCTTGCTGGTGATCGTGGCCGGATCGATCCCGGCGGCGGCGAACTGCGTCTTGTTGTAGATGACCAGGCGGTCGCCGGCATAGAACGGCATCGCGTAGAGCTTGCCTTCCCAGATCGACGTGTCGTTCAGCGACCCCAGCCACGCCTCGTCGGCCGTGGCGCTGTCGTTGGAGGTTCCGCCGCCGAGCGCCTGGCGCTGAGAGCTGATGTCCATCAGCGCGCCGGCCTGCTCGAACGTGACCGCCTGCGTGTTGCCCAGCTCGACGATGTCGGGCGGATTGTTGCTCGCGAGCGCGGTCGTCAGCTTGGCGACGATGCCGTCCCAGTTCTGCACCTGGTAGTCGACGGTCCAGCCCGGGTGCGCGGCCTGGAACTGCGTGTTCAGCGTCGCGACCGTCTCGTCGGGCAGTGAGCCCTTCATCAGCCACACCGTCAGGGTGCCGCTGCTCGCCGCCTGCGTGGCCGGCGCCGGGGTGGCGGCCTGCGAGCCCGCGGGTGCAGCCTGCGAGCCGGCGGGCGCGGCCTGCGTCGGCGCCTGCGTCGCGGCGCTCGAGCAGCCCGTAAGGCCCACCACGGCCAGAAATGCGATCGGTACCAGACTCTTGGCTCTCACGCCAGCCTCTCCTCGTGCTTGTCCAGCATTCCCCCACGACATGTCCCGCGACCCTGCGGGACGGTGACGGACCGGTTCCGCGCTCCGCGGCCGTTGCCTCCGTGTCCTCGGCCCTTCATTCCTCCTCCGTGCGCACCTCCGGCTCGTTCACGGGACCGCCACCGGCTCGGCGGGGCGGGGTGCGCGGGACGGGCGGAGGTTCAGCCCGAGCTCGCGCGTCATGAGCAGTGCGGATGCGCCAAGGACGACGATGTCGTCGACACCGCCGAGCTCGAGCCTCGCCTGGCGGGCGAGCGCGGGCAGTGCGCCGTGGCGCAGCGCGGCCCGGACGGCATCGAGCCACGGCTCGCCGAAGGCGGCCATGGTGCCTGCCAACACGATCCGGTGGACGTCCAGCGCGCCGACGAGCGCGGCGACGGCGGTCCCGAGCCGGTCGCCGGCCTGGAGAACGACGGACCGGATGACCTCGTCTCCCTGCCGGAACGCTTCGACGGCCGCCTCGAGTGAGACGGGCTCGCCGCGCAGCAGCTCGAGGCGCGCCAGCACGGCGCGGCTGCTCGCCACGGTCTCCAGGCAGCCCCGGCTGCCGCAACGGCAGAGCTCGCCGTCCGTCTCGACGACC
>DATKQH010000110.1:0-27943 GCA_035532775.1 Streptosporangiaceae bacterium
TCGCCAGCCGAGCGCGCGCTCGCTGCTGCTCACCGTGCTCGGCGAGTACGTCCTGCCGGGCGGCGAGCCGGTCTGGACCGCGACCCTCGTCCGCGTCCTCGCGCTGCTCGGGGTGGCGGAGAAGGCCGCCAGGCAGGCGCTGGCCCGCTCCGCGGCTGAGGGCTGGATCACCTCGCGGCGGCATGGCCGGCTGGCGATGTGGGAGCTGACCGACGCTGGCCGGCGCCTGCTGACCGAGGGCGCGCGCCGGATCTACACCTTCGGCCAGGACGGACCGGACTGGGACGGCCGCTGGCTCGTCCTGCTGACCGGGGCGCCGGAAGCCGGGCGGGAGGACCGGCACCGGGCGCGGACTCAGCTGACCTGGGCCGGATTCGGCGCGCTGCCTGGCGGCGTCTGGGTCAGCCCCGACCCGGGCCGCGAGCAGGAGGCGAGCCGCATCCTGGACGAGCTGGGGCTGGCCGGGAAGGCGATGTCCTTCATCGCCAGCTACGGCGGCATCGGCGCGCCCGCCGATGTCGTGGCGCTGGCCTGGGACCTGCGCGCCGTCGAGGCCCGCTATGAGCAGTTCATCGACACGTTCACGCCCGTCGAGCCGGCGGATGCCGCGCAGACGCTGACCGCGCAGACACTGCTGGTTCACGAGTGGCGCCGGTTCCCGTTCCTCGACCCGCGGCTCCCCCGCGACCTGCTGCCGCCGGGATGGCTGGGCGCCGAGGCCGCGGGGCTGTTCGCCGCCCGGCACGCGCGATGGCGCGACGGCGCGGGCCGCTGCTGGACGCAGCTATCGGCGGGATCGGCGGCGGCAGGCTCGGCGACCGGCCGCTGACGGCCGCTGGTCGGCTGGCCGGGGAGCTCGGTCAGGCCAGGTCCTCCAGGTGCGCGGTGTCGTTGAAGCTCCGCACCCACCACCGGTCCGAGGTGATGATGAGGCGGGAGATCGAGGCGTTATCCGCGGTGTTGAAGGCGAACGGCCGCGAGTCGCTGCCCATGGCGAGCACCTGGCCGATCACTCCCCCGTGCGTAAAGGCGGCTACCCGCTGGCCCGGGTGGTCGGCCGCCATCCGCCTGATCGCGGCCCGCACCCGGCCGTCGAACGCGAGCAGCGACTCGGCGCCGGGGATCACGTCCCAGCGCTCCTCGGCGAACATCCGCTGCGCGATCGGGTGATTCTCCGCGACCAGCTTGCGATACAGGCCGCCTTCCCACTCGCCGAGGAAGACCTCGCGCAGGCCGGCCTCGACCCGTGGCGCCAGCTCGAGCCGCTCGGCCAGCGGGGCCGCCGTCTGCGCGGTCCGCTGGAGCGTCGTCACGTAGATCGCGTCGATGCCGGCCGTCGCGAGCCGCTCGCCGGCCCGCTGTGCCTGCTCCTGGCCGAGCGCGGACAGCGGCGGGTCGCCGTGCCCGTCCGCCAGCGGAAACGACGTGCCTTCCAGGTACGCCTCCGACTGGCCGTGCCGGACCAGCAGCAGCTCCATCGCGCCTGCCGGGACCGGGAATGGCCGCTGCCGGTAGGCGGCCTGCTGCTGCGAACCTCGCTCATCCGTCACAAATCCCGTAGCCTAGCCGCAGCCGATCATCTACAGAAATCGGTCACTTGCCCAGATAGCTGTAGCACGTCAGGATAGAACCGTGCCCGATATCAGCTTCGCCACCGAACCTGGCTCGTACCGGCACTGGCGGCTGGACGCCGGCGGCCCGGTCGCCACCCTGACCCTCGACGTTGACCAGGCCGCGACGACAGCGCCTGGCTACGAGCTCAAGAAGAACAGCTACGACCTCGGCGTCTACATCGAGCTGAGCGACGCCGTCCAGCGGCTGCGGTTCAGCTATCCGCAGGTCCGGGCGGTGATCATGACCAGTGAGCTGGACCGGATGTTCTGCGCCGGTGCCAACATCGGCATGCTGGCCCAGTCCGAGCACGCCTTCAAGGTCAACTTCTGCAAGTTCTGCAACGAGACGCTCGCCGCGATCGAGGACGCCAGCGCCTGCGGCCAGGTCTACATCGCCGCCCTGAACGGGACGGCGGCAGGCGGCGGCTACGAGCTCGCGCTCGCCTGCGAGCGGATCCTGCTGGCCGACGACGGCTCGTCCACCGTCGCGCTGCCCGAGGTGCCGCTGCTCGGTGTGCTGCCCGGCACCGGCGGGCTGACCAGGCTCACCGACAAGCGCCGCGTCCGGCGCGACCTGGCCGACGTGTTCGCTACCACCGCCGAGGGGGTCAGGGGCCAGCGTGCGGTCGACTGGCGGCTGGTCGACGAGATCGCCCGGCCGACGGACTTCAGGGCCGCGGCTCAGCAGCTCGCCGAGCGGGCGATGACGCAGGCGCCGGCGCAGGCCGGGCCGGCCGGCGGGGCGACCGGCGACGCGGGGATCGAGCTCACCCCGCTGGTTTGTTATCCATCGGACGACAGCCTGCGGTACGAGCATGTGCGCGTCGACCTCGACCGGCGCGCGGGGACGGCCACGATCACCATCGCCGGGCCGGCCGCGGCGCCGGCCGACCTGACCGCGCTGCACGACGCAGCGGCCGCGGCCTGGCCGCTGGCCGCCGCCCGCGAGCTCGACGACGCGATCAGCAGGCTGCGGTTCACCGAGCCCGAGCTCGGCACCTGGCTGCTGAAGACGACCGGCGACCCGGCAGCCGTCCTGGCCACCGACGACCTGCTCTCCGAGCGCGGCGACTGGCTGGCCACGCAGATCACCGCGCTGTGGAAGCGGACACTGCGCAGGCTGGACGCGTCCAGCCGGTCCCTGATCGCGCTGATCGAGCCGGGCAGCTGCTTCGCCGGGACCCTGCTCGAGCTGGCGCTCGCCGCCGACCGGCAGTACATGCTCGACGGGGTATTCGGCGAAGGGCCAGGTGAGCCCGCCGTGCTGGCGCTCGGGGCGATGAACGCCGGGCCGCTGGCGGCGGCGAGCGGAGCGACCAGGCTGGCGATCAGGTTCGGCCGGGCCGAGCGGGAGCTCGAGGCCGCGCTCGCCGTCACGGGCAAGCAGCTCGGCGCGGCCGAGGCCGTCGAGCTCGGCCTGGTCACCGCCGCGCCGGACGACCTGGACTGGGACGATGAGATCCGGCTGGTCGTGTCCGAGCGGGCGGGGTTCTCCCCCGACGCGCTGTCCGGCATGGAGGCAAGCCTGCGATTCGCCGGTGCCGAATCTGCCGCAACGAAGATCTTCGGCCGGCTATCGGCGTGGCAGAACTGGATCTTCCTGCGGCCTAACGCGTCCGGTCCTGCGGGAGCGCTGCGCAGGTACGGGACCGGGCAGCGGGCCGACTTCGACCGGAAGCGGGTCTGAACCATGACTGACAGCGAACTCACCGGGCCCGCCCTCACCGGGCCCGCCCCCCAGCCGGACGGGCCGGTCAGCGTCATCGACTACAGCGAGCGGATTCCGAATAACGTCGACCTGGCCACCGATCGCAAGCTGCAGCGGGCACTGGAGTCCTGGCAGCCCAGGTTCCTCGACTGGTGGGCCGCGCTCGGCCCGTCCCTGCCGACCAGGGACGTTTACCTGCGCACCGCGGTCGCGATCGGCCGGGACGGCTGGGCCAGCTGGGCCAGGGTCCCGATGGAGCAGTACCGGTGGGGCATCTTCCTGTCCGAGCGGGGCGGCGAGCCGCGGCAGATCCCGTTCGGACAGCACATGGGCGAGCCCGCCTGGCAGGAGGTCCCCGGCGAGTACCGCAGCGAGCTGCGGCGGCTGATCGTGGTCCAGGGTGACACCGAGCCCGCCTCGGTCGAGCAGCAGCGCCACCTCGGCGCCACCGCACCGAGCCTGTACGACCTGCGCAACCTGTTCCAGGTCAACGTCGAGGAGGGCAGGCACCTGTGGGCGATGGTGTACCTGCTGCACGCCTACTTCGGCCGGGACGGCCGGGAGGAGGCCGAGCAGCTGCTGCGCCGCCACTCCGGGCATCCGGACAGCCCGCGGATCCTCGGCGCGTTCAACGTGGAGACCACCGACTGGCTGTCGTTCTTCATGTTCACCTACTTCACCGACCGGGACGGCAAGTACCAGCTCGGCACGCTCAAGGAGTCCGGGTTCGATCCGCTCTCGCGGACCTGCGAGTTCATGCTCCGCGAGGAAGCGCACCACATGTTCGTGGGCACCACCGGGGTGCAGCGCGTGGTACAGCGCAGCGCGGCGGTGACGGCCGAGCACGGGACCGACGACATCTGGGCCTACGGCGCGATCCCGCTCCCGGTAATCCAGAAGTACCTGAACCTGCAGTACTCGCTGTCGCTGGACCTGTTCGGCTCGGAGACGTCCTCCAACGCGGCGGCGTACTTCACCGCTGGGCTGAAGGGCCGGTGGATGGAGACCAGGCGGCACGACGACCACGTGCTGACCGGCGCGACCGCCGAAGTGCCCGTGGTGGCCGACGGGGTCATCTCCGCTCGCACCGTGCCGGCGCTGACCGCGCTCAACCTGGACTTGCGCGACGAGTACGTGGCGGACTGCGAGCGCGGCCTGCGGAAGTGGAATTCGGAGCTGGAGAAGGCCGGGCTCGACCAGCGGCTCATGCTGCCGCATCCGGGCTTCAACCGCGGCGTCGGCGCGTTCGCCGGGCACTTCATCAGCCCGGCCGGCGAAATGGCCGACGAGGCGGAATGGCGCGGGTCGGCGGCCGGCTGGCTGCCGACCGCCGATGACCGTGCCCGGGTAGCCGAGCTGATGGTGCCGCACTACGAGCCTGGCGAGGTCGCCTCCTGGCTCACGCCGCCGCCGGTCGGGATCAACGACCTTCCGGTCGAGTACGACTACGTGCGGTTCTGACAGTGCTGTTCGGATCGGGGCTGTTCGGACAGTGCTGTTCGGATCGGGGCTGTTCGGATCGGGGCTGTTCGGATCGGGGCTGTTCGGATCGCGATACTACTCGAACCGGACGTTGTCCAGTCCGGTGATCCGGCCGAGCAGCGGCAGCGTCGCGCCGATGACCAGCAGCGAGATGACCAGGCCGGCGCCCATGGTCAGGTAGTAGACGTGACCGAGGTCCGGCACGGGCGTTCCGGCCGGCGCCATCTTCGCCGCCGTCAGCACCGAGATGCCGTAGGCGGTGCCGGCCGCGACCACGGTGGCGGCGACGAGCGGCAGGACTGCCTCGGCCAGCACGACCCGGTACAGCGTCGCCGTCGGCGCTCCGGTCAGGCGCAGCATCGTGAACGGCCGCTTCCGCTCGACTAGGCCGCCGCCCACCGCGACCGCCAGGCTGCAGCCCGCCACGATGAGCGTCAAGGCGACCGCGATGTCCACCAGCCGCTGCACCGTGGTGGCGACGCCCAGCCGGGCCTGGACCGCCTCGCCGAACGTCCGCGGCGCCGTGCCCGACACCGAGTGGCGCGTATGGGTGATCAGGAACGTGCGCACCCGCTCCAGCGTGGCCTGACTGTTCACCTTGATGAGCACGGCCTGCAGGTACAGGCCGCGCAAGCCGCCGGTGTAGGCCGGACTGCGCCCGCTGACTATGGGCTGGGTGGTGTACGTCGGGTTGTCGCCGTACAGGTTCCCCGCGGTCGCCTCGACCACGCGCATACCCGGCGCGCACTCGCCGAGCGCGGCCAGCGCCCGCATGCCCGCGCAGCCGACGATCGCGTCGACCGGGCCGGCCGAGCCCGCGGAGCCGCCCGGGCCCGTAGGGCCAGGCGCGCCGCCCGGTCCGGCCTGGCCAGCCGTCGCGCCCGGTGGCAGCGAGTAGATCGGAACCGTGGTCGCGCCGGGCAGCGCCCGGAGCTGTGCGACCAGGCTGGCACCTTCCGCCGCCGGCAGGCCGTCGAGCGCCATCTTCCGGGCCAGCGGCGACGCGCCCGGCCCGAACTGAGCCGGGCCCGAGCCCGTGCAGTTGACGTTGTTGCCGCACACCGGGCTGATCATGAACCCGTCGAGGATGACGTTGCTCAGGGCCTTCGCGCTCGGCGTCGCCGTCGTCGCGTTGACGGCAGGCAGTAGCGCGGCGACGACGGTGCCGAGGAAGACGGCGAGCACCAGGCCGCTGACCGACCGGAACGCGGCCTTCGGGTTGTCCGACAGCCGCCGGGCCGCGAAGATCGGTGACGCTCCGCGACTGAACCGGGCCAGCAGCTGCGCAGCGCGCGAGGTGAGCCAGGGGCCGGCCACGACCAGGCCGATCAGGATGAGGAGCAGGCCGGGAAAGGCCGGGGCGCCGATGTTCTGGTCGCTGGTGAGCAGGATGCCGGCGACGAACAGGGCGACCCCGGCGCTGAGCGGCAGGACCCGCCAGGCACGCGGCGCCGGTGCCGACACCCGGCGGCTCACGCCGAGCGGCGAGATCCGCACCCGGCGCAGGGCCAGCAGCGACGCGACGGCCGAGGCGGCTGGCACGGCGACGAGTACGCCCAGATAGCCCCAGATCGTCGGCGTGACCTCGGACGGGAAGTACACGGCACTGGTAATCGCCGTCCCCGCCAGGGCCGACTGGGCGAGCGCGAAGATGCCGATCCCCGCCGCGGCGCCGCACAGGGCACTGATGACCGCGTCGACCGAGGCAATCGCGCTGACGTCGCGCGCGGTCGCGCCGACCAGCCGCATGGCCGCGTAGCGTTCCTCGCGGCGGGCGGATGCCAGCCTGGTCGCGGTGCCGATCAGGATGAGGATCGGGAACAGGAAGGCCAGCGCGCCAGCCACGAAGGCGTCGCGGAAGTAGGGCGACCAGACCTGCGTGCCGGGCGAGGTCGCGATCTTGTCGACCCGGATCGTGCCGGGCAGCGCGGCCAGCGTCGATGCCGGGCCGCCGACGTAGATCACGAGCTCGTCGGGACCGGTCAGCGCCGTGCTGCCGATCCGGCCGGCCAGCGACCCAGGAAAGCGATCGGCCAGCTGGTCGCGGGGCACGCTGCGGATCAGCGCCGCCAGGGCCGGCGAGGCGTCGTACTGCCCGCTGCCTGGCAGCCGGGATAGGCCGGGCGGTACCGGCGCCTTCGGCCCGAGCGCGGCGACGTCGAGCCGCTCGATCGTCTGGCCCCTGAAGACCTCGTCGCTGTAGTTCCACAGCTCTGTCCCGGCTCGCGACTGGTGACCGGCCGCCATCGCCTGAGTGCCTTCCCAGTCGGGCCGGCTGCCGGTCACCTCGAAGGCGTGAAAGTCCGCCAGGACGGCGAGCATGATCGCGACGCCGACAGCGACGGCGGCCGAGGTCACCACGAGCCTGGTCAGCGCTTCCCGGCCGCTGCGCAAGGTCAGCCGGAGGCCGAGCCGCACCATTACCTGACCCCTTCGACGCTCGCGGCGACCCTGCCGTCACTGACCACGACCTCGCGGCCGGCATAGGCGGCGACTCCGGGATCGTGGGTGACCAGCACCACCGTCGTGCCTTCCTCGCTGGCGATGCCCACCAGCAGATCCATGACCATCCGCCCGGTCACCGAGTCGAGCGAGCCCGTCGGCTCGTCGGCGAAGACGACGTGCGGCTGCCCCACCAGCGCCCGGGCAATCGCTACCCGCTGCGCCTGCCCGCCGGAGAGCTCCCCGGTGCGCCTGCCGCCCAGGTCGTCCAGGCCAAGCCGTTCCAGCCACCAGGCTGCCTGCCGGTAGGCCGACCGGCGATGTGCGCGATCCAGCACGAGCGGCATGGCGATGTTGTCGGCCGCGGTCAGCTCGGGTACCAGCTGGCCGAACTGGAAGACGAAGCCGAAGGCCGTGCGGCGGAGCACCGAGCGCTTCCTGTCACTGAGCTGGTCGAGCCGCTGGCCGTCAAACCAGACTTCGCCGCTGTCCGGCCGGAGGATGCCGGCCAGGCAGTGCAGCAGGGTCGACTTGCCCGACCCGCTCGGGCCCGTCACGGCCAGGACCTCACCGTCCGCCACCGACACGCTGGCGCCCCGCAGCGCCGGGGTCTGGCCGAATGACCGGTGCACGTCCCGGCACTCGATCAGGCACCGATCAGAAGCAACAATTGGATTCATAAGCTTCATCGTGGCGGCGCCGGAGGCGGCGGGCCATCGGGAAGATCCCTGGTATTACCCCTAGGGGATTGGCTCCCAGTTCAGGAGAACCGCGCGATCTCGCGCATCTTGTTGGTCGCGTCGAGCGCCGCGACCTTGTAGGACTCGGCCAGCGCCGGGTAGTTGAACACGGCATCTACCAGGTAGTCGACGGTGCCGCCGCATCCCATCACCGCCCGGCCGATGTGGACCAGCTCGGTGGCGCCGGTGCCGAAGACATGCACGCCCAGCAGGGTCCGGTCCTCCAGCGACACGAGCAGCTTCCGCCGAACATGTCGGTGCGCTCGATGATCGCCACCCGGCGGCCCAGCTTCGCGGCGGCGATCGCCGCCTTCTGACCGCCAGGGCCCGAGCCGATCACCAGGACGTCGAAGTCGTACACCTTCGCAGTGTGACACCGCAAAGGCCGCTTTAGAACCCCCTGGCATTCGCCGCCGCCCTGGCGTTAGCCGCGCCGGTGACCGGGTAGTGCGGGCGGACGGAGGTGACGCGTGAACGAGGGAAACGGTCCTGCGCCGTCCGCGGGCGAGCGCTCGGTCGGCGATCTGGTCAAGAATCGTGGCGGTGATCATCGCGATCAGCGGCGCCATATCCGCCTGGCTCGCGGCACTGATTGCCGGCGCTGCGCTGCTGGCCGTCTCGGCCGGCGCGGGACTGGCCGGGGCGGGCCGCCTGCGCCGGGCGACGCCGCCGGTGGCCGAGCAGGCCGTCAGCAACGTCCAGGCCGACGTCAGGGAGATCAGGGAGAAGGCGCAGCGATGACGACGCAGGAACCGGCCGTCGCCGGGGCGGTGGTCGCCGGGGCTGCCGACAAGGCCGACATCAGGCAGCGGCTCGCCGACCAGGCGGAGCAGCAGGCCGAGCAGGTGCTCGGCGCGGCCGTGCGAGTGACGCGGGCCGTGACCACGCAGGCGATGCAGGCGCCTGGCCAGCTAGCCGATCCGGCCGGCCAGCTTCGCAAGGTCGCGGCCGAAATCGGGCGCCACGGCGTGCTTGCCGTTCCCGCCGCGGTAGCCGACATCGCGCAAGCGGTCCAGGGCGCGATCTGGAGGACAGGATGAGTGCACGCAGCCGCAAGGCGGCCCGTGGTCGTGAGCAGCAGGCCAGCGACATACCGCCGCAGGTCGAGGGAGCGCCGGGTCCGAGCACGCCGCCGGAGATCGGCGGCTCAGGCTGGGGAGCTACCTTCCGCCGCACGCTGAGGGAATTCAAGTCCGATCGGTGCACGATGACGGCGGGCAGCCTGGCGTACAGCTGGTTCCTCGCCCTGTTCCCGTCCCTGATCGCGCTCCTCGGCGTCGCCTCACTGGTCCAGTTCGGCAGCGGCACCCTGCACCGGCTGGTCAGAGGGCTGAGCAAGGCGCTGCCGCCCGGAGCCTCGAACGTCTTCACCCAGGCTGTCCACTCCGCTACCAGCCGGACCTCGCACGGGTCGCTGACCGTGGTCGTCATCGCGGTCGTGCTGGCGCTGTGGAGCGCCTCGAGCGGGATGGTGGCCATGCAGACCGCCCTCGACATCGCCTACGACGTGCCGGGCGACCGGACGTTCATCGCCAAGCGGCTGCGCGCGCTCGAGCTCATGCTGGCCACGCTCGTGCTCGGCGGTGTCGCGGCCGTCCTGGTCGTGTTCGGCGCCCCGCTCGGCACGGCCATCGAAGGTCATCTCTCGCTGCACGCCACGACCTTTACGATCGCGTGGAACGTGGCTCGGTGGCTGATCACGGTCATCTTCGTCTCGCTGCTGTTCTCCGCTTACTACTTCATCGGGCCGAACCGCGAGTCGCCGCGCTGGCAGTGGGTCAGCCCGGGCGGTCTGATCGGCACGGTGATCTTCCTGGCGGCATCGCTCGGCTTCTCCTTCTACGTGGCCAAGTTCGGCTCGTATGGCAAGACCTACGGGGCGCTCGCTGGCGTGGTGATCCTGATGCTCTGGCTCTACCTGACCGGCCTCGCCGTGCTGATCGGCGGCGAGCTGAACGCCGAGACCGAGCGCCAGGCCGCCGTGCGGGCCGGTCACCCGCAGGCAACCAAGAGCGCCGCCCGGATCGGGGCTGGCACCTGACCTGACGGGCACGCCAGCCAGGAAATCCGGAACAGAACTACGGGAGAGGAATCATGGAAGTACCGGCGAGCCGGCCGCCCCGCCGTTGTCACGGGAGCATCGAGCGGGATCGGCTACGAACTGGCGGTGCAATTCGCCACCGGGCGGGTTCGACCTGATCGTGGCGGCCGAAGATGACGGCATCGCGGCGGCCGCCCGGTCCTTCGAGGAACACGGCGGGCAGGCCATTCCGGTACAGGCCGACCTGGCACGCGAAGCGTGACGCCCGGGTGACTGACGTGCCCGACCCCGTCATCGCCGAGCCGAACGACGCCAGCGACCAGACGCACGGCCGCGACGACGCGATGCCGATGATGGACATGTTTGACAACGATATCCAGCTGCGGATGGGGCAGTGCCACGTGCGGCGCCGGCGCGGCACGCGTGCCGTCAGCGGCCCAGCTGTCCCCCGCCTGACGGGTCGCCGGGTACCACCATGCCCGTCTCGTAGGCGAGGATCACGGCCTGCACCCGGTCGCGCAGGCCGAGCTTGGCCAGCAGGTTGCCGACATGGGTCTTCACCGTGGCCTCGCTGACGAACAGGGCCGCCGCGATCTCCGCGTTGCTGCGCCCTCGCGCGAGCAGCAGCAGGACATCGCGCTCCCGGGCGGTCAGGGTGGCCAGCCGGGTCGGCGACGGCGCGGTCTCGGGCGGACGGCGGGCGAACGCCTCGATCAGCCTGCGGGTCACCGATGGCGCCAGCAGGGCGTTTCCAGCCGCGGCGGCGCGGACGGCAGCGATCAGGTCTGCCCTGGGCGAGTCCTTGAGCAGGAAGCCGCTGGCCCCGGCGCGCAGGGCCTCGTAGACGTAGTCGTCGAGGTCGAAGGTCGTCAGCATGACGACTTTGGGCGGGCAGTGTTCCGGCGGAGCGGCAGGTCCGGCGGTGATCAGCCTGGCCGCCTCGAGCCCGTCCATGCCCGGCATGCGCACGTCCATGAGCACCACGTCCGGCTGGAGCGCGGCTGCCTGCGCCACGGCCGCCGCTCCGTCCGCCGCCTCGCCCGCGACAGTGATCCCGTCGGCGGTGTCGAGTATGACGCAGAAACCCGCGCGGACCAGTTCCTGGTCGTCGACGACGAGCACCCGGATCGGGCCGGGCTGGTCTGGCACCGGCCGGTCTGGGCCGGCCTGGCCTGAGCGGGGGTGGTCGGGCACGGTCATAGCGCGGGCAGCCGGGCGGTAACGGAGAAGCCGTCCTCCGAAATCGGGCCCACCGTGAGGCTGCCGCCGCAGGAGGCCACTCGCTCCGCGATCCCGGCCAGGCCGAACCCGGATCCGGTCAGGCGGGGGCCGGTTCTGGCCGCGCTGCCCTCGTGACTGCCTGCCGCGCTGCCCTCGTGACGGTCTGCCGAGCTGCCATTGTGGTTGCCTGGCGCGCCGCCGTTCCCGGGCGGCTCGGGGCTCGCCCGGCGCGGGCCGCGATCGGTGACGCCGATGCCGAGGTAACCGGGCTCGTAGCTCAGGGTGACGCTGGCCCGGGTCGCGGCGGTATGCCGGAGCGTGTTCGTCAGAGCCTCCTGGACGATGCGGTAGGCGGTCAGGTCGATGCTGGGCGCCAGCTGGTACGGCGCGCCGACAATGTCCAGGTCGACCTGCAGGCCGGCGTCGCGCACCTGGTCGAGCACCGTGCCGAGGTCCGCGAGGGACACGGACGGCGCGGTTTCCAGCCGCTCGGCAGGCCCGCGCAGCACCCCGAGCAGCCGGCGCAGCTCGGTCAGGGCCTGCCTGGCCGTATCGCTGATGATCTCCACCGACCGCCGCGCGTCGTCGGGCCGGGCGGGAAGCAGTGCGCTTGCCGCCTCCGCCTGGACGGCCATCAGGCTGACGTGATGCGCCACGACGTCATGCAGTTCGCGCGCGATTCTGGTGCGCTCGGCCGCGGCGGCGCGCGCCGCCTGCTGGTCGAGTTCGGCCTCGGCGCGGTCCGCCCTCGTCTCGGCGGCCCGCAGGCTCGCGCGCTTGGTCCGGCTCAGCACCCCGGCGGCCCAGGCGGTGATGAAGATGAACGCCTGGAACATCGCGTCGTACGGCTGGCTGTGCCCGGGCGTCAGCTGCGAGAGCGTGACCCCGATGATCACGAGCAGGCAGGCGATCCGCCGCCAGGCAGGACCGCACCGGTCGATGATCGTGTAGAACGCGATCGCGGGTCCGAGCGGGAACGGCGCGAAGCCGAACTGGAGCCGGTCGTAGGCGACTCGGGCCGCGCCGATGACGACCGCGGCGCGAACCGGATGCGCGCGGCGCCACGCGAGCGGAATGGCCTCGGCGGCCACCAGGACAAGGGCCAGCCAGAGCGGATGGAGCTGATGCCGGTACGGCAGCAGCGAGACGACATTCACGGCGGCCAGTGCGATCGCGAGGCCGGCGTCCTGGATCAGCTCCTGCCGCCGCTGCGGCAGCGCGGCCACCCGGGCCGTCGGCCCGGCCGGGCCCGCCACCATCAGCCGTCGCGGATCCGCGGCACTCAGCCAGCGCGGGCGCGCGACCTCCGGCTCTGTCGGCCTCTTCACGCCCTGATCGTATGTCCGCCGCGACCGCCGGGGATCGCCCGAGAGGCTGAGCCGGCCGGCCGGCCGTAAGGAGGAGTACCGGCGTCGCCGGCCTGCGGCTGCCCACCCGGTGGCGTAGCCAGCGAATCAGTAATGCGCCCGAAGCGAAACGGCCTCCCGCGCGGCCACGATGGCCGCATGAACGCAATCACTGACGTGCACGCTTCGCCGCTGACCGAACGCTGGCCGCGCTCCCCCAGACGCGGTATCGCGTTGATCGCCATCGGCGCCTTCTGCCTGGAGCTGGCTTTCAGCGGCCGCTACGGCTACGTGCGGGACGAACTTTACTTCCTCGCCGCGGGAAAGCACCTGGCATTCGGCTACGTCGACCAGCCCGCGCTCACCCCGCTGATCGCGCGGATCTCGGCCGCCCTGACCGGTGACTCGCTCGTCGGCCTCCGGCTGGTGCCCGCGCTCGGGCTCGCCGCGATCGTGGTGGTCACCGCCGCGATCAGCCGGACACTCGGCACGGGCAGGACCGGGCAGCTGCTGGCTGCGCTCGCCGCCGCGACCTGCGGTGAGTACATTGCCGCGATGCACGAGCTGACCACGACGATGCCCGATTTCGTGTTCTGGGCCGTCCTGCTCTTGCTGGTCACCCGCCTGCTCGCCAGCCAGGATCCGCGCTGGTGGCTGGCGGTGGGCGGCTGCGCGGGGATCGCCGCAGACGCGAAATGGAACATCGCGTTCCTCGTCGTCTCGCTGGCCGTCGGCTTCCTCGTCACTGACGCGCGCCGCCTGCTGCGCAGCCGCTACCTTGTGCTCGGCCTGGTGCTGGCTGCGACCCTCGCCGTGCCCGACGTTGCCTGGCAGGCCGCGCACGGCTGGCCGAACCTGGCCGTGTTCCGAGCGCTGCAGACCCAGGCCTGGCACAACCGGAGCACCTACTGGCAGGCCCAGGTGCTATTCACCGGTCTGGCCCTGACGCCGGTCTGGCTGGCGGGCCTGGTCTGGTCGCTGCGCAGCCCGGCTGCCCGCCGCTTCCGCCCGGCGGCGATCGGCTGCGCGATCGTGATCACGGCGCAGTTCGTGCTCGGCGGCAAGGCCTACTACCCGGGCGGGGCATACACCTTCCTGCTCGCCGCCGGCTGCGTGCCGGTCGAGCGCTGGCTGGCCACCAGGAAACCGCTAGCGGGCCGGATCCGGCCCGCGGCGCTGGCGGGCGCCGCGATGCTGCTCTCGGCCGCGGTGTTCCTGCCGGTGGCACTGCCGGTGCTCCCGGCCAGCGCGCTGCGCACCGTGCCGCTCCAGAAGATCAACTATGACCTGGCCGAGTCGATCGCCTGGCCCAGGCAGGTAGCGCTGATGGCGCGCGAGTACGACGCACTCCCGGCGGGGCTGCGCCGGCACACTACGGTCCTGGCCGGGAACTATGGCGAGGCCGGGGCTCTAGACCGGTACGGTCCTGGCTCCGGCCTGCCGCAGGTCTACAGCGGCGCTAACACCTTCTGGCTGTGGGGTCCGCCGCCCGCAGCTGACTCCGCGGCCATCGCGATCAACGTCGACCCGGCGCTGCTGCGGCGCGAGTTCACTCACGTGCGACTGGTGGCAACGTTCTGGAACGGGCTCGGGGTTAGCGACGACGAGCAGGGAGCGCAGATCTATCTGGCCACGGGACTGAAGTCCGCCTGGTCGCGTGCCTGGCCAGCGTTCCGCAACTACTCGTGACGGCGGACGCGACCTGGATGGGCGTAGCCTGGCTAGCTGCGAGCGAGAGGACGAGGGCTCCTGACCGCCACGAGCGTCGTGAACCTGAAGGGCCACCGCGACGATCCCGAATTCGCCGATGTCGTGTATGTGGGGACGGGCCATGCATCGCGGCGGCTGGAAGCTGCCCGGCTCGCCGCTGGCCAGTCCGTTCCGGCCGGGCCGCGATCTTAGCCGCCAGGAGGTTCTCGCCAGGTACCGGCAGTACCTGCTGGGCCGGCCTGACCTGCTGGCGCTGCTTCCCGGTCTCCGCGGGTGCCGGCTGGGCTGCTGGTGCGTGCCCGAACCGTGCCACGCCCAGGTGATCGCCGAGCTCGCGGACTCCGGGGTCTAGCGGCGCATCAGGCCGGTGACCCTGCTGCTGACCCGCTCGGTCGTGGACCGCGCGCTCGATCCTGGCGAAGCGCTGGCAGCGCTGGAGGAAGGCTTCCGCGCCCCGCGCCGGCCCAGGCTCCGCTGCGGGTCAGGACCGACCCGCCGGGACCTGGCACGGCGACGTGCCTGATGCCCGGCGTGCGGCCCGGTTTTCCCGCCTACACGGTCAGGGTGAACGCGACGTTCGCTGCCGCCCAGCTCGCGCTGCGGGGCATGGTCTGCCTGCACGACCTGGACTCCGGCGAGCTGCTGGCGCTGGCCGACCCGGCCAGCATCACGGCCTGGCGGACCGGCCTGGCCGCCGCGCTCGGCACCCACGCGCTGGCCGACCCGGCCTCCAGCACCCTCGGGTCCGTCGGCGCGGGCGAGCATGGTCGGCGCGGGGCTGCTCCGCAGGCTGCGCCGCTGGCAGCGGGTGGTGGCTGCCGACCTGGAGCCGTCCAGGGCCGCCGCGCTCGCGGGGTGCCGGAGATCGACCTGCTCGGGCTAGCCCAAGGCCGCCGGGTCAGCGCAGCGGGTCAGCGCAGCGGGGCGAGCGCCTGCGCGAGCGGGGCAAGCACCGCCGGGGTCAGCGGCGGCTGCAGGTAGACGATGGCCAGGTTGAGACCCTCCGCCGCCAGCGCGGTGACCTGGTCGACGGTGGCGGCCACGTCGTGGTCAGCGCTCAGCCGCACGTGGCTGGACAAGGTGATCTCGGCGGGGTCGCGGCCTACATCCTGGCAGTGCGCGAACAGCACGTCGCGCTTGCGGGCGAAGTCCTCCGGCGATCCGCCGACAAAGTTCCAGTGCTGCGCGTACAGCGCCGTGGTGCGCAGGGTGCGGCGCTCGCCGCTGCCGCCGATGCAGATCGGGGGATGCGGGCGCTGCGGACCCTTCGGCTCGCACCGGGCACTCGTCAGCTGGTAGTAGGTGCCGTCGAAGTCCGTTGTCTCCTGCGACAGCAGTCCGATCAGTACCTGGCACGCTTCCTCGAAGCGGTCGCTGCGCTCACGCCTGCTGCCAAGCTCGATGCCGTAGGCACCGGACTCTTCCTCGTTCCAGCCTGCGCCGATTCCAAGCTCCAGGCGGCCGCCGGAGATGATGTCGATGGTGGCCGCCATCTTCGCCAGGACCGCCGGATGCCGGTAATGGATGCCGGTGACCAGCGTGCCGAGCCTGAGCCGCTGCGTCGCCTGCGCCAGCGCCGTCAGCGCCGCCCAGCCCTCCAGGCACGGGCCGGCCGAATCACCGACGATCGGGTAGAAATGGTCGAAGAGCCATCCCGATTCGAAGATCTCGATGTCATCGGCCTCCTTCCAGACGGCCAGCATGTCCGCCCAGGTCGTGTTCTGCGGCGCGGTCTTGAAGGCGAAGCGCACGAGCATCCTCCTGCAGTCTCGGGACTCGGGTCGTACCTTGTTCTTGGGGCTCGGTAACGATCAGTACCACACGTGCCGGCCGGGGAGATAATTGGCCGGTGCGAGTGCTGATGCTGCTTCCTGACCGCGACGTCACGGAGGTCGCGACGGCCGCAGCGTCCTTGCCGCCCGCCGGACGACCTGCCGGCCCAAGTACATGGAGCGGGCCGATCAGCCTGATGTCCCGTGGCACGGCGGCCGAGGACTCGGCCGCCTTCGCGATGCGGGACGGCAACTACCTGTCATCGCGCTGGCCAGGCGATGCCTACCTGTTCGGCCGGCGCTTCCTCGATCTGCTTGAGGGTCAGCCGGCGGCCGGCTAGCCGCGCCGCTCGCTCGCCGCGTCCTGGCCGGCGGTCGTCTGGCTGGCATGAAGGCGCTCGTCATCTGCACGCCGCGCGAGCTCATCGACACCGAGATCATCGAGCTGCACCCCTTTCCCGGCCTGCCATTCTGAAGCGGAAATTCAGTTGAGCGCGGCCGGTGCGGCGGACATGCTGGTGACATGTTCGGCCGGGTCTGGTATCGCGCGCGCGTCGGCTTCCTGCCGCTGCGCGCGCTGACTGCTGCCCTGCTCGTCTTGCCCGCCATCGGCGCTCGAGGCTGACCCTCCCCCTTCGCGGAGAACCACAGGGGAGGGTGTGTCGCGGTGCCTCGCGCCGCCGGTTCTGGGCCCGGTCACTAGGGACCGTGCTCCGCTGGATCACTCCTGCCGCCCGGTGAGGCTGGCATGCGCTGACAGAGGAAGACGGAGATGGGCACGACCCCGAGCTGCTCGACCTGATCGAGCTTGAGGTCAGGGACCTGCTGTCCAGCCACGGCTACCCGGGCGAGGACGTGCCCGTGGTCCGGGTCTCCGCGCTCCGGGCACTGGCGGGCGACCCCTTCTGGATGGCCAGGCTGCGGGACCTGCTGGACGCGGTGGACGAGGCCATTCCCCTACCGGAGCGGCAGCTTGACCGGCCATTCCTGATGCCAGTGGAGAGCGTCCTGACTATTACCGGCCGGGGCACCGTGGTCACGGGCAAGGTCGAGCAAGGCAGCGTCCGGCTCGGCCAGCCGGTCGAGGTGGTCGGCCTGGGCCCGACCATCGCGTCGGTCTGTACGGGCCTGGAGATATTCGGCAAGCAGCTCGAGGCTGCCCAGGCCGGGGACAACGCCGCGATGCTGCTGCGCGGAGTACGCCGCGGTGACCTGCGGCGCGGCCAGGTCGTGGCGGCGCCAGGGACGGTGCGGCCGTGCACGAGGTTCATGGCCCGGGTGGACACCCTGACCAGCGAGGAGGGGGACCGGCATACGCCGTTCTTCAGCAATTACCGGCCGCAGTTCTTCTTCCGTACCACCGACGTCGTCGGGACGATCGACCTCGGCGCCGCGTCGATGGTGATGCCGGGCGACACTGCAGAGTTGACAGTCGAGCTCGGCCAGCCCGTCGCCCTTACTGAGGGTCGGGACTTCGCGATCAGGGAGGGCGGCAGGACCGTGGGTGCCGGCACGGTCATCGAGCTGAGAATGGATGCGTGAACTGTTCTCTGCGCGCGATTGCCGCGGACACGGTCAGGATCGTCAGGCGCGGGAGTGATCAGCACTTCGGTGGCGGCGAGGTGGGCCCGCGGCGCGCACCTCGCCGCCACGGCCCGAGGTCCAGGCGCGGGTACCTGACGGCCATTCCGGTCAGCGTCTGCTCGGTCCAGTACGGATGCCCGGGCGGCGGGAAGCCGAAGAGCCTTAGCTGGCGTGCCGAGGCCTGTTCGACGAAGGGAGCCCACTCGGGCGTGAAGGACTGGTCACCCCAGGAATAACGGCTCGTCCACTCGTTGGCCGCGTGCCGGTAGCTGACGTGCGCGCTGAACCGTGCCCCGCCCGGGGCGGTGAGCTGTGTGCCTCGGTGGAAGGTGTCGGTGCTATACGTCTGACCTAGGTGCTGGTGGCCCGTGGCGGCTACAGCGATGTCATCCCGGAATGGCCGCTGCCACAGCCGCGCTCCCGCGCCAGCCGCTGCATGGCCAGGTTCATCTGGTCCGCCACCGGCGGCGGCGGCAGCCCGGGGCCGTCCTGGCACCGGAACCCGTCGAGAGCCAGGGCGACGAACCGCCGCCAGGATTCTGGCGCATCGAGGCGGGTGACCTGCACGACCGCAGCGCTGGCGATGAGCAGCAGCAGGAGGTCCTCCCCGACGAAGTCCTCGCGCAGCTCCCCGGCCGCCTTGGCCCGCTCGACAAGCGCGATGACCTGCGCGTTCGCTGTGGCGCGAAGCTGCTCGATCTGCTCGTCGGCGGACAGGGTCATCGACAGCAGGTCGCTGAGGCCGCGGTCGCCGGCCTGCAGTTCGCAGATCCGGTAAACGTAGCCGACGAAGCCTGCCCACGGGTCGGCGGCTTCCAGTGCGTCAGCGGCAGCCGCGGCGTACTCGGCGATCTTGTCGATCAGCGCGGCGGCGACGAGCTGCTCGCGGCCGGGGAACCTGCGGTAGAGCGTGGCGATGCCGACCCCGGCGCGCAGCGCGATCTCCTCGAGCGGCGCTTCCAGGCCGTGCTCGGCGAATACCTCGCGGGCGGCGACCACGATCGCAGCCCGGTTGCGGGCGGCGTCGGCGCGCAGCCGCCGCGGTTCCTGCCCGGCGTCGGACGACCCCGCGCAGGCCCGCTCGGCATCAGCCGGCCCGGCCGGGCCGATCCGCGAGTGAGCCGTCATCGATCTATGGTAGGTCATGTGGAGGGCATCCTCCGGAACCTGCTACAGTGATTTTACCGGAGGCTACCCTCCACATGTTTCACCAGTTCAGCCGCAGTGCGGCTCGCGCAGCCAGGCGGCAGGTGGCTAACACAAACCGATCAGACGGGCTGGGTACATGAGCGACCAGGACAGCGGTGCAGTGCGTGCGGCGAACCCGGATGTTGCGGGGCTGATGAGCGGCGGCAATGCGGCCGGCCACTGGGTCCTCGATCCGGCGGGCTCGTCGGTCGAATTCGCGGTCAGGCACTTCTGGGGAGCCATCACGGTGCGCGGCTCATTCGGCACCATCACGGGCGAGGGCACTGTCGGTGAGGCCGGGACGGCAACCGGCTGGCTGAACCTGGACGCCACCTCGCTCAGCACCAGGAACAAGCAGCGTGATCAGCATCTTCGCTCGGCGGACTTCTTCGATGTCGAGCATCATCCCCGGGTCGTGGTGACGGTGACCGCCGCCAGGCCGGCCGGGCCGGACGCCCTCGCCTGCCAGGGCACCCTCGAGGCCGCCGGCCACACAGAGCCGATTGAGTTCACCGCGCGGGTCGAAATCGCGAGCGAGAACGCGATCGTCCTGCACGCCGAGATCGAGGTCGACCGCACGAAGTTCGCTATGACGTGGAGCCCGCTGCGGGTGGCGGCCTTCCCGGCTCGCGGCACCGCCGTCGCGCGTTTCGTTCGTTCATGAGCCGGGCGGCATAGCCGCCAGCATCGCGGGCAAGTAACCAGGCCATTCAACGCGGCATACCGTCGCGGCGCAGAACGGAGCATCAGCATGGAACTCACCCCCGGCCCGTGGATCGACGCGCTTCGCCATTCCCATGACACGCTGCGGGCCAGCGTCGAGCCGCTCGACGCCCCGCAGGTGCAGCGGCAGTCTTACGCGAGCGAATGGTCGATCGCCCAGGTCCTCTCGCACCTGGGATCGGGCGCGCAGATCTTCAGCCTGTTCCTCGACGCCGGGCTGAGTGGTGCGGAGCCGCCCGGCCGGGACACGTTCCCGCCGATCTGGGAGGCATGGAATGCCCGCAGCCCGCAGGCGCAGGCAGCGGACGGGCTGACCGCCGACCGTGAGCTCGTCGAGCGGTTCGAGTCCCTCGACGCCGACCAGCGGGATCACGTACGCCTGCAACTGTTCGGCATGGACCTCGACATCACCGGGCTGGCCCGGATGCGGCTCAGCGAGCACGCGATCCACACCTGGGACGTCGCAGTGGCGCTCGACCCCGCGGCGACTGTCGCCGCTGACGCCGTCGGCCTGCTGATCGACACGCTCGACCAGGTCGCGGGCAGGACCGCCAAGGCCGAGGGCACGCAGCTGAAGCTATGCGTGTCGACGACCAGTCCCGAGCGGCATGTGCTGCTGGAGACGGGCGAGAACCTGACGCTCGTGGCCGCCGAGCCGGACGACAGCCTGCCTCAGCTCAGGCTGCCGGCCGAGGCGTTCGTCCGCCTCGTGTACGGGCGCCTCGACGCAATGCACACCCCGGCCGTCGAGACCAAGCAGGTCGACCTCGACGAACTGCGGAAGATCTTCCCTGGATTCTGAAAGGACGCGCCGTGCATCTCCCCGTCAAGGCCCGTGACCTTCCTGGCCGCATCACCACGGGCGGCTACATTCTCCATGCCGGCCTGGAGAAATGGCACGGCGACCAGGCCCGCGCCGAAGCCGTGCACCGGATGGCGGCCAACGCCTTCCCTGTGTTCAAGGACATCCCGCCTGCCCGCTTCCTGCGTCTGCTGGCCGCGAGCGAGATCGCGCTGGGAACCGTCCTTGTCATTCCCGTCATCCCTGGCGCACTGGCGGGAGCCGCACTGACCGGGTTCTCCGGCGCGCTGCTCGCCATATACGGGCGCACGCCGGCGCTGCGTAAGCCCGGCAGCATCTGGCCCAGCCAGGCGGGCACCGGGGTCAGCAAAGATGTCTGGATGCTTGGCATCGGGCTCGGGCTTGTCGCCGGCGCCCTGTCGGACCGCAGCGACTGCTAGCGCGCCGCTGCTCCCGGCCCGCTGGGTCTCATGATCCTGGACGACTTTCAGAGCGTGGACTTCCGTCAGTCGCGCACGCTGAGAATCGTCCGCGTTCTGACTAGCGTCCACGATCAAGGAGCGGCGGGCCCGGGACGGCGGGGCCCGGGACGGCGGGCCCGGGACGGCCTCGCCGGGCGCTCCGAGGCAGGCATGGTGCAAGCTAATCGGATGCAGCACTACGTGAGGCCGGACGGGCTGCCGCCCGTCAGCGGTTACAGCCACGCTGTCGCTTTCTCCGGGCGCATGGTCGTCGTCTCCGGACAGGTTCCGCTGGACGACCAGTGCCCGGCTGGTCGGAAAGGATGACCCCGCGGCGCAGGTCAGGCAGGTGTTCGAGAACCTGAGCGCCGCGCTCGCCGCAGCCGGGGCGACGATGGCGCAGGTCGTCAAGCTGACTGTCTACCTGACGGCCTGCGGATTCGACGACGGCCTCCCTGGCAGGCTGACCAGCGCGCGCCGGTCCAAGGTCACGTTCGAGATCGAGCCGGCCGGCCAGGTCGTCAAGCTCACCGTCGTTCACGACGACCTCGACCCGGGCAGCACCGTCGGCCAGATGGTGAGCGAGGGCTGGCCGCAGGTGATGTCCGAGCTGAAGACCCTCCTCGAGACCGGCGAGACGCTGGCCATTCACTGACGTAGGAATTGCCGCGCCGCAGGACCGTGTCTGCGACACGCTCGCCACGAGAAACGGTCTCGCCGGATGGTGGACCAGGGATGTCCGCTGGCGGTGCGTCGACGGACCCCGCGGGGCTGACCTCCGGCGGCCGCGCCAGACCGGCGAGTTAGGCGGCTCATGTCAGTAGCAGCGGCTAGGTTCGGCCCATGGTGCGCGCGGAAATGCCTGACGTCGATCCCGCCACGCTGCCCGTCGTGGTCGACGCGGGCTCCTATGCGCGCGGAGTCCGTTACGCGGGCCAGGGAGCGGTCGTCCAGCTGCGGTGGGAACCGTCGCAGAGCGCGCTCCAGGGCCTGGTGCGCGGCAGTTCCGGTGGCTTCTACACCACGATCGCTTATTTTTCGCCTGGCAGCGGGCATGCCCTGACGTTCTCCCGCGGTGTCTGCAGCTGCCCGGTCGCGACCGATTGCAAGCACGTCGTCGCGCTCGTTCTGACGGCGGCCGGCGCCGGCCCGGATGCGGGAGGCGGCTCAGAGCCGAGCGCCCGCCCGCCGCTCGCGCTGGTACCTCAGCAGGCGCCGGCCTCCGAGGCGGCGCCGGCCTGGGCGGCCAGCCTGGACGCGCTGCTGGAGCCGGCCGCGCCCGCCGCCGGCCAGCAGGCTCTGCTGACGCTCGCTATCGAGCTGACGCTCGTCCCCGCGATCCCGCGGAGCGGGCGGAACTGGCGTGACGCCGCAGCCAGTCAGCCGCCGCGGCTGACCGCGAGGCTGATGCAAGCACGCGGCGCGGGATGGGTGGCGGGCTCGCTGAGCTGGTCCAAGCTGGACTCGCTGCAGTTCTACGGCAGCTACCAGGCCGCGCAGGTGCGGGTACTGCACGAGATCTACGCGCTGTCCCGGTACGGCAGCAGCCGCCTCGGCTATTACAGCTACGGCGACGAGAAGTACGTCGATCTCGGCGTCTTCCCGTCCCGGCAGCTCTGGCCGCTGCTCGACGACGCCAAGTCGGCCGGCCTGCGCCTGGTGCACCGGGGCAGGCTCGGCGACCTGCCGGAGATCGGTGAAGCGGACGTCGTCCTCGACGTGACCGGCCGGCCGGCCGGCGACGGGCTGGTGATCGCCTCGCTCGTCGACGGGCTGCCAGCAGGCTCCGTGCCAGTCCGGTTCATCGGCAGCGACGGGCATGGCCTTGTCTATGCCAGCCGCACGGACATCGAGGAGACCGACAACTGCGGCAGCTGGCACATCGGGCTGGCCAGGCTCGCCCGGCCCGTTCCCGCGCAGCTTCAGCGGATGCTGCTGGCCGGCCAGCAGCTAGAGGTTCCCGGGGCCGAGCGGGCCAGCTTCCGCGACGGGTACTATCCGCGCCTTCGCCGGGCGGCCCCGGTCATCTCGTCCGACGGATCCTTCACTCCGCCGGTGATCTGCGGGCCGACGCTGGTGCTGCGCGCATCGTACCTGGCCGACCATCAGGTCGACGTCGGCTGGGAGTGGGGCTACCAGGTCGGCGACTCGCGGCTGCGGCTGCCGCCTGACCCGGCCGCACCCGGCGCGAACGGCTACCGGGACGCAGCGAGTTACCGGGACGCAGCGAGTTACCGGGACGCAGCGGGTTACCGCGACCAGGCGGCGGAGCAGGCGATCGTCGCCGGACTTGACGGCCCGCTGCAGGGCCTCGGCCTGGTCCGTCCCGGCCCGGAGGGCCCCGTCCTGGTACCGGGTGTCAGGCTCGGCGGCATCGACACCATGCGGTTCAGCACCGAGGTGCTGCCGCTGCTCGCCGGCCAGCCTGGCGTCGCGGTCGAGGTCAGCGGTGAGGTAGCGGATTACCGCGAGGCCAGCGACTCGCTGCGGATCGGCGTATCGGCCAGCGCGATCGACGGCGACGCTGACTGGTTCGACCTGGGCATCACGATCAGTGTCGACGGGCGCAGCGTCCCGTTCAGTGACGTCTTCGTCGCGCTGAGCCGGGACGAGCCGTACCTGCTGCTGCCGGACGGTGCGTACTTCGCGCTGGACAAGCCGGAGCTTCAGGCGTTGAGCAGGCTGATCGCCGAGGCGCGGGCACTGCAGGACGTGCCAGGCGGCGACCTGCGGATCAGCAGGTTCCAGGCCGGGTTGTGGGACGAGCTCACCGAGCTTGGCGTGGTCGCCAGCCAGGCAGCGGCCTGGCGGGACCAGGTCGCCGGCCTGCTGTCGATCGGGTCCGTCGAGCCGCGGCGACCGCCCGCCATGCTGCGGGCACAGCTGCGCCCGTACCAGCTGGACGGGTTCAGCTGGCTGGCGTTCCTGTGGGAGCATCAGCTCGGCGGAATCCTGGCCGATGACATGGGGCTCGGCAAGACGCTGCAGTCGCTCGCGCTGATCTGCCATGCCAGGCAGGAAGATCCGGCCGGTACACCCTTCCTCATCGTCGCCCCGACCAGCGTGGTGCCCAACTGGGCCGCGGAGGCGGCGAGGTTCGCGCCCGGGCTGAAGGTGGTACCGGTGCAGGAGACCGATGCCCGGCGCGGTCAGCCGCTGGGTGATCTCATCGCCGGGGCCGACGCGGTCGTCACGTCGTACGCGCTGCTCCGGATCGACATCGCGAGCTACGCGGCGGCCGGGTGGTCAGGACTGATCCTGGACGAGGCGCAGTTCGCCAAGAACCACCAGTCGAAGGTCTACCAGTGCGCGCGCCGGCTGCCGGCCAGGTTCAAGCTCGCGATCACCGGCACGCCGATGGAGAACAACCTGATGGAGCTGTGGACGCTGCTGTCCATCACGGCGCCTGGCCTGTTCCCCAGCCCTGACCGGTTCAGGGACTTCTACGCCAGGCCGATCGAGAGGTCCGGCCAGCCGGAGCTGCTCGGCCAGCTGCGCAGGCGGATCAGGCCGCTGGTCAAGCGTCGCACCAAGGAGCAGGTGGCCAGCGACCTTCCGGCGAAGCAGGAGCAGGTCCTCGAGGTCGACCTGCATCCGCGGCACCGCAGGCTGTACCAGACGCACCTGCAGCGGGAGCGGCAGAAGGTGCTCGGCCTGATCCATGACATGAACGCCAACCGGTTCACGATCTTCCGCTCGCTGACGCTGCTGCGCCAGCTCAGCTTGCATGCCGGTCTGGTTGACGAGACCTACCACGATGTCCCAAGCAGCAAGATCGACGTGCTGATCGAGCAGCTGCTCGATGTCGTCGCCGGCGGCCACCGTGCTCTGGTCTTCAGCCAGTTCACCGGGTTCCTCGGCAAGGTGCGCGAGGAACTTGATTCCCGCGGCATCGCGTACTGCTATCTCGACGGCTCGACCCACAAGAGGTCCGCCGTCCTCGAGCGGTTCAGCGCCGGTGCGGTGCCGGTGTTCCTGATCAGTCTCAAGGCCGGCGGCTTCGGGCTGAACCTGACCGAGGCCGACTACTGCTTCCTGCTCGACCCGTGGTGGAACCCGGCGACGGAGGCCCAGGCGGTGGACCGGACGCACCGGATCGGGCAGACCAGGAACGTCATGGTCTACCGCCTGATCGCCAGGGACACCATCGAGGAGAAGGTGATGGCGCTGAAGGCAAGGAAGGCCGAGCTGTTCGCCAGCGTCCTCGACGAAGGAAATGTCTTCGGGGCCGGGCTGGACGCCGAGGACATCCGCGGCCTGTTCGACTAGCGGGTGGCGGGCCGGGCGCCCGCGAGCAGCGCGGCAGGGTCGATGGTGCCGGGCAGCTCCCGCCGCGCCGCCATCGTGTTAACCGTCTGGCGCAGCAGCTCGTTCACCGGCGTCGGGACGCCGTGCAGCCTGCCCAGCAACACGATCTCGCCGTTTAGATAGTCGGCCTCGACGCGGCCTGCCTGCCGGTGCAGGCTCTGCCAGGTTGACCCGCCGCCCCGCGTCCTGCCGTTGACCGGCACTTCCCGCACGACCTCCTCGCGTGCGGCGTTGGCGGCACGCAGGTCGAGGTGCTCGATCCCGGCGGCGCGATAGCAGGCCGCCGCCTCGGCAACCGCGAGCCCGGCGAGCGTCCTGGCCTCCGGCGACTCCATCGACCCGCACGCGGCGATGATCGCGTTCCGCAGGTTGCGCAGCAGCTTGGTGTACTTGGCCGTCATCACCTGGCCGGTCACGCTGGCGATGAATCCCGACGCGGTCAGGTCCGCAGCCAGGCGCTCGGCGGCCGGGCTGGTTCCGGCCGGGTACCGGCCGATCTCCATGACGCCCGCCACCGGTGAGCCAGGCGCGACGACCTGGCCTGGCCCGAGCAGGTCGGCGGGCATCTGGACGCCGACCCCGTAGACCTGGGCGAAATACCGGGCTGCCTGCCGCTCGTTCTCGACGCCGTTCTGCACGCAGAAGACCGGGAGGCTATCGGCCGCCAGGCGGTCAGCCGCAGAGCCGTCTGCCGCGAGGCTGTCAGCCGCCAAGCCACCGCCAGTCACCGGGCGTCCGTTCCAGGCCGTGACGACAGCGGCGGTGTCCTGGCTCTTGACGGCGAGAAGCAGGGCGTCGTCGGCGGTCAGCCGCAGGTCACCTGATCCGGCGATCACCGGCGGCCGGACCGTGAACGTCTCCGTCGGAGTGGCTACGGTCAGCCCGCCGCTGCGCAGCGCCGCCAGGTGCGCTCCCCTGGCGGCCAGCACGACGTCGTGCCCGGCCCTGGCCAGCAGTCCTCCGACCGTCCCGCCGACGGCGCCCGGACCGACCACGATGTACCGCACGCGCTCTCCCGCTTGTGCCGATGAGCCGGCGCCTGCCGCCGCTTCGGCTGCCGTTACCGTAGACGGCGTGAGCGACACAGCTTCAGCCGGTATCTGCCCGGGGCGGCCTTGATGCTGGACGGCCGACTGCTCGTCGACGCGCACGTGCACGTCGCCCGGCTGCCGACGCTGTCGGATGACTGGCAGGCCTGGGCCCGCAAATTCGGCGCCCAGACGCCGATGTCCGTGCTGTTCGATTCGGCCGACGTGCCCGTTCCCGCCGCACTCGACGAGCATTTCGCCAGCCAGGGCGCTGATCATGTGCTGCTGTTCACCGAGCACAGCCCGAAGGTCACCGGGATCCAGCCGATCGAGGACGTGCTGCCCGTGGTCCGGCAGAACCCGGAGCGGTTCCATCCGGTCGCCAGTCTCAACCCGCATCTGCATTACCCGGTCGCGGCGGAGCTGGCCAGGCAGGTCGGCCTGGGCGCGGTCGCGGTGAAGATCCACCCCGTGCACGGCGGCTTCGAGGCGCGCGACCGGATGCTCTACCCGGCCTACGCCTGGGCGCAGGAGCACCGGCTGCCCGTGATCGTGCACTGCGGCACCTCGACGTTCGCCGGCTCGGTCAATTCCTACGCTGACCCGGTCCTGCTCGACGAGGTGTTCAGGGACTTCCCCGACCTCGTCGTCGTACTGGCCCACGGCGGCCGCGGCTGGTGGTATGACCAGGCCGCGTTCCTCGCGCTGATGAAGCCGAACGTCTGGCTCGAGGTGTCCGGGCTCCCGCCGCAGCGGCTGGCCGACTATTACGGCTCCTCGCTCCGCCGGCTTGCCGACAAGATGATCTTCGGTACCGACTGGCCCGGGGTGCCCAGCGTCGAGCACAACGCCAGAACCCTGGAGAAGACCCTGCTGGACACCGGCTGCACCGCCGAGCAGGTCGCCGCGGCACTGGGCGGCAACGCGGACCGCGTTTTCCGCCTCGCCTCCGGCCGCGGATAATCGCTCACGGGCCCGCTCGGCTCTCCCCGCCACCGTCGAGTCGTGCGTGACGAGGATCATGGTCAGCCGGCGGTCCTGCCGGAGCCGTTCGAGCAGCCCGATGATCTCTTCCCTGGTGTCCTCGTCCAGGTTGCCGGTCGGCTCGTCGGCCAGCAGCACGCTCGGCTCCTTGACCAGCGCGCGGGCGATGGCGACCCGCTGCTGCTAGCCGCCCGACAGCGGCGAGGGCAGGTGCCTGATCCGGTCGGCGAGGCCGACATCAGCGAGCGTGCTGGCGGCGCGGTCGCGGCGCTCCCGTGCGGGCACGCCAAGCGGCACCAGGGCTCCGCCTCCACGTTCTCCTGCGCGCTCAGCGTCGGGATCAGGTTGAACGTCTGGAAAATGAATCCCAGCGATCTGGCCGTAGTTCGAGTCGACCACGGCCACGTCGGCACTGCCGTCCGACGGCCGGAGCGTGCGACCGGAGACGACCTTCCCCGAGGACAGCGGGCGGAGCGCTTCTATCGACAAATCGACACCAGTGACGGAGAAGACGACGCCCGCGGCCAGGCCAAGCGCGATCAGGATCGCCTGCCTGGCCCTCCGGGGCAGTTCGCGCCGCAGATAGGTAAAGAAAACATCGCCGAATAGTCCGGGAGTAACGCGGAAATATAATTACCTGCCCGTATTAACTGGATTAAGCCGGGCATGCTGGTCCTGCGATCTAAATGTGACGGCAATAGCGGGTGCGCGAATTAGTAATTGCGATGGATTCCTATTCTCAATTAGCTATGCTCGACCAGGCAATTGCTATGGCGCCGCAATCAGAATC
>DATKQH010000111.1:0-5495 GCA_035532775.1 Streptosporangiaceae bacterium
CCCAGGCTGCTGAGGTTCCGGTTCCTCCACGTTCCCGGCCGCCTGACCCGCGGCCAGCGGAAACGCTGGCTCCGCCTCCGCCGGGACTGGCCCTGGACCCCCGGCATCATCGCCGCCTGGAACGCCGTCCGCGCCCTGCCCCCCCCCGCCGGACCCCCCCACCGCCACCCCCACAACAGGAAAAGACCCGCCCGGACCATGGAAACCGGCGCCCCGGCACGACAGCCGGACCCTCACCCTGCCCGCAGAACGGAACCATGATCAAAAAGCCAGGATCACGGCCAAGGGGCCAACCCCGCCACCCCCGGTGAAAAATCTAGGCTGGGCTCTGCAGCTTGCCTACTACCGCCCGAATCGCGATGCGCAGCGTCTGGCGGGCCCTGATACGCGCGGTAAATGAGATAGTCATCCATTCTGTTCTTGCGGCTCTCCTGTTGCCCGGAGGACAGTTGGCACAAGAGCCTGCGCGAGTTAGTCAGCGGACCGCGGCATGCGCAGTCGTGAGGATGATCGGGTGGAGGGGGTCGGGTGGCCGCTGCGTCGTTTGAGCACGGCGGGGAAGCCAGGGCAGCGCTGCGGGCGATCGTGTCTGATCCGGCCTACGGGGCTGACGCGCTGTCCAGTCCGAGGATCATGGCGAGCCTGCTGAGCGACTTGCTGCCGGACGCGCCGCGGGAATCGGGTTTGCTGCTGGCAGCGGCGGAGAAGAACCTGCCCGCCGTGCTACGGGAGCACGTGATGCAGGGTCTGGACGTCCGCACGGCCGTCAGCCTGGCCGCGTCGTCGCTGGCGTCGAGCACGGCCTTCGCGCCAGAGGTCTGCGAGTGGGTCGCCGGGGAGCTGGCGATCGCCCTCGGGCTAGCGACCCAGGCTCAGCCCGCTTCTCAGGAGCGTCCTAGCCCGCGAGCGCAGGTCGCTGGCGCACCGGGCGCCGCTGACCCGCAGGAGACGACTCCTCGGCCGCCGACCGAGCCGCCGACCCACGGCGCCGGGCCGGCGCGGCCGAATTCGTCGCCGGACCGGGATGGCTCAGCCAGCCGGGCGGGGAAACCACCCGGGCGGTTCAGTCCGGGCCTGATCCTGGTTCTCGGACTGGCTGGTGTCCTCGTCGCCGCAGCCACCGGATACGGCCTGGTCGCACTGGCCGGCAGCGCCTCCCCATCGCCCAGCTCACCAGCAGCGGCCACGCCGTCGAGCCGTCCCAGCTCGCTGACGGCGCCCGCCGGAGGACTGGACTATGCTTGGATCGCGCAGCTCGCGTCGGTGCCGGTCAGCGCGGGAAGGACGCGGCTGGCCACGGTACTGGCCCGGGTCCGGCTCGAAGTGCCTGGCGCGCAGGTCCTGACTAGCTCGGACTACGCCTCCCTCACCCCCGGATACTGGGTCGTCTACTACGCGGGCGGCTTCACCATCGGCACGCAGGCACTGGACTACTGCGCCGCCCGCGGCCGGACCAGCCGCGTTCAGTGCATCGGCCGGTACCTCAGCCATGACGCCGCCGACATCCGGTACCAGTGCTACCCGCCCGCCACCAGCCCGGCAGCGACCTGCTTCCACGCCGCGCCCGCCCCGAGCGATGTCGTTCAGTCCTACCTGGCCGCCATCAGCCAGCGCGACTGGCCCACGGTCTGGCAGCTGGGCGGGAAAAATCTCGGCCAGACGTACGCACAGATGATCGCCGGGTACCGGCAGACCAGCAAGATCGTGATCACCCGGCTGACCGCTAGCGGTGATGCCGTCTCGGTCCGGGTCCTGGCCTACGAGACCACCGGCGCCGTCCAGACCTATGCGCTCAGCTACCTCGTCAGCGGCGGTGCCATCACCACCGGCCAGTCGACCCTGATCGGAACCGGCGGCTAGCCGCCCCACTGCGGACCCAAACACGCTCAGGACGGCGGAGCTGCCACAGGGCGGCGGCAGGCGGCACGACCCTAGGATTCACAACTCTGTCCCCAGCCGCAGATCTGAGCTCCCGGCGAGGCCAATGCGCAGGCAGCGGTTTTCATCCCTGAAGGGGCGGAACCGTGTCAAGAATGGTTTTGACCTGATTCTGGCGGCGTGCGGGCATGGGTGACTGGCGTCTGCCGTTTCCTGCTAGCTGCCAGTGTCCGTGGCGAGCGACTGGCCGGGTCAGGGACCGGGCCGGCGGCCCGGCCGCCCGGGGGCGGCGCCGCAGGCGTCCTTGAGGCGGCCAGCCGGGAGCCCGACGATCGGGCGGCGGGAAACCGGAGCCGTGTGTGGTGCGGGGGTATTCAGTTGTGCCTTCAGGTCCGTCCCAGGTCAGGTCTCGCGGGCGGCAGTGCCGCTGGCTGCATTCATCCCTTCGCGTGTCCCGGCGCTGGCCGCGGGTGCATGGGGCGGGTCCGCGTCAGGGGGCGGTCAGGCGGGGTCAATCAAGATGGCGCCCGCGCCACCGGGCGGCGGGGCAGAAAACCGGGCGACCTCGCGCCTGGCCGCTGGCCAGGAGAAGCTGTTCATGCCGCCAGTGCTCGCGGAGCCTGAGGCGGCGGGTCATCGGAGGTCCTGGCCAGGCAGCGGATCTGGCCGTCGCGCAGGCCGTAGTAGATCAGGGTCAGGAGGCGCCGCGCCGCGGCGACCTTGGCGATGTTGCGGGCTTCCTTCCCCCGGCGGGTGATGATGGCCTCCTTGACGGCGCCGATGACCGAGTCGCAGGGGATCCGCTGGACGGCCTCGTGACTGCCCAGCGCAGCAGCCGCGACCCCTGCTTGGTCACATGGCCGCGAGAGACCTTGACGTCGGACTCGCGGTGCCGCGGGGTGAGCCCGGCCCACGAGCACAGCTGCCCGGGGTTCCTGAACCGGGTCACGTCGCCGATCTCGGCGATGATGACCGCGGCCAGGACCGGGCCGATGCCGGGCAGCTGCTGGATCACCTGGTAGCCGCGGTGCCCGGCGAGCACGTCCGCGATCACGTCGCTGAGCATGGTGATCTCGGTGGTGAGCTCGCCGGTCAGATGCCGCAGCGAGGTCACCTTCCCGGCGTAAGGCTGGGCAGGCCGAGGCCGTCCAGCCATTGCCGGCCGCTGGTCCCGAACAGGTCCGAGTGAGTGACCGGGATGCCGAGCTTGGCCAGCACGGCGTGGACCTGGTCCTTGCAGTTGCTCCGCAGGCCCACCAGCTTCTGGCGGTACCGCGTCAGCTCCCGCAGTTCCCGTACCTGCGGCGGGGCGATCCACGCTTCGGCCAGGCGGCCCATCCGCAGCAGATCAGCAAGGTCAGCTGCATCACGTTCATCGTTCTTGACCCTGCGGTAGGTGAACGCCTTCACCCCCAGCGGGTGCGCCAGGTGCACCTCCGCCCCCGCCGCGGCCAGGGTGTCCGCCGCCCAGTACCACCCGTATGTTGCTTCCAGGACCACCCGAGGGGACTGCCCGGCCCGGGCGATCTGCGCCCGCAGCTCCGCCGGGTTGTTCGTGATCCGAGCGGTGCCCAGCCGCCGCCCGTCCTCGGTCATCCGCACCAGAACCGACCGGCGGCGGTGCAGGTCCATCCCGACGACCTGCCGGCCGTCATACGCTGTCTCCATCGGAGCCTCCTCTACCTTGGTGGAGACGGATGCATTGCACCTTCCAGCATCCGCCAGGGAGCGGGAAGCTCCGCCCCTTCATCGCATCAAGACCGGTCCGGCATTCGGCTTGACCTGCATGATCCCGAGCTCACTTGGGGATCTGGGCACGTATTCGGCAGAGCCGGACCATCGATGCTGCTGTGTCGCTGACGCAGGCTTGTGCAGCCCGCGGAGGAGATCTGCGAGCTTGCGCGGTCAGTGATGACGAACTGATCGCCCAGCGCCCGCGAAAACCGTCTCTCTCGCGCCCGCTACCCCAGAGGGGAGATGAGTCGGCGGCTCAAGGATGCCGTAGCGGCGCTGATAGCCGAGCTGGTCATATTCCGCGAGTCCTCAGACGGCGCGGTCGACAGGCAGACGCGGCGGCCGGGAAGCTGACCCGGCCCACGTGAGTGATCATCGTCCTGACCGTGGCGGTGGCCGGCCTGACGGCACGCTCGTCGTCCTGACCCCTGCGCGGAACCGGATAGCAGGCCCCCGATAACCAGCTATGACACGGCCCCGGTGCCGGCCGCCGGTGCCCCGGCGCCAGGGCGGCATGGGCCGCGCCGTGCCCGGCGCGCTTAAGATGGCGTTGCCCAATTCGACATCCGCAAATAGACGAAGGAGAACGTGTGGCAGATCGATTCGCAACTCTTGACGGCTTCGCCCTGCGGGACGAGGCTCGCCGCGGCTTGACCGGTACTGACGAAGCGGGTTTCCGCGCTGCCCTTACCCGACGGCTTGACGTGCTCAAAACGGCTGGGTCGGAAGGCAACGCCGAGGCGCTCGCGATCAAGGACGCGATCGAGCACGCACCGTTCCAGGGAGAACCCATCTACATGATGGTCCGCTCCTAGCGGTCGCCCAGCTCGTAAACGGCCGGCCAAGGGCGACAGATGTCTTGGCCGACCGTTTTCACGTCCAGGACCAGTCGGCCTCGCTGGTCCTGGACGGTCCGGGTAAGCCGCAGTTCGTCGGCATACGTGCCGAGGCTGTTGAATCCTGTCGCGGACAGGGCCAGAAGACGCCGGCCCGACGCCCGGCGGCGACCGGCGATGCGGGAGCCGTCAGCATTCGCGTCGTGTCCGGCGTATTGTGCCGACCGGACCGTCAAGGTACTGAGCGCAGCGAAGGCCAGGTGATGATGGCGGTGACATCCGGGCTGCCGGGCGTGCGGATCGAGGCCTGCAGAGGCGAGCTGGTCGCCGCGGACTTGGTGATGATGCTGCCGTGCGAGGACGGGGAGTTGATGGCCGCCTGCTCGGGCGGCATGTACCTGCAGCTGGCTAGTCCTGGCTGCTCGCCCGGCATCCACCGGGCCTCAGGGAAGTTGCGGCGGCTCGCCGGATGGCTGGTGACCGGTGGCTGTGATCGTGAGCGCCAGCATCACTGTCGGCCGCGCCCGGCGCCGGCGCGCGCCACGCGTAGGGCTTCCGTCACGGTACGTTAGCTCTCTTGTCGCCGGAGGCAGCTGGCCGGGGCCTGACCCTCTATGCGAACGAGGCTCCGGCGGCAGCCCGCCGTAGCTGGTCGTCGCGTAGGTCGAGGTCAGGTGCGTGCGGAGGTGCTAGATGGGCTGGTTGTGGCGTGACGACGATCTACGATGGCTCCCACAAGTGCACGGCTTGCATCTGGCGCGCGTGAGGTTTGGGGCCGGTGGAACTCGGATGCTATGCGCCCAGGCTTTGACCAGCGCGCCCAAGCTGACGCCTGGCTGCCGGTTACGTTCCGCAGAAGGGGGAGGAGCGCGTCCGGGGTCTCCTCCAGCTCGGGCATGCGTCCACGATGCTCAAGGAAGTGAACCACTGCGGTGACGGCGGCTTGGAAGTCGTCGCCTGCCTGCCACATTTGCTCCGGCGCCACGCGCCTCGCGAGGTAGGCCAGCCTGTCATCGTCTCGCCGGAAGGCATATACCACGCCAGGGA
>DATKQH010000112.1:0-75147 GCA_035532775.1 Streptosporangiaceae bacterium
TGATCGGTGCCCGTGGCCGAACGCCGGCGAGTGCATCCAGGCCTGGAACGATTCCTCGTCCCGCCACCGGGTGACCACCAGCCAGGTCGTGCGCTCGTCGACGGGCTTGAGCAGCTCGAAGCCCTCGAAGCCGTCCTGGCTGTCCACGGCGCCCGCCCGGGCGGCGAACCTGCGGGCGAGCTCGTCCCCGCTGTCGGCCGGCACGGTGATGGCGTTGATCTTCACGACGGTCATGTCACCGATCATGCCAGCAGGCCTGCCGGAAACCTGTTGCGGCCACTGCCGCAGGCTCCGATGATGATCTGATGACCTGGACCGCACCGAACGTATCCCGTACCGAACCGCCCGAGGTCTCCGGCGAGCGCGAGGCGCTGCAAGGCTGGCTCGGCTACCACCGGGCGACCTTGCTCGTCAAGTGCCAGGGCCTGACCGGCGAGCAGCTCGCCAGGCGGGCCGTGGCGCCGTCGACGCTCTCGCTGCTCGGCCTGGTCAGGCACATGGCCGAGGTCGAGCGGGCGTGGTTCCGCATTCGCATGGCCGGTCAGGCGGATCTGGGCCTGCTGTACTGCAGTGACGAGTACCCCGACGGCGACTTCGACCTCACCGATGCCGCGGCCGCCGAAGCTGACCTGGCGACCTTCGTCACCGAGTGCGAGCTTGCCGATGCCGCGGTCAAGGGCCGCTCCCTCGACGACACCTTCACCTCGCCCAGGGACGGCACCCCGATAAACCTGCGCTGGATCTACCTGCACATGATCGAGGAGTACGCGCGGCACAACGGCCATGCCGACATCCTGCGCGAGCAGACCGACGGGGTGACCGGCGACTAGGCCGCGACTGGGCCGTGGTGAGGCCAGCCACGGTCACCGCGCCGCCCGCCAGCGTAGCGGGGAGATCCTGCGCGCGGAGTGAGGTCAGCGGGCGAGTCAGGTGAGCTAGGGCGAGCTAGTCGTAGCTGACGCTGACCTCGGGGCTGAGCGCGATGGACTGGCAGGCCAGGACGTAGCCCTCGGCGAGGTCTTCGTCCTCGAGCACCTCGTTGTGCGCCATCTCGACCTCGCCGCTGACCAGCCGGCACGCGCACGCGCCGCAGATGCCCTCGCGGCACGAGTACGACGCGGCCAGGCCGGCGTCGATCATGACGTCGAGCATCCGCCGGCCGGCCGGCCAGCCCAGCTGGTGGACCTTGTCGTCGAGCTCGACCTCGAGCGTGGCGGCCATGCCGCTGTCCGGGGTCTCCGTCGCCTCGAACGGGTTCTCGGCCAGCGACAGGAACCGCTCGACGTGCACCCGCTGCGCCGGCACGCCCAGGTCGCGCAGGGCATGCCTGGCCACGGCCATGTACGGGTCAGGCCCGCAGACGTAGGCGTCGAAGCCCGCGTACGGCCTGGCCAGCTCGCGCAGCGCGACCGGGTCCGGCGGCCCGGCGAGCACGTCGAGCCAGTGCAGCACGAGCAGCCGGTCCGGCGCGGCGGACTGGAGTTCCCGCAGCCGCGGGGCGAAGATGACCGACCGCTCGTCGGCGTTGGCGTAGATCAGGACGATCTTGCCGTGACCGGCGGTCAGGGCCGAGGACAGGATCGACATGACCGGGGTGATCCCGCTCCCGCCCGCGAACATCAGGAAGTCAGCGTCGAGGGACCGCGGGGTGAAGGTTCCGGCGGGCGGCAGCAGGTCGAGCACGGTGCCGGCGGTCACCGTGTCGGCAATCCAGTTGGAGGCATAACCGGACAGCATCCGCTTGACCGTCACACTAGGCCGGTCACCGGCGGCCGGTGAACTGGACAGCGAGTAGCATCGCGCGACCGAGCCGCCGCCGGGCAGCGGCACCCGGACGGTCAGGAACTGGCCGGGGCGGTAGGCGAAGACGTCGGCGAGCTCGGGCGGAACGTCGAGCACCAGGGAGCAGGCCTGGCCGGTCTCGCTGATCACCTCGGCCACCGGCACCTGGTAGAACGTGCGTGCGGAGGTCACGGAGGCAGGATCTCCACGCGGCCGTTGGTCACCGCCGCCTCGATGCTGGCCCGCAAGCTGGCACAGGTCGCGACGAGCGCGGACGTCCCGCCCGCGGCGACTTCGGCGGAGAACTCGGCGCACCTCAGTACTGCGTCGGCCGTCCACTGCACGCTGGTGTGCTGCAAGCTGAACTTGGCCACCTCGACCCCCGCCCCGCACCGCCCGCACTCGACGGCCACGTACCGCCACGGCCGCTCATCGGCCTGCGGGCCGGTCGGCGCGCCTGCCTCGCTCGCCCGGCCCCGCCCGCCGGGAGCCGCGCCGACCCTATGGACCCCTGGTGGGGTCATAGCGCCACCAGGGGTCCATAGGGTCGGTCAGTTTCCATGGTCAGGCGGGGCGCTCGGCGCGGGCGGCTAGGTTGGCGGCGACTTCGGCTTCCCAGGACTGGACGGCGCGGGTGGTGTCGATCTCGTACTCGTGCCGGGCGACCATGTCGGGCGTGACGTCCGCGACGTCGACGTAGAACTGCTCGTACCACCGGCGCAACTGGTACACCGGCCCGTCCTCGGCGCACAGCAGCGGGTTGTCGATCTTGGTCTTGTTCGTCCAGATCGCCACGTCCTGCTGAAAGCCCAGTCCGATGAACTCGGCGAACTTGGCCGCGATCTTGTCGCCCTGCGCGTCGGTGACGCCCGCCGGCTTCTTCACGATCGCGCCCCACTGGAGCAGGAACGAGTCGGGCGTCACCGGGTAGTGGCAGTTGATCAGCACGCTCTCCATCGTCATGCCGTGGTAGTCGTGCCACAGGTAGTCGATCATGTACGACGGTCCGTAGTACGCCGCTTCCGACCGGAGCGTCGTCTCGCCGCCCGCCGAGTAGTTCGACCCGGTCTCGACGTCCGGCCGCGACTTCGTGTTCAGGTACTGCGCGGCGACGTGGCCCTCGAGCACGTTCTTGAAGAACGTCGGGAACGCGAAGTGAATGTAGAAGAAGTGCGCCATGTCGACGACGTTGTCGATCACCTCGCGGCAGTTCGAGTTCTGGACCAGGATCGAGTCCCAGGTCCAGTTGGACCACTCGGAAGAGAAAGCCCCGTCGATCCGCGGGATCGTGATGTGCTCAGCCGGCGGATTACCCTCGGGGTCGTTCCAGACGAAGAGCTGCTTGTTCTCCTCCAGCGTCAGCCAGGACCTGGTCCGCGCGGCGGGCGGCACGCGCCTGGCGTAGGGGATGTGCGCGCACTTGCCGTCGCCTCCCCAGCGCCAGTCGTGGAACGGGCACGCCACCTGGTCGCCCTTGATGGTGCCCATCGTCAGGTCGCCGCCCATGTGCCGGCAGAACGCGTCGAGCACGTACAGCTTGCCGGCCGAGTCGGCGAAGACCACGAGCTTGGTGCCGAATGCCTGGACGGCGTGCGGGCCGCCGGCGCGGAACGTCTCGGCCGGGCCGAGGCAGTGCCAGCCGCGCGCGTACCGGGCAGGCAGGGTTCCCGCGTCGATGGTGCGGACCCCGGCACGGTCGTTCATGGGGCCTCCCCTGAGTGATAGCCCTAGACTAGAACATGTTCTAGTCTAGGGGCCAGTTGAGGCGCCCGTCATGGGTGCAGACGATGCTGGGCGTGCGGGCGCGGGCCGGAAGCCGGCGCTCCGGCGGGAGGAGCAGCCAGTGGCCGAGAAGGTCGGGCAGTCGGTCGTCGCCGCGGTCGGCGAGCTGCTGCCCGTGCTCCGGGAGCGGGCACAGGAGACCGAGGACGCGCGGGTCGTTCCCGCCGACTCGATCAAGGCCCTGGCGGAGGCAGGCTTCTTCCGGCTGCTTCAGCCCGCCAGGTACGGCGGCCTCGAGGCTGACCCGGTGACGTTCTACGAGGCCGTGCGGATGATCGCCGGCGCGTGCGGGTCGACCGGCTGGGTCGCCTCGGTGGTAGGCGTGCACCCCTGGCAGCTCGCGCTCTTCCCGGTGGCCGGGCAGGAAGAGGTCTGGGGTTCCGACACGAACACCAGGATGTCGTCCTCCTACGCGCCGACCGGCCGGGCGCAGCTGACCGAGGGCGGGCACCGGCTCAGCGGGCGGTGGAGCTTCTCGTCCGGCTGCAACCACGCCAGCTGGGTGCTGCTCGGCGGGATCGTCACCACCGACGAGGGCGCGCCGGTGGACTTCAGGACCTTCCTGCTGCCGGCCAGCGACTACGAGGTCGAGGACGTCTGGGACGCCGTCGGGCTGCGCGGCACAGGTAGCAACGACATCGTCGTGGACGGCGCGTTCGTGCCCGAGCACCGCTCGCTGTCCTTCGCCGACGTGACCAAGTGCGTCTGCCCCGGCCAGGCGGTGAACGACGCGCCGCTGTACCGGATACCGTTCGGGTCGGTCTTCTCCTACGCGATCACCACGCCGGTGATCGGCATGGCCACCGGCGCGTACCACGCCCACGTGGCCTACCAGCGGACCAGGGTCAGCGCCGCCTATGTCGGCCACAAGGTCGCCGAGGACCCGTTCGCCCAGGCCAGGATCGCCGAGGCGGCCGCCGAGATCGACGCGGCGTGGCTGGCGCTCGAGCGCAACATGACCGAGCTGATGGTCTACGCCAGGGCCGGCGAGGCGATCCCGATGCCGCTGCGGCTGCGGATCAGGCGTGACCAGGTACGCGGCACCGGGCAGGCGATCAGCGCGGTGGACCTGCTGTTCGAGAACTCGGGCGGCCGCGCGCTGCGGGCGGGAACGCCGATCCAGCGGTTCTGGCGGGACGCGCACGCCGGCCGGGTGCACGCGATCAACGACCCGGAGCGGGCGCTGACGATGTTCGGCCGCGGCGAGTTCGGCCTCCCGCCCGCCGCCGACGCGATGCTCTGAGGAAGCGGCGATGACGGCTCCTGATCTTCCTTCGGGCCTCGCCGGCCTGCCCGATGCCCCGGACGCGGTTGCGACCAGCCGGTTCGCCGATACGGCGATGATGCGGCTGCACTACCACGAGGCGGGATCGCCTGGGGCGGCTGGCTCGCTGCCGGTCGTGCTGCTGCACGGCGGCGGCCCTGGCGCCTCGGCCTGGTCGAACTTCGGCCGCAACCTGCCGGTCTTCGCTCAGCAGTTCCGCACGCTGATGCCCGACCAGCCGGGGTTCGGCCAGTCCGCGGCGCCGCCGGTCGAGGGCAACTACTTCACGTTCTCCGCCCGGGCACTGGCCAGCCTGCTCGACCACCTGGCGATCGAGAAGGTGCACCTGGCCGGCAACTCGCTCGGCGGCGGCACCGCCGTCAGGTTCGCGCTGAGCTACCCGGACCGGGCCGGAAAGCTGGTGCTGATGGGACCGGGCGGGCTGAGCCTGAGCGTATTCTCCCCTGACCCCACCGAGGGCGTGAAACGGCTGACCGAGTTCGCCGCTCCGCCGGGACCGAGCAAGGAGAAGCTCGCCGCGTTCCTGCGGACGCTGGTGTTCAACTCCAAGCTGATCACCGACGACCTGATTGACGAGCGGTACGCGTACGCGCGCACCCCGGAGTCGATCGCGGCGATGATGGCAATGGGGATGTCCTTCTACGACCCGGCGACCGCCGAGGACGGCATGCTCTGGCGCGAGGTGCACCGGCTGCGGAACCAGGTGCTGCTGATCTGGGGCCGGGAGGACCGGGTCAACCCGCTCGACGGTGCCCTGGTCGCGCTCAAGCAGATCCGCAAGGCGCAGCTGCACGTCTTCAGCGGCTGCGGGCACTGGGCGCAGCTGGAGAAGTTCGACGAGTTCAACCGCCTCGTCATCGACTTCCTGGGAGGTGGGTCATGAGCGGCATCGGGTCACTGGGGTACCTGCGGATCGAGGCTACCGACACCGGCGCATGGCGGGAGTTCGGGACCAGGCTGCTCGGCATGGTCGAGGGCCGCGGTCCCGAGCCTGGTGCGGTCTACCTGCGGATGGACGACTTCCCCGCCCGGCTCGTGATCGTCCCGGGCGGGACCGACCGGCTGGCCGTCTCCGGCTGGGAGGTTGCCGCCGAGGCCGATCTGGCGGTGATCGCGCAGTCCATGAACCGGGCGGGCGTGCCCGCCAAGGCGGGCACGCCCGAGGAGCTTGCCTTGCGCCGCGTCGCGGGGCTGCTCAGGTTCGACGACCCGTCGGGTCACACCCTGGAGGTCTTCTGGGGCGCGTCGCTGGACAGCCGGCCCGCGTTCAGCCCGTACGGCAGCAGGTTCGTCACCGCGGACATGGGGATGGGCCACGTCGTCATCCCGGCCGCCGCCGACGAGGCCGCGATGGCGTTCTACACCGGCGTGCTCGGCTTCCGGCTCCGCGACTCGATGGGCCTGCCGCCCGAGCTGTTCGGCCGCCCGGCGGGCGGCCCGCCCGCGATGATGCGCTTCCTGGGCTGCAATCGGCGGCACCACAGCCTGGCCCTGGCCCCGATGACCAGCCCGGCGGGGATCATCCACCTGATGATCGAGGTCGCGACGCTGGACGACGTCGGCCGGGCGATGGACAGGTGCGCCAGGCGGGGCGGCAGGCTCAGCGCCTCGCTCGGCCGGCATGCCAACGACCAGATGGTCTCGTTCTACGTTCAGACGCCGGGCGGCTTCGACATCGAGTACGGCACCGACGGGCTACTGGTCGACGACGCGACCTGGGTGAGCAGGCAGACCACCGCGGTCAGCCTCTGGGGCCACGTCTTCGCCGCCGGAGCCGCACATTAGGGTGTGTCCGGGACACGCCCCGGGCCCGGCTGGCAATCGGCGCCGGAAGCACCCAGATGAGGCAGCCGGGAATGAACGGAGCCGGAGAGGCGCTTGCGGTGATCGTGGGACCTGGGGCCAGACCGGCGAGCTATCCGCCAGAACCGCAGAAGTTCCGCCAGGTGCTCGGTCATTTCTGCACGGGCATCACGGTGATCACGGCCATCGACGATGGCGAGCCGGTCGGTTTCGCCTGCCAGGCATTCGCCGCCCTGTCGCTCGACCCGCCCCTCGTTGTTTTCTGCCCCGCGCTGACGTCGACCACCTGGCCCCGGATCGCCCGGGCGAGATTGTTCGCCGTCAATGTCCTGACCGAGGACCAGCACGATCTGGCGAACAAGTTCGGCCGGAGCGGGCCCGGCAAGTTCGACAGTGTCAAGTGGGCGCCGGACGGGGTCGGCTCGCCGGTCATCGACGGAGTGCTGACCTGGGCCGGCTGCGAGGTCGAGGCCGTGTATCCCGGTGGTGACCACCACGTCGTGATCGGCCGGGTGCGGGAACTCGGCGAGTGCGGCAGTCAGCGGCCGCTGCTGTTCTACCGTGGCCGGTATGCCACGACCGCCGAGTCCGGCGGCCCGCCAGAGGTGGTCGAGACGCTGCTCGCCTGGCCCAGGCACGCCGACTGGATGTAAGCCCGTGTCGGGGGATGCGATCGTCAGCAGCGTTGTCAGGGCTAGCCACAGCCGCCGTGCCTAGCGGTCGATGACGGCGGTGGCGATCCTGGCCAGGTGGGCCGACGGCGGGCCGAACAGCTGCGCCGAGCCGTGCGCGCGCTTGAAGTAGCGGTGCGCGTCGTGCTCCCAGGTGATCCCGATCGCGCCGTGCAGCTGGATCATCTCGCCGGCCACCGTCGCCAGCGCCTCCGAGCAGTATGCCTTGGCCGCGGCCGCCAGCAGCGGCAGCTTGGCGGCCGCGCCAGGCTCACCGCCCCGGACGGCCGCGTCAGCGACCTCGGCGGCCCGGTACGACAGCGCGCGGGCCGACTCGACCAGCACGTGCATCTCCGCGAGCCGGTGCTGGATCGCCTGGAAGCTGGCGATCGGCCGGCCGAACTGGACCCTGGTGCCCGTGTAGCCGACGGTTAGCTCGAGCGCCCTGGCCGCCGCGCCGGCCTGTTCCGCGCTGAGCGCGACGCAGGCCAGATCCCTGGCCCGGGCGAGCGCGGCGGTCGCACCGTTCATCTCGGTGTCGGCGCCGTTGCGGGCCTGCGTCGCGGGCCCGAGCGGCCGGTCTGCCGCCGCCGCGAGCCGGACCACGGCCAGCCGCCTCGTCTGGTCCATCGCGGCGGCAGCCTGCCGGTCGACTCCTGGCTGACCGGGATCGACCTCGAAGAGCCCGAGGCCGCCGGCCGGCATCGCGGCCGCGGCGACCAGCACGTGCGCCGCGTCGCCGTCGAGCACGTAGTGAGCTGCCCCGGTCAGCGTCCAGCCGCCGCCGCTCCGCGCGGCCGCGTGAAAGGCGGCTCCGGCAGGATCCCAGCCGCCGTCGGGGCCGGTCCAGGCCAGCGCGGCGATCAGCCCTCCGCTGATCATTTCCGGCAGCAACCGCTCGCAGGCGTCGGTGTCGTCAGCCGCGAGGATCGCCTGCGTGGCGAGCACTGCCGAGCCGATCAGGGGAGTGGGGGCCAGCCGCCGGCCGAGCTCCTCGGCGACGATGCTCACCTCGACCGGACCAGCCCCGGTGCCGCCGTATCGCTCGGGGACGGCAAGGCCGGCCACGCCGATCTCGCACAGCAGCCGCCACAGCTCCGGGTCGTAGCCGGGGCCGGTATCCGGCGGACTGAGCTCGGGCGGGTTCCGCCGCAGCAGGTCACGGACCGCGTCCCGCAACGCCCGCCGCTCCCCGGTCAGCTCCATGCGCCCGCCCGATCCTGCACCAGTGCCGCGAGGACGACGGCCCGGTGCTCCGCCTGGCTGCCCCAGGTCGACGACAGCGACCGTACCTTGGCCAGCCAGAGGCTGATGTCGCACTCCAGCGTGTAGCCGATCGCGCCGTGGACCTGCAGCGCGGCGCGTGCGGCGCGTCGGGCCGCATCGGCGCAGGCGACCCGGGCCGCGGAGATGTCACGGGCGGTCGTCGGGGCGTTGCCGCCGAGCGCGATGGCGGCCGCGTAGAGCATCGGCCTGGCGAACTCCAGGCCGATGAGCACGTCGGCGAGCGCGTGCTTCACCGCCTGGAACGCTCCGACCGGCCTGCCGAACTGCTCCCTCGTCCTGGCGTGCCGCGTGCTGGCCTCGAGCAGCCCGCGCCCGGCGCCGAGCAGGAGCGCCGCGCTGGCCAGCGTGCCGTGGTCGATGGCACGTGAGACGGCGGTTACAGCGTCCGGCCCGGTGGCCAGCGCCTGGTCCGGCGTAACCGCGAACAGCCGCCTGGCCCGGTCCGCCGACTCCAGCCTGGCCCCGGGCAGTGCGGACCAGACCGAGCCGGCGTCGGCCAGCAGCGCCAGCCCGGCGGCGTCGGCGTCCAGCGCGCAGGGCAGCAGCGGCGGCCTGGCCAGCGTCGCGATCAGGTCCCCGGACGCCAGCGCGGCCAGCCAGTCGCGGGCGCGGGCGCCGGTGAGCAGGGCGGCGAGCAACTGGGGGACGGCGGCGACGGATTCGGCGACCGGCCCCGGCAGCGGGTGGTGACCTAGCTCCTCGCAGGCAACGACCAGATCGACCGGATGAGCTCCCAGCGCGAACTGGCGCTGCTCGTCACTGAGCGCGAATCTCATCGCGGCAGCCCGAGCAGCCGCTCCGCGATGACGGAGCGCTGGATCTCGTTGGTGCCCGCGTAGATCGGCCCGGCCAGCGAGAACAGGTGACTGCCGATCCAGTCTCCGTCCGGCGCCGGGCGGCCGAGCACCTCCGCTCCGGGGCCGAGCAGGTCGAGGGCCGTTTCGCAGATATCGACATCGAGCTCGGACCAGAACACCTTCCCCAGGCTCGACTCAGGGCCCAGCGAGCCGCCCGCCTCAAGCGCCGCGACGGTGCCGAAGGTGTGCAGCTGGTAGGCCCGAGCGCCGATCCAGGCATCGGCGACCCGCTCGCCGAGCGTGGCGGACGGGTCGCCGCTGCGCTGCCAGAGCCCGATCAGGCGGTCGGCCGCGGCGAGGAACCGGCCCGGACTGCGCAGCGACAGCCCGCGCTCGTGACTCGCCGTCGACATCGCGACCCGCCAGCCCTCGCCTGGGGCGCCGATCACGTCGGCGTCCGGCACGAAGACGTCGTCGAGGAAGATCTCCGCGAACCCGGGCTCGCCGTCCAGCTGAGCGATGGGGCGGACGGTCACGCCGGGCGCCCGCAGGTCGAACATCCGGTAGGTCAGGCCGCGATGGCGCTCCGCCCCGGGATCGGAGCGGAACAGGCCGAAGGCCCGGTCGGCGAGGGCCGCCCTGGTGCTCCAGGTCTTCTGCCCGGACAGCCGCCACCCCCCGCCCCCCACCCGCCTCCCCGTGCCCCCTTCGCTATCCCCCCTCACTCGCACCGCCATCGAGCGGATCGCCGCGAGATCGCTGCCCGCGCCGGGCTCGGACCAGGCCTGCGCCCACACGTGCTCGGCGGTCGCCATCGGCGGCAGGATCCGGTCCTGCTGCTCGGCGGTCCCGTGCGCGAACAGCGTCGGCGCCAGCAGGAACAGGCCGTTCTGGCCGACCCGTACCGGTCCGCCGGCCCGGTAGTACTCCTCCTCGAAGACCAGCCACTGCGCCAGCGTCGCGTCCCGGCCGCCGTAGCGCTCGGGCCACGAGACGACGGCCAGCCGTGCGCTGGCCAGCTGGCGCTCCCACTCCCGGTGGGCGGCGAACCCCTCGGCCGTGTTCACCGACGGCAGCGGCGGATCGGGCACGCTGGCCGTCAGCCACGCGCGGACCTCGGCGCGGAAGGCCTCGGCCTGCGGGTCAGGATCGAGGTTCACGCCTGTTCAGCCGCCGGGACCTGGGCTGCCGGGACCTGGGCTGCCGACTTCATCGACCGCGCGTCCATCCCGGCCAGGGAGTCGGCCGCGGTCTCCGCGTTGTGCGCGTGGGCGACATGGTGCAGGCCGAAGGTCGAGTCCATTCCAGGGCGCATTCCCATCAGGTCCTCGCACTGATTCACCGCGCGCTTGACAAGCGAGAGGCCAAACGGGGGCATCGTGGCAATCTTGTCCGCCATCGCGAACGTCGTCTCGGCGAGCTCGGAGCGCGGCACGACCCGGTTGACCATGCCGAGCTCGTAGGCCCGCTGCGCGGTGAACCGGTCTCCGGTGAACAGCGCCTCCTTGGCGAACCTGGGCCCGAGCACCCACGGATGGGCGAAGTACTCCACGCCGGGGATCCCCATCCGGACCACGGGATCGGCGAAGAACGCGTCGTCGGAGGCGATGATCAGGTCGCAGACCCAGGCCAGCATCAGCCCGCCCGCGATGCAGGCGCCGTGCACCATCGCGATCGACGGCTTGGGTATCTCCCGCCAGCGCCGGCACATGCCGAGGTAGACCTCCATCTCGCGGGCGTACCGGGCGTCGGCGCCGGCCTTGTCCGTGTGGTCCCACCAGATCACGGCCTTGCGGTCGTAGGGGACGCGGACGTCCCGGCCCGGCGTGCCGATGTCATGGCCGGCGCTGAAGTGGTCCCCGGCGCCCGCCAGCACGATGACCCGGATGTCGTTGTCGTTGACCGCTCGCTCGAAGGCGTCGTCGAGCGCGTAGGTCATCACGGAGTTCTGCGCGTTCCGGTACCTCGGCCGGTTCAGCGTGATCAGGGCCGCGCTGCCGCGCCGCTCGTAGAGCACGACCGGTTCGGCGGCCTCCTCCGCTGGCATGGCCGGGGCCTCGTGGTCGGTCATCAGGACTCCTGTCTGAGCAGCCGCTTGAGCGGTTTCCCGGCCGGATTGCGCGGCAGGTTGCTGCGGAATTCGACCTGGCGAGGGACCTTGTAGTTAGCGACCCGCGCCTTGCAGAACTCAATCAGTTCGCCCGCTGTCGCCGCAATGCCCGGCCTGAGCACGACGAATGCCTTGCCGACCTCGCCCAGCCTGCCGTCGGGAACTCCGATCACCACGGACTCGGCGACGGCGGGGTGCCGGGTCAGCGCCTGCTCGACCTCGGCCGGGTACACGTTGAATCCGCCGCAGATATACATGTCCTTGAGCCGGTCGCTGATCGTCAGGTACCCGCGTTCGTCGAGACGGCCGACGTCGCCCGTGTGCAGCCAGCCGTCGGCGTCGATCGCCTCGGCCGTCGCGACCGGGTCGTCGAGGTACCCGAGCATCACGTTCGGACCCCGCAGCAAGATCTCGCCGGCCGTGTCCCCGGCCTCGCCCGCGCCGTCGGCCGGCCGGGCGCCGTCGTGGCCGGCCGGAGCGATCCTGATCTCGAAGCCGGCGGTCGCCCGGCCCGAGGTCGTGGCCACTGTCTCGGGATCGTCACCGGGCCGGCACATCGTCACGACGACGGCCTCGGTGAGCCCGTAGGCCGTCAGCACCGAATCGAAGCTCAGCTCGGCGCGCATCCGCTCGACCAGCGCGACCGGCACAACCGCGGCGCCGGTGACCGCCAGCCTCAGGCTGGACAGATCGCGGCGGTCCCGCTCCGGATGATCGAGGATCGAGGCATAGATCGCCGGCGCTCCGGGGAACACGGTGATCCGCTCCGCTTCGATCAGCCGCAGCGCCTGACCAGCGTCGAAGACCAGTTGCGGCACGATAGTCGCGCCGGTCAGCAGGCAGGCGAGTACCCCTGCCTTATAGCCGAAGCTGTGGAAGAACGGGTTGACGATCAGGTAGTTGTCGGCGCTCGTCAGCTCCGCGCATTGCGCCCAGGCCCGGGCGACATCGAGCGCCTGCCGGTGCGCGGACATCGCGCCCTTGCTCCGCCCGGTCGTGCCCGAGGTGAAAAGGATGTCGCTGACATCGTCAGGCAGCACCCGGGCGGCCCGCTCGTCGGCGGCGGCCTCCGGAACCTCGGCCGCCCGTGCGACGAAATCCGCCCAGCCGAGCGCGGCCACCTCGTCAGACTCGACCGGGATCGTGACGATCAGGTCGGGCAGCGCTGCTCCGGCTTCGGCTGCCGCGACGGCCAGCAGGGCATGCCGGTCGGTGCGCAGGAACGGGCCCGCGACGAGCAGCGCCCTGGCCCGGCTCCGGCTGATGACGTCGAGCGCCTCGGGACCGGCGTAGCGCGTGTTCACCGGGACCAGAGTGGCCCCGGCGCAGAGAGCGCCGAGCCCGCCGAGAACCCAGTGATGGGTATTCGGCGACCAGATCGCCACCCGGTCGCCCGGCTCGATCCTGCTCGCGATCAGCGCCCTCGCCACGTCACGGACCTGCTGCTCCAGGTCGCGGTAGGTCAGCGTGGGACCGCCGGGCTCGGTCACTGCGATCGCGTCGCCGAACTCCCTGGCAGCGGCCTGCAGCGCCGCTGGGATCGTGACAGCCAAGGGACTCCTCCGGCAAGCAAGTGCTTGGTAGGGCGAGCCTAACGGCAGGCTGCCAGCACTGACTACAGGCCGGCCGCGGCAGATGGCCCGCATTTACTATGACGAATACCAGGCAACTCGCACGATGAAAGGTCTGCCCGGTCTAATCGGATATCCCCGAAAATGGTAATCAGTTGCGCAGCCGAAATTCGCGCTTAGAGGTGCTGGTGGGTGACCAGATCGGATACGTGGTCACGGCGACGAACAACGGGCGGGCACGGTCCAGGGTGTGACGATGACGGATCCGCTGCCCCCGCCTCGTACTCCGGGGGCCAGGTCGGCGAGTGCTTCACGGTGGTGAAGCGGACGCCGCGGACGCCACCTGCCATCACGCCGCGGGTGTCGCGTCACAAGATCCTGGCCGGCGGATCGGTGCGTGACTTCGCGAGACTGCACCGGGTGACGAAGCTCGCGGGCGGCACGCTCCGGTACCGGGTCTACTCCACGCTGCGCGGATGCCGGGCGGACACACTCGCGTGGCCAGCCAGGCCGAGTCATGGGCGGGGAGCAGGCATCGTCCGCGTGCAGGGCACGGTTGGGCCAGGCTCGCTCTCGGTGAGGTTGTGATCATGACGCAAACTCGTGACATGTGAGCTATCGCACCGAGGTCGGCCTAGCGATGCGGGGTCGACGTCGCATACTTGTCTATCTCGGGCACGCGGCTCGTTGCTAGGCTGAGCGCGCCGCCTCATCCGCGGCAAGGACTGCAGCTGCGGTGACGGGAGACCTCGATGGTGCTGGGCAAGCGCACCGCGGCGCCTGGACCAGCAACGCGAGCGCCAGCCGAGTCCGGACCGGCTCAAGCGTCCGGGCCGGCAGCGGCGGCTGCACTCGCGAGGCTCAGCGACGAGGAGTTCCGCACCGCAATCCGCGACTGGCTGGCGCGGAACCTGGCCGGCGAGTTCGCCGGGCTGCGCGGGGCCGGCGGCCCTGGCCGCGAGCATGAGGCGTTCGAGGAGCGGCTGGCCTGGGACCGGCACCTGTCGGCGGCGGGCTGGACCACGCTGAGCTGGCCAGCCGAGCACGGCGGCCGCGGCGCGACCATCAGCCAGCAGATGATCTTCCACGAGGAGTACGCCAGGGCTGACGGTCCGGCCAGGGTCAGCCATATGGGCGAGCAGCTGCTCGGCCCCGCGCTGATCGCCTTCGGCGCGCCGGAGCAGCAGCGCCGCTTCCTGCCGGCCATCGCGTCGGTGACCGAGCTGTGGTGCCAGGGATTCTCCGAGCCGGGCGCGGGCTCCGACCTGGCATCCATCGCCACGACCGCGCGGCTCGCCGGCGACCACTGGGAGGTCACCGGCCAGAAGGTCTGGACGTCGCTGGCGCACGTCGCCGACTGGTGCTTCGTACTGGCCAGGACCGAGCCAGGTTCGCGGCGCGGCCGCGGGCTGTCGATGCTGCTCGTGCCGATGCGCCAGCCTAGGGTCACGGTCCGGCCGATCCGCCAGCTGACCGGCACCAGCGAGTTCAGCGAAGTCTTCTTCGACGGTGCCCGGACCGACGCTGACCTGGTGCTCGGCGAACCGGGAGACGGCTGGAAGGTGGCGAGGTACCTGCTCGGAGTCGAGCGCGGCGCGGCGACCTTCGGCCAGCAGATCCAGTTCCGGCGCGAGTTCGACGACATCGTGGCGCAGGTCAGGCGGGGCCGTGCCGATCCGGCGCTGCGCGAGAAGATCGCACGGGCCTGGGTGGGACTGGAGGTGCTCCGCGCCTGCGCACTTGAGACTCTCGCCGCGGTCGAGCGGCCTGAGGCCGACGCTGGCGCGGCAGCTTCCGTTATGAAACTGCTCTGGGCCCGGTGGCACAAGGCCCTCGGGGAGCTGGCCATGGAGGTGGCGGGGGCGCGCGCACTGGTCGCCGGGGCCAGGCCGTACGAGCTCGACGCCTGGCAGCGGCTGTATCTGTTCAGCCGTGCCGACACGATCTACGGCGGGTCGGACGAGATCCAGCTTGGCATCATCGCCGGCCGCGCGCTCGGGCTGCCGCGCGAGCCGACTCCGGCGCCGGGCCGGGCAGGACGGCCGGGATGACGCCCAGCGGGCCTGCCGTCCCGCCGCCCGGCCGGGACCTGCTGGCCGGCAAGATCGTCGTCCTGACCGCCGGGGCGGGGACGGGGATCGGCGGCGCCGCTGCGCGCCGCTGCCTGGAGGAGGGAGCGAGCCTCGCGCTCAGCGACGCGCACGCCGCCCGGCTGGCCGCCAGGCACACGGAGCTGGCCGGGCGCTACGGCGCCGACCGGGTCTGGTCCGTTTCCTGCGACGTCACCAGCGAGGAGCAGGTCCAGGCGCTGATCGACGGGGCTGTGCAGCGGTACGGCCGGATCGACGTCATGATCAGCAACGCGGGCCTCGGCGGGACCGCCTCGGTGCTCGAGATGACCGACGCGCAGTGGTCGCGCGTGCTCGACGTCACGCTCACCGGGACGCTGCGCTGCACCAGGGCAGCGCTGCGGCAGCTGGTCGCCCAGGGCGGCGGGGGCGCGGTCGTCAACAACGCGTCGGTGCTCGGCTGGCGGGCCCAGCCCGGGCAGGCGCACTACGCCGCCGCGAAGGCCGGCGTGATGGCGCTGACCAGGTGCGCCGCGATGGACGTGGCCGAGCACGGGATCAGGGTGAACGCCGTGTCGCCGAGCCTGGCCAGGCACCCGTTCCTGGCCAAGGTGATGAGCGAGGACGTGCTGGACGAGCTGGTCACCAGGGAGGCGTTCGGCCGGTCGGCGGAACCGTGGGAGGTGGCGAACGTCATGGTCTTCCTGGCCAGTGACTACGCCTCGTACCTGACCGGCGAGGTCATCTCGGTCAGCAGCCAGCATCCGTAACGCAGGCCGCTTCGGCCGGCCGGGGGAGTCCTGAACGTAGTGACACGATCACACTGCGTCGGAACGGTGGCTGGCCTAGCCTGATCTGGGGCCGGCCTTCTTCCGCAGGGAGTTCAAGAAATGAGAAATGTACCCGCCGCCGTCGTCGTCCTCGTCACCGCGGGGCTGACCTGGCAGCTTTCCGGCGCCGCTCCGGCTCTGGCCGCCAGCAGCAGCGACGGCACCTGCCGGAGCATCAGCCTGCCGGTCGCACTGGCCTCGGGGCAGCCAGCCAGGCAGATGGTCTCGGGGACCTACTGCGAGCCGGTTACCTGGGCGCCCGGGCCGCACGAGGTCGACGTCACCACGCCAGGGGCGACCTATAACAGCTCGTACTGGGACTGGCCGGTCGATCCGGCGCTCTACTCCTACGTCGACAAGACGCTCCAGGCTGGGCGGGCCACCTTCGACTACGACCGGCTTGGCACCGGCGCGAGCAGCCACCCGCTGAGCACCAGCCTCACGATCAGCAGCGAGGCGTACGTCCTGCATCAGATCGTCGGCTGGCTCCAGGCCAGCCTCGGCTTCGGCCAGGTGAACCTCATCGGGCACTCGCTCGGTTCGGTCATCTCGATTCAGGAGGCCGGCACCTACCACGACGTGAGCCGGGTGGTCGTCACCGGGCTGCTGCACGCGCCCACGGTCGGAGTCGGCTTCGCCACGACCCTGACGTCGCTGCTTTACCCCGCGGCCCTCGACCCGCAGTTCCTCCTGCGCGGCCTGGACCTGGGCTACCTGACGACCCTTCCCGGCGACCGCTCAGCGGACTTCTACGCACCCTCGGCCGATCCCGCCGTCGTCAGCTATGACGAGGCCCACAAGGACGTCGTCCCGGCTACCGATCTCGCGACGCTGGCTACCACCTGGGCGCTGCCGGCCGGCTTCAACGTATCGGACAGTATTACCGCGCCCGTGCTCGTCGTGATCGGGGCACAAGACGCCATCTTCTGTACCGCCCCGCCGGTGCTCGACTGCTCGCAGCCGGGCGTCCTGCTCGCCACTGAATGGCCATACTATTCGTCATCCTCCAGCCTCAGCGTCGACGTGATCGGCGATACCGGTCACGACATCGCCCTGCATCCGTCGGCCGATGAGTCGTTCGCCCAGATCAATCAATGGATCATGACCCACTAGGCGATGACCTTTCCAGGCCAGTTAGCCCGGCTATCTGCGCTGTAGCCGGGCTAACTGGCCAGCTCACACCACACCACCTTCCCGGACGCCTCCGGCTGCCATCCCCAGCGCTCGGCTAGGGCGGCGACCACGGTCAGGCCGCGGCCGGTTTCGTCGTCCGCGTCGCGGTGACAGGTGGGCGGCAGCGGAACGGGTGAGCTGTCGCGGACCTCGATCCGCACGAGTGCTGTGCAGCGCGCGATGACCAGCGAGACCCTGGCTGGCGCGGCCGGCGTTACCGAGCCGGAACGCATAACCGAGCCGGACTGAATCGCGGAGCCGGACGGCATGACGGAGCCGGACGGCCGCGCCGAGCCGGACGGCCGGGCCGAGCCGGGCAGGCCAGGCCCGTACGGCAGATCCCCGAAGGACAGGATCCGGCCGGGCAGGGCTGCGCTGACCGGGCCGGCCACCGCGCTGACAGTGCCGGCTACGCCAGCCACCGCGCCGTTCGCCGGCGGACCCTGGATGGCGTTCCCGGCCAGAGGGCTGTGCTGCCAGCCGCTGGGCGGTCGACCGGCTTCGGGCGGCCGGGCGGCACCGGCGAGCGCGTTGCTCGCCAGTACCGGGGCGGTAAGAGTGCTGCCGGGAATGGCCGCTGCCGGTGTCTGGCTGGCCGCCGTCACCCGGTTGACCGCCCGGATGGCGTTGGTGACCAGCTCAGAGACAGCCAGCACGGCGGCGTCGATGAGATCGGCGTCGGCGGGACCCGGTGCCGGGCCAGCCGCGGCGAGCTGATCGGCCGTCCACAGCCGCGCGATCCGGACCGCGGCTGGAACGACAGCGAGCTCAAGGCGGCTGCGGCGTGACTCAGTCCATGCCCTGGCGGCGACATCAGCGCTGCCGCTGGACGGGTACGTCATCGGTCACTTCCAGTACGGAGTAGGTCGCGGCAGTTATGCCACGAAATAAATGCATTCGCTGTCTAGCCAGACTTTTGCCAGCGACCGTGCTCCGTTGCCGCGGACTGGCGACCTGCTACGGCCATAGTTGATCCAGTTCACGGCGCGAAGGTTCTCGTCATCAGATTCTCCCCGTTCGCCGGGGAGGAACGGAGTCAAAATGGCTCCGCAACCAATGTTTCGGGGTTACCGTCAGAGCAGGGACGGAAACGAGCCGCCAATACCGCGAACAAAAGGCGTGAAGGAAGCCAGGTGTGACAGGAAAGCCGCGAAGCGTTCGTCAGGCACAGGCGCTGCAAGCCGTGCAACTGCGCCAGCGAGGGCGAAGCTGGGCTGAAATCGGAGCCGTCTTCCAGGTGACGTACCGCGTCAATCCCCGGGTGGCGCTGCGCCAGGCGCACGGCTGGAGCCAGCCGCAGGCAGCCGAGCGCTGGACCGAGTTGTGGCCGGACGATCCTAAGACCTTCAAGAGCTTCTCGTACTGGGAGCAGTGGCCGGGGCAGACGGGCCATTCGCCGTCGCTCGACACCCTCGACCGCCTCGCCAGGCTCTACGAGTGCAAGGTCACCGACCTGCTGACCGACTGCCAGGATTACGGCGCCAGGCCGGCTCCGGTGGCTGGCCTTCAGGTGCGCGAGCGCACGCAGGGCCACGGGCTGGCCCGGCTCTACGCGCACGGCCAGGGACAGGCAGAGTTCCCCGAGTGGGACCGGCCGGCCCGGGCGCAGGTCACCAGGCCACCGGCGACGGGCGAGAAAGCAGACGTGGCCTCCTCCCCCCTGCATGCGGCACTCGAGATGATCAGGCAGGCCGAAGCCAGCGTTATCGAGCAGCCAGGCGATGGCGACGAGCCGGGCATCAGGCTCCGGCGCCGGACGCTGCTGCTCGAGGCGAGTACGGCGCTGGCGGTCGTGGCCGCGGCGCCCGTGCTCGAAGTGCCCCGCATCGTGGGGACGGCCAGGTCCGGCCGGATCCAGCCTGACCTCGCGATCGTCGGCTACACCGGCGAGGTCGTCGCTGGCCTGCGCCGGCTCGGCGGGGCCGTGGGGCCGCGCATTACCCTGCAGCCCGCGATGGCGCTGCGCTCGGCGATGGCGGCGCTCGCCAGGAACGTGCCGGAGATCGTGACCAGCCAGGCGCTGACCACCTACGGCGACCTGACGCAGCTGATCGGCTGGCTGATGTTCAACCTCGGTGACCAGAAGGCGGCGCGCTACTACTACGACGACGCCCGGTCGGCGGCCTACCGGGCCGGCAACAACGACCTGGTCGCTTACACGCTGTCGGCGTCCAGCCAGCTAGCCGCCGTGCGGCAGCGCCCCCGCCAGGCCGTCGACCATGCCCAGGCAGCGCTGCAGGCAGCCAGGGCAAGCGGCAGCCCCTACGCGGTGGCCTACGCCGCTGACGTCACGGCGCGCGCCTACGCGGTGGCCGGCCAGGTCGGCCGCTGCCAGGCGGCGCTCGACCGGGAGCAGGAGGCGCTGGCCACGATCAGCGACGACACGCCGCGCTCGCCGTGGTGGTACTTCTACGACCGGTCGTTCTACTGGGGCACGGAGAGCGAGTGCGCGCTCCGGCTCGACATGCCGGTGGATGCATCGGATGCGGCACGCCGGTCGCTTGGCCTGGTTACTCCGCTTAATTTGCATAACAGTGCTCTCACGCTGGCCTTCCGCGCGGAAGCGCTGATCAAGCAGCGCGAGTACGAAGAGGCGTGCGAGACGCTGGCCGACTCGGCCAGGCTCACCACGCTCAACAGTTCCCGGCGGATCGCGCGCCGGGTCGAATTGCTGCGCCGCCAGCTCAGGGTCGCCGACGACACACCCGCGGTGCGCGAGCTTGACGAGAAGCTGGCGGAATACCGGCGTGCCCGGGCCGTCAGCGAGCATGCCGCTGATGACGCGCCGCCTGGCGCTGACAAGGAGCGCCGATGACCGACACCGGGCTGGTCCCCGAGGGCGTAGAAACAGACCGGCCGAGCGTGGCCCGGCTGTATGACTACTTCCTCGGCGGTCACCACAATTTCGCCGCTGACCGCGAGCTTGCCCGCAGGCTGCTGCAGGCAGAGCCGCACGCCAGGCACATCGTGGCCGAGAACCGGGCGTTCCTCGGCCGCGCGGTCCGCTTCCTGCTCGACGCCGGAATCCGTCAGTTCCTTGACTTGGGGTCCGGCATTCCGACGCAGGAGAACGTGCACGAGATCGCGCAGCGGGGCGACCCGGCCGCCCGGGTTGCCTACGTCGACAACGACCCGGTCGCGGTCGCGCACAGCAGGCAGATCCTGAGCGGCAACCCGCTCGCGACGGTGATCAGGGCCGACCTGCGTGATCCCGAGACCGTGCTCGGCCACCCGGACGTGACAGCACTGATCGACTTCGGCCAGCCGGTCGGCCTGCTGATGGTCACGGTGCTGCACTTCGTGCCGGATTCCGACGACCCGGTCGGCGTGGTGCGCAGGTTCGTCAGCGGGCTGGCGCCCGGCAGCTTCCTGGCGATCTCCCATGCCACCGACGATGCAGCTCCCGGAGCCGCCGCCCAGGTCAAGGACCTGTACAAGAGCACAACAGCGGCCGCCCACACCAGGACGGGCGCGGAGATCATGCGCTTCTTCGAGGGCTTCGACATGGTCGAGCCCGGCCTGGTCTACCTGCCGCTCTGGCGCCCGGACGGCGGGCCGCCCGAGCATCCGGAGCGGGCCTGGTTCTACGCGGGGGTCGGCCGCAAGCCAGTTCCGGCCGGCTAGGCACGCCGGTAGCATGACCGGATGCCTGGCCGAACCGATCGCGCGCGGAAGAAGGGGTCGCGCCAGCCATCGGCGCCCGACCTTCCCGCCGAGCTGACGGCGGCCACGCTCGCCGATCAGGACCTGGAGGACGGCGGCGTCTACGAGTCGCTGGCCTTCGCTGACCTGGATCTTTCCGGCCGCGAGGTGACCGGAGCCGAGATCGAGGCGTGCCGGTACGGCAACGTCAACCTGAGCCAGGCCAGGCTGCGGCGAACGCTGATCCGCGATGTGGCGTTCGACCGGTGCGACCTGGCCAACCTGCGCGCGCTGGACTGCTCGTTCACCCGGGTGGCGGTCACGGCGAGCCGGATGACCGGCCTGTCCTGGCTGGACGACCACCTGCGCGACGTCACCTTCGACGGCTGCCGGATCGACCTGTCATCGTTCCGGGCCAGCAAGTTCGACGACGTCGTGTTCACCGGCTGCCGGATGGAGCAGGCCGACTTCGCCGACGCCGATCTGCGCGGCGCCCGTTTCGAGGAATGCGAGCTGACCGGGGCGCAGTTCTCTGGCGCCCAGATGACCGGGACCAGGCTGAACCGCTGCGAGCTGACCGGGATCAGCGGGGTGACCAGCCTGCGCGGCGCCATCATCACCAGCGCCGACGCCGTCGCCCTGGCCTTCATCCTGGCCGGCGCCCTCGGCATCACGATCGAAGACGACTAGCCAGGGCGATCAGGGTCTAGCCGCGGCGGAGCGCGGCGGGCTAGATGCGCACGATGATGGTGGCGGTGGCCATCGCGCCGCCGGCGCACATCGTGATCAGCGCCACGCTGGCGTCGCGCCGCTCAAGCTCGTGCAGGGCCGTGGTGAGCAGCCGGGATCCGGTGCTGCCCACCGGGTGACCGAGCGCGATCGCGCCGCCGTTGACGTTGACCCGGTCCGGATCGGGCTTGTGCACGCTCATCCAGGAGAGCACGACTGACGCGAAAGCCTCGTTGACCTCGAACACGTCGATGTCGCCGATCGACATGCCGCTGCGCCGCAGCACCCGCTCGGTGGCGGCGACCGGGCCGTCCAGATGGTAGCAGGGCTCGTCGCCGATCAGGCACTGGGCCACGATCCTGGCCCGCGGCCGCAGGCCGAGGTCACGGGCCCGGCGCTCGTCGACGAGCAGCAGCGCCGCGGCGCCGTCGGAGATCTGCGACGACGTGCCCGCCGTGTGCAGGCCGCCGTCCAGTACCGGCTTCAGCTTCGCCAGGCCCTCGAGCGTCGTCTCCCGCAGGCCCTGGTCCCGGTCGACCGTCGCGGTCTCGCCGGCCGGCTGGCGGTCCGCGTCGAGCACCGGCGCCTTGACGCCGATGACCTCGCGGTCGAAGTGCCCGGCCGCCCAGGCCGTGGCGGCATTGAGCTGCGAGCGCAGCCCGAAGGCGTCCAGGTCGGCCCGGGTGATGCCGCGCCGCCTGGCGATCCGCTCGGCCGCCTCGAACTGATCCGGCATGTCGATGCTCCACGACGCCGGGCGCGGGCTTGTCCCGCCCGCCATCGCGGCGGTCCCGAGCGGTACCCGGCTCATTGCCTCGACGCCGCAGGCGACGCCCACGTCGATGGCGTCGGCGGCAATCAGGCCGGCGATCAGGTGCGCGGCCTGCTGCGCCGAGCCGCATTGCGCGTCCAGGGTGAGGCAGCCGGCCCGCTGGGGCAGCCCGGCGTGCAGCCACGCGGTACGGGTCACGTTGTTCGACTGCTCGCCCGCCTGGGTCACGCAGCCGCCAGCGACCTGCTCGACCAGGCCGGGATCAATCCCTGACCGCTCGACCAGGCCGCGCTGCGCGGCTCCGAGTATCTCGGCGGCATGCAGGCCGGACAGGCTGCCGTCGCGCTTGCCGATCGGAGTGCGGACAGCTTCGACGATCACGGCTGTGCCCACTGCGCCTCCTGCTCACCGGTGACCCCGCGGCCCGGCTGGCGGTGCCGATCAGCCCGCTGCCCGGTATCACTCACATAGTAGAACGTGTTCTTGTTTTCGGCCCAGGGAGGTTCACCAATGAGGCCGGCCGTGGTTCAATCAGCTAGAACGCGTTACAGTCGGGGAGGATTGATGGCCGAGCCGCTGATACCGCCAGGATTCGACTTCACCGACCCGGACATCTATGCCCATCGCGTGCCTGCCGCGGAGTTCGCCGAGCTCCGCCGGTCGGCTCCGGTCTGGTGGAACGCCCAGCCGCGCGGCGCGGGCGGCTTCGATGACGAGGGCTACTGGGTCGTCAGCAAGCACGCCGACATCGTGGAGATATCGCGGAACAGCGACCTGTTCGGAAGCTGGGAGAACACCGCGATCATCCGGCTCAGCCAGGTGCAGACCGAGGACAGCCTGGCCATGCAGCGGCTGATCATGCTCAACATCGATCCGCCGCATCACACCAAGCTGCGCGGCATCATCTCCCGCGGGTTCACCCCGCGGGCCATCGGCAACCTGCGGAGCGTGCTCACCGAGCGGGCCGAGCGGATCGTCGCGACCGCGCTGGCCGGGGGAACCGGCGATTTCGTCACCGACATCGCCTGTGAGCTGCCGCTTCAGGCCATCGCCGAACTGCTCGGCGTGCCGCAGGAGGACCGGAAGAAGATCTTCGAGTGGTCGAACCTGATGATCGGCTACGACGATCCCGAGTTCGGTGACGTCGGGCAGGCGGCCGCGGCCGAGCTCGTGGGCTACTCGATGGTGATGGCCGAGGACCGCAGGCAGTGCCCGCGCGACGACATCGTCACCAAGCTGGTCAACGCGCAGATCGACGGCGGCGAGCTGTCAGCCGATGAGTTCGGGTTCTTCGTGATCCTGCTCTCGGTGGCCGGCAACGAGACCACCCGCAATGCGATCTCGCACGGGATGCTCGCGTTCTTCGACCATCCCGGCCAGTGGGACCATTACCTCGCGGAGCGGCCGCAGACCGCACCGGACGAGATCGTCCGGTGGGCGACTCCGGTGACGGCATTCCAGCGGACGGCCAAGGCCGACACCACGCTCGGCGGCCAGGAGATCAAGGCAGGCCAGCGACTGGGCCTGTTCTACCGGTCGGCCAACTTCGACGAGGACGTCTTCGACGCGCCCGAGCAGTTCGACATCACCAGGAGCCCGAACCCGCACCTAGGATTCGGCGGCACCGGGGCGCACTACTGCGTGGGCGCCAACCTGGCCAGGCTGGAGATCGACCTGATCTTCAACGCGATCGCCGACGCCATGCCGTCCATCCGCAGGTCCGGCGACGCCGAGCGGCTCCGCTCCGGCTGGCTGAACGGGATCAAGAGGCTCCCGGTCAGCTACGCCTGACCCGGTTACCGAGCGCAGACGGCGACACACAGCGCCGTCGCGGGGCGAACCGGACACGCGTGCCCTCGATCGGCGCGACGCCACGCCGGCCGGTGTAAACCGATAAGGCAGACGGCCCGTCGAATTAGTAGCCAGCCGACTGCCCGGGGCCAGCGCGGCGGCATGTCACGCGGCCCGGCGCGAGCGGGAACCGGAGAGCCACATGCATGGTGTTCAGGTCACGGTCAGGCGCAGCTCGGTGATCCTCGCCGCGGTCGTCCCGGTCGTCGCGCTGGCCGCCGGGATCGCCGCTGCGCCGGCGGCGGCTGCGCCGGCGAGACAGGCGGCCGTCGGCCGGGACGCGGCACCGGGTCGACTGGCCGTCCCCGCGTTCAACTTCGGCTGGAAGCAGGCGCCGGCGAATGCCAGCCTGTCCGGGATCTCGTGCCTGAGCGCGTCGGACTGCGTGGCGGTCGGCAGCTACACCGACGTGCTGGGTCACCAGCACTCATCGGCGCAGCTGTGGAACGGCAGCAGCTGGCGGGTGCTGGCCAATGTTCCCGGCACCGGGCTGGCCGGAGTGTCCTGTACGCGGGCCTCGTTCTGCATCGCCGTCGGCAGCGTCATCGACCAGTGGACCGGCAAGGGGTGGAAGGAACTCGCGGGACCCCCCGGATCCTCGGGCAGCCTGCTGAGGGGCGTCTCGTGCGTGACGGCATCCTTCTGCATGGCCGTCGGCACCGACGGGTCCGGTGAAGCTAACGTGGCCGAGCAGTGGGACGGCCGGTCCTGGCGGTCGCTCAAGACGCCGGGCAATGGCTGTGTTCCCTTCTGCGGAATGTCGGATGTCGCGTGCCCGAGCGCGCGGGACTGCGTGGCCGTCGGCGGCACGGCCAGCGATAGCGATCTGGCCGACTTCAGCTCGGGCATGGCGTGGAACGGCAAGTCGTGGCGCAATACCGCGACTCCCGCCCCTGGCGGCAACTCCAGCCTGTCCGGCGTGTCCTGCACCAGCGCCGCGAGCTGCCTGGCCGTCGGGAACTACGGGAGCGAGGTCCCGTCCTGCAACTGCGTGCTGGCAGCGAGCTGGAACGGCAGCGCCTGGACGCAGGTCAGCCCGCCGTCGCTGGCCGGCAATCTGACCGGTGTGTCCTGCCGGGCCGCCCGTTCCTGCGTCGCCGTGGGCGGGCCGCTCGCCGCGACCTGGACCGGGACGACCTGGAAGCAGCAGACCATCGCGGCCCCCGGTGAGGCAGGAACGCAGCTGAGCGACATCGCCTGCTGGAGCACGTCCGGCTGCCTGGCGGTCGGCAGCTACACCGAGTACTCGGGCGCCCGGCTGACGCTGGCCGAGCGCTGGAACGGGACCACCTGGTCGGTCGCGCGGACCCGCAGCCCGGCCGATCCGTTCGCTGGCCTGTCCGGGGTGTCGTGCGAGTCCGCCGCCCGGTGCGTCGCCGTCGGCACGTACGTGACCCGCTCGGACACGCTGGCCACGCTCGCGGAGAAGTGGAACGGCGGCAGCTGGAGCGTGCAGCCCACACCGAACCCGCCGGGCTCCAAAGTCAGCGCCCTGACCGGGGTCTCCTGCCCGACCGCGACCGGCTGCATGGCGGTCGGCTCCGCCGACACAGCCGGGCCCGTGGCGCAGACCCTGGCCGAGAAGTGGGACGGCTCCTCGTGGCAGGTGGTGCCGACCTCGCACGCTGGCACGCTGACCGCGGTGTCCTGCCCGACCTCGCTGTCCTGCATCGCCGTCGGCAGCTACTTCGACCCGCACGGCAGCCGGCTGCCGCTGGCCGAGAGCTGGAACGGGACCACCTGGCAGGTCCTGCCGCTGACCGGACCGGGCGCGACGCTGACCCGGCTGACCGGAATCGCCTGCACCGGCCCGTCGAACTGCGTCGCCGTTGGCGCCTACAACACGTCGCTGACCAGCCCGCTGCGGCCGCTGACCGAGCGGTGGAACGGCAGCGCCTGGGCGGTCCTGGCCAATCCCGGCGGGTCGCGGCAGCTGGCCGCGGTCTCGTGCCCGCGGCACGCCAGCTGCATGGCGGCCGGCAGCGACCTGGTGTCGTCCGGGCCGCACCTGCCGACCGTGACCACCGCCATGGCCTGGAACGGCACCACGTGGCGGGTCAGCCGCACGGCCACTCCGCGCGGACGGGCGCGCGCCTATCTCGGCGGCGTCGCCTGCGCCGCGACGACGCGCTGCCAGGCGGCGGGCGGTTCGGTGCGCGCGTCGGGCAGCGTCGCGCCGCTCGCGGAGTCGTGGAACGGCGCGGCCTGGGTGCTGCGGCCCGTCTCCGCTCCCAGTCCCGCGTTCAATGACCTGTACGGCATCTCGTGCTTCGAGATGACCCGCTGCGTGGCCGTCGGCGTGACCGGAGCGCAGCAGACCCTGGCTGAGACCTGGAACGGCGCCAGGTGGCAGCTCACCAAGACACTCAACCCATGAACCGCGGGCCGGAGAGGCCGGAGCCGCTCCGGCCGGGCGGCGAGGACGAGACCGCTGGACAGGCAATTAGCTTCTTGCCATAATGACTACGTGCTCGACGTCGACCTGGTCAAGGCGCTGGCCAGCGACAAGCGGCTGCTCATCCTCGACTGGCTGCGTGATCCGCGGGCGAACTTTCCGCCGCAGCGGGACGGCGACCTCGTGCAGGACGGCGTCTGCTCGCTGCTGATCGCCGAGAAGCTGGGCGTGAGCCAGCCAACCTGCGGCGAGCACCTGAGGGTGCTGAGCCGGGCCGGCCTGATCAGCGGCAAGAAGATCAGGCAGTGGGTGTTCTACCAGCGGGTCGAAGACCGGATCGCGGACGCGAAGGAGCAGCTGAGCGGTGACTGGTGAACTGACCACGACGACCGGGCCGGAACTGGCACAGGAGGCGTATCTTCGGCTGATCGCCGAACTGGACGCCGCCGGTGCGCGGTACCGGCTGATCGACCATCCGCCGGAAGGCCGCACCGAGCTGGTCAGCGCGCTGCGCGGCCACGACGTCTCGCAGGCCGCCAAGTGCCTCATCGTCATGGTCAAGCTGGGGAAGAAGCAGACCCGGTACGTGCTCGCCGTGATCACCGGCGATGCCCGGGTCGACCTCGCCGCCGTCAAGGCCCTGCTCGGCGGCACCTACGCCGCGTTCGCCGACCGGGCCAGGGCCGAGGAGCTGGCCGGCAGCGTGACCGGCACCGTGCTGCCGTTCAGCTATCACAGCCAGCTGGAGCTGATCGCTGACCCGGCGCTGCTCACCGCTCCCGAGCTGTACTTCAACGCCGGCCGGCTGGACCGCTCGGTCGCCCTGACCACCGAGGACTACGTGCGCATCGCCGCCCCGAAGTTCGCCCCGATTACCGCTCAGCTCTAGGAGCGCGCATGCCGCAGCAGGAGTACAACATCAGCTACGAGCCACTGTTCACGGCCGTGCAGCTGATCGATGTCCAGGCGGTGATCGAGCAGGTGACCGATCCCTGGTACAACCAGACCCTGATCGGCGTCGGCGACGGGCTGTTCCGCATTGAGCTCGAGGACGCTCCGGCCGTCGGACTCGGGCCTCGGCAGGCTTTCACGGTCCCGGCGGGCATGCTGCACAGGCCCGTCGTGCCGGTCCGCACGGCCGTGCTGATGATCGAGAAGGCCGGATGACCGCGCCGTCGGCGTCGAGCACCACCATGCCGTGCTGCTGCCCGGCGACAGTTCGCGAACAGTACGCAGTCATCGTTCACCGCCATCGATAGTCCACGCTGCGATCGATGACGTCACGTTCGCCGGCCCAGACGGGCCCGCGGTAGGAACCTAGGGCACTAGTCGGGGGTGTCGGCGACGACCCACATCGAGAAGTACTGCGAGCCGCCGCCGTAGGCATGGCCGAGCGCGGTCCTGGCGCCAGCCACCTGGTGCTCGCCCGCCTTGCCCATCACCTGCATCGCCGACTCGGCGAACCGCAGCAGGCCGGACGCCCCGATCGGGTTGGAGCTGAGCACCCCGCCCGACGGGTTGACCGGCAGCGCCCCGGTGATCTCCGTCTCGCCGGCCTCGGTCATCCGCCAGCCACGGCCTGGCTCGGCGAAGCCGAGGTTCTCCAGCCACATCGGCTCGAACCAGGAGAACGGCACGTAGATCTCGGCCGCATCGATCTGATCGACCGGGCTGGTGATCCCGGCGGCATGCCAGAGCGCGGCGGCGGCATCGGCCCCGGCCCGCGGGTTCACGTGGTCCTTGCCGGAGAACATGGTCGGCTCGGTCCGCATCGACGTCGCCCGGATCCAGGCCACCGGGCGCCCCGCGGCATCGGCCGCGGCCTGGTCGCCGAGCACCACCGCGCACGCCCCGTCCGAGGACGGGCAGGTCTCGTCGTAGCGGACCGGGTCCCACAGCATCGGGGAGGCCAGCACCTTCGCCACGGTCATGTCGGCCTGCCGCAGGTGGGCAAACGGGTTGCGGGCGCCGTTGCGGCGGTCCTTGGCCGCCACCATAGCCCCGATCTGGGCCGGCGCGCCCGACCGCCGGATGTAGGAACGGATGTGCGGCGCGAAGTAACCGCCCGCCCCGGCCAGCACCGGCATCGCGAACGGCGGCGTGATCGACAGCGCCCACATCGCGTTGGACTCGGACTGCTTCTCGAACGCCACCGCCAGCACCCGGCGGTGCACGCCCGCCTGGATCAGGCTGGCCGCGACGATACCGGTCGCGCCGCCGACCGAGCCCGCCGTATGCACCCGCAGCAGCGGCTTGCCGACCGCGCCGAGCGCGTCGGCCAGGTACAGCTCGGGCATCATGACGCCCTCGAACAGGTCAGGTGCCTTGCCGACCACGACCGCGTCGATCTGGCCGGCCGTCATCCCCGCGTCGGCGAGCGCGCGGTCCACCGCCTCGCGGCAGAGCCCGGCCATCGACACGTCGGTGCGCTTGCTGCGGTGATGCGTCTGCCCGGTCCCGAGCACCGCGGCCCGCTGCTTGCCGGTCATTGCCTCTCCCCGATCTCGGCTGCCAGCACGCAGACGAGGTTCTGCTGGAGCGCGGGCCCGCTGGTCGCGTGGCCCAGTGCCACGCCGGCCCGCCCGGTGATGATCTCGGTCGCGGCACTGCCGATCCTGGCCAGGCCAGCGGCGAACATGGGGTTCCCGCACAGTGCGCCGCCGGACGGGCTGACCCGCACGTCGGCGCCGAGGCCGAGCGCCCGGCGCAGGATGAGCTCCTGATGCGTGAACGGCGCGTGCAGCTCGGCCACCTGCGCCCGCCCGGCTCCGGCGGCCGCGCCCGCGGCGGCCGCCGACGGCGCGGTGGTCAGATCCCGGGCGCCGAGCGAGGCCGAGTCGATCCGGTGCTCGAACCCGGTGATCCAGGCGGGCCGCGGGCACAGTTCCCAGGCCCGCTCGCCGGCGGCCAGGATCACCACGGCGGCCCCGTCGGTGACCGGCGCGCAGTCGTGCGCGCGGAGCGGGTCGGCCACGTAGGGCTGATCGAGCAGATGGCCGACCGAGGTCTGTCCGGCGACCAGCGCGCTGGGATTGGTTATCGCTGAAACTCGGGACCTCGCCGCGACCTCGGCCATGTCGCTCTCCGACCACAGCCCGGCCTCGATCCCCAGCCTGGCCTGGAGCGCCGCGATCGATACCGAGTCCGGCCACAGCGGCGCCACCAGGTACGGGTCGAGCTGGAGCGCGAGCACCCGGCGCAGGTGGCCGGCCGAGGACTTGCCGAAGCCGTAGGCGAGCGCGATCTCGGCCTCGCCGGTCTTGATCTTCAGCCACGCCTCGTAGAGCGCCCAGGCGCCGTCCATCTCCACGTGCGACTCCATCACCGGCGGGAACGCGCCGATCGCGTCGACCGCGGAGACGAACGAGAAGGCCCGCCCGGCCAGGTAGTCCGACGACCCCGAGCACCAGAAGCCGATGTCGTCCTTGGTCAGGCCGGTCGCGGCGAAGACCTCACCGAAGATCGGCACGAGCATCTCGACGCCGTTCGTGGTGGCGGGGGAGTGCCGCTCGCTGCGCGCCTGGGCGAAACCGATCACGGCGACGTCTGTCATGTCCGGTGTCCTAGCGTCACAGGTGGCGGGCGAAGGAGTCGTACGGTGCGTCCGGCTCACCGGTCGGCTCGAAGTGGTCGATGTTGTGCGCCCCGGTAGCCCACTCCTCGCGCGGCCTCCAGGCCGCCCTGACCCGCATTCCCATCCGGACGTCCTCCGGCGGGCAGCCGAGGATCAGGTGCTGGAACGCGATGTCCGCACCGTCGATCAGCACCGAGGCCGCGACGTACGGGGTGGGCACCCGCTGGCCCTGGAACGGCACGTTCACTATGCAGAACGTGGTCACGATGCCGGTGTCCGGCAGCTCGACCTCGTCCTGGGTCGGCACGCCGTCGACCGGGCAGGCGCCCCGGGGCGGCAGGTACACCTTGCCGCAGGCCGGGCAGCGCTGGCCGATCAGCCGCCCTTGCGCCAGGGCGAGCAGATAGCTGCTCTCGCCGGGCGAGACGGTGTGGTCATAGCTCAGCCGCACCGGCGTGGTGATCATCGTCACCGGCTCGGTGGGCTGAGCGGGCTGGGCGGGCTCGGTCGGGTCGGCGGCGGTCTCGCCCGGCCGCTCCGGCTCGAAGCAGGCGATGTCGGTGATGCCGGAACCTGAGCGCTCCGCCGCCCAGCGCGGCCGCACCCGCATCCCGGTCCGCATGTGCTCGGCGGAGCCCGCGTCGACGGCGTGCAACAGCGCGCTGTCCGCGCCGTCCAGCCGGATCAGCGCCCAGCCGAACGGGCGGCCAAGCGGCTGCCCGGCCATCGGCCGGTCCGTCCAGGTCCAGCTGACAACGACCCCGTCCGGCCCGACCTCGACCAGCTCAGCCGGCGGCGCGCCGGTGACCGGGTCATACTCGAACGGCGGCGCGTGCACCCGGCCGTCGGACGCCTTCGCCCCGAGAATGCGCCGCCCGGCCAGCGCGGTGACGAACTCGCTCAGCGTCGGCCCCAGTGACCGCGTGTAGTCAAAGGAGATCTCCAGCGGGGCATGCAGCGGCGCGCTGGCTGGTTGCGGCTGGCTCACGGATCGAAGTGAAACATGATCGGTCAAGGGGCGGCAAGAGGAAATCTAGAACACGTTCTATCTATTGGCAGGTGCCGGGCCCCGCGAGCTGGCCACGGCCGCTAGCCGGGGAGGCTGGCGGGCTGGGCCGGGGCTGGGGGTTTATCGTTGGCCTTCCGGCGCCGCCGTCGCCGATACTGGCTAGGTGCAGCGGATCTCCGTGGTCGGCAACAGCGGCTCGGGAAAGTCGACCCTGGCCAGGCGCGTCGCCGCCGCGCTCGACATCCCGCATCTCGAGCTTGACTCGGTGTTCCACCAGCCGGGCTGGCAGCCGCTCGAGACCGGCGAGTTCCGGCAGCGGGTATCGGAATTCACCGCCGGGCCGGCCTGGGTCGTGGACGGCAACTACTCCAAGGTGCGGGACATCGTCTGGAGCCGGGCCGACACGGTCCTCTGGCTGGATCCGCCGCGGCACCGGGTCATGCGCCAGCTGATCCCGCGCACGCTGCGCAGGATGGCGACCAGGGCCGAGCTGTGGAACGGCAACCGCGAGGACTGGCGGTTCCTGTTTAATCGCGAGGAATCGATCCTGGCCTGGGCCTGGACGAGCCATCACAAGTACCGGGAGCGCTACCTCTCCGCGCAGGGCGATCCGGCGAACGCTCATCTGACTTTCATCAGGCTCCGCACACCTGACCAGGCCGAGGCGTTGATTCGGGACGTCGCCGCCCGGGCCGCGCGGCCGTAAATAGGTTGCCGGCGACCCCGGCCGTCTGCTGCACTACCTGCGACTACCGGCTCGGCCGGCGAGCAAGCTGACCAAGGAGAACCCAGATGCGAGCAGCGTTCATGTCTACCCAGAAGGGACCTGTTGCCTATTCAAAGGACATGGACGCTTCGTGCGCACGCTCAACCTGGGAATCCTGGCGCATGTAGACGCTGGCAAGACCACGCTGACCGAGCGGCTGCTGTTCGCCGCCGGTGTCATCGACGAGGTCGGCAGCGTCGATGACGGCAGCACTCAGACCGACTCGCTGGCGCTGGAACGGCAGCGCGGCATCACGATCAAGTCGGCCGTCGTCTCGTTCGCCGTCGACGATGTCACGGTCAACCTGATCGACACGCCCGGCCATCCGGACTTCATCGCCGAGGTGGAGCGGGTGCTTGGCGTGCTCGATGGCGCCGTGCTGGTCGTCTCGGCGGTCGAGGGGGTCCAGGCGCAGACCGTCGTGCTGATGCGGACGCTGCAGCGGCTGGGAATACCCACCCTGATTTTCGTGAACAAGATCGACCGCGCTGGTGCGGACGGCAGGCGGGTGCTGCACCAGATCTCGCAGCGACTTTCCCCGGCCGTGGTCGCGATGGGCTGGCCGCGCGGCCAGGGCACGCGCGGCGCCGGCCTGCGGCCGTACGGGGCTGGCGACCCGGACTTCACCGCCCGGCTGGCCGAGGTGCTGGCCGACCGGGACGACGCGCTGCTGGCCGACTATGTCGACAACGAGACTGGGCTGTCCTTCGGCCGGCTCTCTGCGGCCCTGGCCGCGCAGTCCAGGCGCGGGCTGGTGCATCCGGTGTTCTTCGGCTCCGCGGTGACCGGCGCTGGCGTCGACAGGCTGACCGCCGGCATCACCGGCCTGCTGCCCGCGGTTGACACCAAGGCCGAGGCGGACGGACCGGTCTCGGCCGCCGTCTTCAAGGTCGGGCGCGGGCCCGCCGGGGAGAAGATCGCCTACGTCCGGATGTTCGCCGGCACGCTGCACGCCAGGGAGCGGGTGAACGCCGGCCGGGACGGGGAGGCCAAGGTCACCGCGATCAGCGTCTTCGACCGCGGGCTGGCCGCCCCGAGCGCGTCGGTCGCCGCCGGGCAGATCGGCAAGGTCTGGGGGCTCGCGGGCATTCAGGTCGGGGACACGCTCGGGGACCCGGCCGCGACGTCCGCCCGGCACCACGTCGCCCGGCACCACTTCGCCCCGCCCACGCTGGAGACCGTCGTCGTACCCGCCCGCCCGGCCGACCGGGCCGCGCTGCATGCCGCGCTCGTGCAGCTCGCCGAGCAGGACCCGCTGATCAACCTCCGGCAGGACGACGTCAGGGCCGAGCTGCTCGTCTCGCTCTACGGCGAGGTGCAGAAGGAGGTCATCCAGGCGACTCTTGCGGATGAGTTCGGCCTGGCCGCCGGGTTCAAGGAGAGCACCACGATCTGCATCGAGCGGCCGGTCGGCACTGGCTCTGATGTCGAGTTCATGGGGGGAGCGAACCTGTTCCGCGCGACCGTCGGCCTGCGCGTCGACCCGGCGGCGCTCGGTTCCGGCGTGGCCTTCCGGCGGGAGATCGAGCTGGGGGCGCTGACTCCAGCGTTCCTCAAGGCGATCGAGGAGACCGTGCGGCAGACCCTGACGCAGGGGCTGTCCGGCTGGGAGGTCACGGACGTCACGGTGACCCTGACCCACTCCGGCTACACGCCGCCGCCCCCGTATGGCTGGAGCAAGTGGTCAAGCTCGGCCGGCGACTTCAGGAACCTGACGCCGCTAGTCCTGATGAGCGCGCTGAGCCAGGCCGGCACGGCGGTCTTCGAGCCGATGCACCAGTTCACGCTCGAGATCCCGGCGGACACGCTCGGGGCCGTACTGCCGGTGCTGGCCAGGCTGCGCGCCATCCCGCTCGAGCAGGACGTGCGGGGCCGGATCTGCGCCGTGGCGGGCGACATCCCGGCGGCCCACGTGCACCAGCTGCAGCAGCACCTGCCGGCGCTGACCCGCGGTGAGGGCGTGCTGGCCAGCTCTTTCGACCACTACCAGCCGGCCGGCGGCGAGATCCCCGCTCGGCCGCGGTCGGATCGCAACCCGCTCAACCGGAAGGAGTATCTGCTCCGCGTCGCCCGCGGGGTGGCAGGTCCGTGACCAGGGCAGGCGGCCGAGCCGGGGCGTACCTGGTCAGGAAGAAGCCCCGCACCGGCAGCCGCAGGCCGAGGTTATGCGCGAACGAGCCGGCCACGCTGGCCGCGTCAGCTGGGCTGGAGGCCGGGTCGAACCTGATCCAGACCTCGTCGTCCGGGCCGACATTGGGGTCGTAGACGCGCATCGTCACCTGAGTCCCCGCGACTGAGTAGCCGTAGGCCAGCACCTGGTGGTTGGCGCCGAGCAGCAGCGGGCTGGCTGATGCCACCGTCGATAAACCTGTACAGCGGCGTCCCGGCGGCCGGCTGGCCCGCGGGCGGCGCGACGCCTGCGGGCCAGAAGTCCAGCGCGGCGAACACCATTCCGCCGCACAGCCCGCGCGCTGAGTTGCCGATTCCGACCGAGCCGACGAGCAGCGGCACGGTCACCGCCGGCGCAGCCGGCCAGGCATTCGCGAACGCGAACCCGTCAGCGGACGGAACGAATCCGCGGGTATCAGCCTGCGCCACGGTGTCACTATCGCCCAGGCCGTCGAATTGGTCACTCACCGCGCCGATTGCCCGAGCCCGGCCGTCTCGTACCGGCCTGCTTACCTGCGGGAATGGCGGCAAGTTAACCGCCTCCTTCCGTATTAATTAGCACCAATACGGGACAGGTTATAACCGCCAAGTTCGATATCAATTCGCGAATCGCGGTCCCGCAGGGTTATGAGCATGCTATATCTCTTTAATCCCTAAGCTGTGGTGATTGAAATTGGCAGGAGGCTGCGTCCGGTGATATCGAGCACCCGCAGGCACGAGCCGCCCGTCGTGGCGGACTGAAGCGGTCATCATGGCCCACACTGCGGGACGGGCGATCTCGACCTTAGGATCTGAGCCCGGTCGCCAGAAAGGCCGGGTCGTCATCGAGGGACCCTGGTCGCTCGAGCCGGCGTCTGGCGGACAGGTCAGGGATTACGCCAGGCACGCGAGGTCGCTGTCCGCCAGGCGCGCCCGCCAGCGCGTGCTCGTACTGGCTCTGGCCGGCATCGTGGTCGCGATCGGCACGGTCGTGGCCGGACCACGAGCGGTCCGGATACTGACCGCCAGGCCCGATGCCGCTGCTCAGGCGGCCGTCAGCGCCAGAGAGAAGGCCGCTGCCTGGATCGTTCAGTGGGTCTCCAACAGCGCCATGATCTCCTGTGACCCGCTGATGTGCACGGTCCTGCACGCCCGCGGAATGCCAAGCCCACGGCTGGCCAGGATCGGCATTGACGCGCCGGATCCCGAGGGCTCGGATGTCGTCGCCGCCACCGAGGCTATCCGCCAGCGCTTCGGTGTCCGGCTGGCCCGCGTCTTTGCGCCGACGGTGCTCGCCAGCTTCGGCCACGGTCCGGCCAGGGTCGATGTCAGGGTAGTGACCAATGTCGGCGGCGCCCGGCGCTACCTTCGCCAGCTACAGGCCAATGAGCAAGCCAGGCGTACGTATGGACGGGCGTTCGCGCGCAACGGCAATCTGGCCGAGTCGCGCCGGGCGGCCAGGCTCATGCGGAACGGCCGGGTCGACCTGCGCATCCTGACGACGCTGGTGGTGCTGGTGCACGAGATGCCGCTCACCATCCTAGGTTTCGGAGGTGCCGCGCCCGGCTCGGGCAGCGCCATGCCGCTCCTGTCGGTCGATGTGACGGCCGGGACACGCCCCGGCGGGATCACGGCGGCCAGCTCAGGTTTCGCGCAAGTCGAAGCCGCAACCTGTGTGGCCAAGATCATGGACGTTCTCCGAGCTCAGATACCGCCTCTGCAGCCGGCCAGCTTCGAGGAACTTCAATCGCCGGACGGCCTGCATTTTGTCCGCATTGACTATGGAGCCCCTACTCCCACTCAGGTATTCACTGGGCCTGCCTGATAGCGAACGATGATCCCATCCAAGGAGGAAGAATGAATTTAACATCCAGGCTGCCGGCTTTCCGGCATGTGCTCGCTGCCTGTGCCCTGTCAGCCGGCTTGCTGTCGATCGCCGCGCCGGCCACGTCCGCCGCGCCGGCCACGGGATGGCTGCGGCTGGCTCATCTGTCTCCTAACACGCCCGCCGTCGACGTCTACCTGTACTCGGTTGGCAATCCGCATGCCCGCCTCGTACTGCACCATGTGAGCTACGGGACGGTGTCGCCGTATCTGAAGGCCGCGGTCGGTACCTACACGGTCGCGATGCGGCCGGCCGGGGCGGCGTCATCGTCCGCGCCCGTGCTGTCCACCGCCGTGCACGTGCGCGCGGGGGACGCCTACACCGTGGCCGGGATGGGCCCGGCCTCCGGACTGCGCCTTCAGGTGCTGAACGACCGGCTCACCAGCCCGCGCGGGCATGCCATGATCCGCGTGATCCAGGCGTCGATGCGCGAGCATCTGGTCACCGTCCGCGCGGGTACCGACGTACTCGGTAAGAACCTGGCATTTGCGACAGCTACGTCGTATCGAGCCGTGTCACGCGGCAGACTTACCGTGCAAGCGGTAGGTGCTACCGAGCGTGCGCTGAATAAGCTGACCCTGCAAGCCGGCACAATTCATACCCTGGTGGTACTCGATGAGCCTGGCCGGCTGAGGATCGACAACCTGGAGGATGCCGCGGGAAGCAAGGTCCTGCCAGTCGGCGCTCCGGCCACCGGGCTCGGTGGCACGGCACCGCGGCAGCAGTCGTCAGGCGTGATCTGGCTCGCGTTCATCAGCGCTGGCCTGCTGATCGCGGCCTCCGGCCTGATCAGGTTCCGCCGCGGTCGTCGCCCCGATATCTCGATGCGATGACATGAGCCGAGGACGGCATGCGGCCAGGCGGAGTCGGCCGGCGGGGCTCATCGTCCTGCTGGCCGGCTCGCTGGTTGCGCTGGGCGGCGTGATCGGGCTTGTGGCGAACGACCCGAGCGGCAGCAGCGGTTATCCGCTCGGGAGGACACCGCACGTGGACGCGCCGCGCGGGCGGGCCGCCGCGCTGGCGATCGCGTCGGGCCGCCACTCGGTTCCCCGGCCGGTTTCCCTGGTTGTCCCGGCCATCGGAGTGCGCAGCAAGCTGATCCGGCTCGGCACGACCAGCGCCGGCACGCTGCAGGTTCCGACGACGACGAGCGAGGCTGGCTGGTACACGGCGAGCGCGCGGCCCGGCGCGATCGGCCCCGCGGTGATCGCCGGTCACGTCGACTCGACGGCCGGCGAGGGGATCTTCTTCCGGCTCAGGCTGCTGCGCCCGGGCGACAAGGTCTTCGTCAGGCGGGCCGACGGCACGGTCGCGCAGTTCGTCATCACCGCGGTCAGGTTCTACGTCAAGACCAGATTCCCGACCAGCGCGGTCTACGGGCCCGTGCCCTACGCCGCGATCCGCCTGATCACCTGCGGCGGAGTCTTCGACCATGCCACCGGCAGCTACCTCAGCAACGTCGTCGCCTACGGGCGCCAGATTGCCGGGAGGCATCATGCGTCCCACCGCAAGTGAGTACGACCCGTACGCCGACGAGCTTGCTGACTACACCGGCCGCCGGGAGCAAGGTGGCGTAGCTGGCGACGAGCTACTGGTCAGGCAACTGGAGCTGCTCGGTGAAGTCGCCGGACGCCGCGTGCTCGACGCGGCCTGCGGTGACGGCTACCTGGCCAGAGTGCTGGCAGCGCGCGGGGCCCTGGTCACCGGCATCGACCTCGGGCCGCGCCTGATCGAGCGGGCCAGGCAGCGCGACCCGGGCGGCGCGATCGACTACCGTGTCGCCGACCTGAGCCAGCCGCTACCAGGCGAGGAGGGGTCGTTCGACGCGGTGGCCAGCTACCTGGCTCTCAACGATGTCCTGGACTACCGCGGCTTCACCGCGACGCTCGCCGCTGCACTCAGGCCGGGCGGCCGGCTGGTCATCGCGTTCAACAGTCCGTACGGCGCGGTCGTCAGGGGCAACTTCGCCGATTATTTCGATTCTGGAGCCACGAGTCCGTATCGCGGGCTGTGGGCCATGGGCATCAGGACGCACATGTTGCACCGGACTCTTGAGGAGTATCTCGACGCGTTCATCGATGCTGGCCTGCGGCTGACCAAGCTCGCCGACGTTCCGGCGCATTCACTCGTGCCCGGCCCCGACTCGATCCTGCCCGAGGGGGGCCGGTTCCCGCGCTTCATGCTCCTGGCGTTCAGCAAGTCCTGAGCTGGCCGGCTAGCGGCCCTTGAAGACCGGCGGGCGCTTCTCGGCGAAGGCGCGGGGGCCTTCTTTGGCGTCGTCGGATCTGAACACGTCCATGCCGATCTGGGACTCCACGGCGAACGCCTCGTTCTCGGCCATGCCCTCGGTTGCCCTGATCGTCCGCAGGATGGCCTGGACGGCCAGCGGGCCGTTCGCGGCGATCTGATCGGCCACCTCGAGCGCCCTGGCCAGGGCCTGGCCGTCCGGCACGACCTCGCCGATCAGCCCGATCCGGTACGCCTCGGCGGCGGTGATGTGCCGGCCGGTCAGCAGCAGGTCAGCCGCGATCGCGTACGGGAGCTGGCGGACCAGCCTGACCGCCGAGCCGCCGAGCGGGAACAGCCCCCAGCGCGCTTCCGAGATCCCGAATCGCGCGCTCTGGCCGGCGATCCTGATGTCGGTGGCCTGGAGTATCTCGGTGCCGCCGGCGATCGCGGCACCCTCGACCGCGGCGATCAGCGGCTTGGCCAGCCGCCGGCCCTTCAGCAGCGCGTCGATCACCGACAAGTCCATGCCGCCCTTGCCGAACGAGTCTCCCGGCGGCGCCGCCGTCATCGCCTTCAGGTCGGCTCCGGCGCAGAACGCGCCGCCCGCCCCGGTCAGCACGGCAACCCTGATGTCCGGGTCGCCATCCACCTCGTCCCAGGCCTGGCGCATCAGGGCCATCATGGCGCCGCTGAGGGCGTTGCGCGCCTGCGGGCGGTTCAGCGTGACGATGAGCACGTGCCCCCTGCGCTCGATCAGCGCGTGCGGCGGCTCGGGCGGCACCTGCCCGGGCTGCTGGACGGCAGGGTAGCGCTGGCCGGGGTCATCCGGCTGGCTGATCGCGGGCATCGCTGGGGATCTCCTGTCGGCCGAGTCTTGCCGGAAACAGTAACAGGTTCTAGTTTCGTCCCATGGCACTCAACATCGCCGACCTCTTCGAGCATGCCGCCGACACCTTTCCCGGCCGCCTGGCGGTGGCCTGCGGGGACCGGCAGGTGACCTACCGCGAGCTCGACGAGCGCACGAACCGGCTCGCGCACCACCTGGCCAGCATCGGAGTGGGACCGGCTGACCATGTCGGCCTGTACGCGCGCAACTCGATCGAGGCGGTCGAGACGCTGGTCGCGGCCTACAAGCTCAGGGCCCGGGCGGTCAACATCAACTACCGGTACGTCGCGAGCGAACTGCGGTACATGGTCACCGACGCCGACCTGGTCGCGCTGGTCTATGACCGGCAGTTCGCCCCGCTCGTGTCCGCCGTGCGGCCGGACGCGGACAAGCTGCGCGGAGCCGTCGCGATCGACGACGGCTCCGCCGCCGACGGCGACGCACCCGGGGTCCCGTACGACGCCGCGCTGGCGGGACAGTCGGCGGCCCGCGACTTCGGCCCGCGCAGCGGCGAGGACATCTACCTGCTCTATACGGGCGGGACCACCGGGTACCCCAAGGGCGTGCTCTGGCGGCAGGAGGACGTCTGGCGGACCCTGGGCGGCGGCATCGACTTCCTGACCGGCGAGCCGCTGGCCGATGAATGGGCGCAATCGCAGAAAGGGGCGGCGGGCGGGCTGGTCAAGCTCTGCACGGCGCCGCTGATCCACGGCAACGCGCAGTGGGCCGCGCTGATGGGCTTGTTCGCCGGCGAGACGATCGTGCTGGTGCCCAAGTTCGACCCGCAGGTGATCTGGACGTCGGTGCAGCGGTACAAGGTCAACGTGCTCGTCATCATCGGCGACGCGATGGCCAGGCCGCTGATCGAGGAGTACGCCGCGGGCAGCTACGACGCCTCGTCGCTGCTGGCACTCTCCTCGAGCGCGGCCCTGTTCTCGCCCGCGGTGCGGGAAGCCTGCCTTGCGGCGCTGCCGAACGTGGTCATCACCGACGCGATCGGCTCGTCGGAGACCGGGTTCACCGGCATCAGCTTCGTCAGCGCGGGCGCGAAGAGCAGCGGCGGTCCGAGAGTGACCCCGGGGCCGAGCACGATCGTGATCGATGACCTCGGCCGCCGCGTCGGACCCGGCGAGATCGGCCGGATCGCGCGCGGCGGGTATGTGCCGCTTGGCTATTACAAGGACCCGGTCAAGACGGCGGCGATGTTCGTGGAGGTCGACGGGGAGCGGTACGCCGTGCCTGGTGACTTCGCCAGGGTCGAGGCGGACGGTACGATCACGCTGCTCGGCCGCGGCAACGTGTGCGTGAACACGGGCGGGGAGAAAGTCTTCCCCGAGGAGGTCGAGGGCGCGATCAAGGAGCACCCGGATGTCTTCGACACGCTGGTGATCGGCATACCTGACGAGCGCCTCGGCCAGAGCGTTGCCGCGATCGTGCAGCCGAGGGACGGCGTCAGCCTGGACCTGGCCGACCTGGAGGCAGTCGTCCGCCAGCACATCGCAGGCTACAAGGTGCCCCGCACGGTATGGCTGACCGATCACATCGGCCGGACGCCGAGCGGGAAGGCCGACTACACCTGGGCACGCAAGTTCGCCGACGGCAAGACCGCGGCGGCCGCCGGGGCGGCCCCGGCGCAGGCAGCCGGCTGAGCGATGGCGCTGCGGACCCCGCTCTGCGACCGGCTCGGCATCGAGTACCCGATCGTCGGCTTCACCCCGTCCGAGCATGTTGCCGCCGCGATCAGCCGGGCGGGCGGCCTGGGCGTGCTCGGCTGCGTCCGCTACAACGAAGCCGACGAGCTCGAGTCCGCCCTGAGCTGGATGGACGCCAACACGGACGGCCGTCCCTACGGCGTGGACGTCGTCATGCCGGCCAAGATCCCGGCCGAGGGCAGCCAGGTCGACCTGAACGAGCTGATCCCGGCTGGCCACCGGGACTTCGTGGACCAGACCCTGCTGCGCCTGGGCGTGCCGCCGCTGCCCGCCGATGAGGAGAAGCGGGACGGGGTGCTGGGCTGGCTGCACTCGATCGCCCGCGCTCACGTCGAGGTCGCGCTCGCGCACCCGGTCGCCCTGATCGCCAACGCGCTCGGCTCGCCGCCCGACGACGTGATCGCGGCCGCCCACGAGCACGGCATGGTGGTCGCCGCGCTGGCCGGCAAGGCCGAGCACGCGGCCAGGCACGTGGCGCGCGGCGTCGACATCGTGGTGGCCCAGGGTTACGAGGCGGGCGGTCACACCGGCGAGATCGCCAGCATGGTGCTGGTGCCCGAGGTCGTCGACGCGGTCGGCGACCGGGTGCCCGTGCTCGCCGCGGGCGGCATCGGCTCGGGCCGGCAGATCGTAGCCGCGCTGGCGCTCGGCGCGGCCGGGGTGTGGATGGGGTCGTACTGGCTGACGACGCAGGAGTACACGCTCGGCACCGGCAACGGCCTGCGGGACGCGCTGCTCGCGGCCACCTCGTCCGATACCGTCCGGTCGCGGATCTACAGCGGCAAGCCCGCCAGGCTGCTGAAGAACGAGTGGACCAGGGCGTGGGAGGAACCTGGCGCCCCCGAGCCGCTCCCGATGCCGTTGCAGAACCTGCTGGTCAGCGAGGCGCACCAGCGGCTGATGGAGTCGGGCAATCCGGCCGTGGTGCCGATGCCGGTCGGCCAGATCGTCGGCCGGATGAACACCGTCCGGCCGGTCGCCGAGGTGATGGCCGGCCTGCTGGCCGAGGCCGACCAGGCGATGGACCGGCTGAACAAGCTCGGCTGAACTAGCTGGGCGGGCCTGACCGGATTCAGCGCGTCCGGAACGGCCTGATCGTCTCGGCGATGCCGGCCAGGCACCCCGGCTCGGGGCCGAAATGCGCCACCACGCTGAGCTGCTCGCGCAGGTGCAGGACCGGCATCCGCTCTTGCCAGCCCGCAGCCAGCGGCCGGTCCTCGTGGTAGGCGTCGAAGAAGGTGGCCGGCGCCGCGAGTTGCGCGGTGCAGTACATCATCGAGAGGTCGGTCTCGGCCCACATCCAGCAGACCGCGGGGCCCGCGAAGGCGGGCTCGCCGCCCGCGGACAGGGTATTGCCGCGCCACAGGTCGCCATGAGTGAGCACCGGCGGGCTGGCCGGGATCAGCTCGGGCAGCCGTGCGCAGAGCCGTTCCAGCGCCCGGCGGTCGGCAGGCTCAAGCGCCGCCTCGACCTTCGGCTCGCCAAGGTAGCGCAGGAACCGGCGGCCGGCGAAGAACTCGTGTCCGTCGTCGCTCCACGCGTTGCGCTGCGGCAGCAGGCCGAGCCAGCCATCGGACGGTCAGCTGAACCGCTGGCCGCCGAGTCCGTGCAGGGCGGCCGCAGCCCGGCCGGCAGCGGCCCAGTATTCCGGCGCTGGTCCCGCCGGACAGGGGTCGAGCGCCTCGAGCACGAGCCAGCGCGGCCCGGCACTGAGCACCCCCGGGGTGCGCACGCGCCTGCTGAGGGCGGCCAGTCCGGCCTCGGCGGTGAACATGCCCTCCGGTGGCTCCGCCACGGTCTTCAGCACCAGCGGTGAGCGGTCCGTCAGCCGGACCCGCCAGACGCTGCTGACCGCACCCCCGGCCAGTACGGCGACCTCGGCGACCTCGGCGGGTTCGGCAATCCCGGCCGCGCCGAGCAGTTCGCGCACCTGCGTCAGCAGCGGAACTCCGTCAGGGTCGCGCTGCCGGCCGTGCCGGCCGACGGCGATCCCGCCGCCAGAGCGGGAACGATCACTGCTGCGGACACGCCAACGGGAATGGCACGAGCCGACAAAGCTGACATGGCGCCTCCCCGAAACATAGTAGGGCCGCCATCACCGGGCATGTCGGATCTGTCATACTCCCCGGCGTGGAATCAACGCGGCGCGGTTTCCTTTCCTCAGCCGGCCTGACCGGCCTGGGCGCGAGCACGGCGGCGGCTGGCGTCCTGCTGACCGGTACTGATCAGGCTGCTGCCGCCCCGGCCGCAGCGCCGCCGGGCGGCGCGGTGGCCTTCCACGGCGCGCACCAGGCGGGAATCGCCACTCCGGCTCAGGAGCATCTGCAGTTCGCCGCGCTGGACATGGTCAGCGAATCGCGGGCTGACCTGCGCGACCTGCTGCGGGCGTGGTCCAGGGCCGCGGCTCTGATGGCCATCGGCAGCGTCATCGGCCCGGTCGAGACGGGGAACAAGCCGGCCGCCGACACCGGGGAGGCGCTCGGGCTGCGCGCCGCCAGCCTGACCATGACCTTCGGGTTCGGTCCCTCGCTCTTCGGCAGCGGCGGCAACAGGTTCGGGCTGGGCGGTCAGCGGCCGGCCCCGCTCGTGGACCTGCCTGCGTTCCGCAACGACGCGCTCAAGGCGTCCATCAGCGGCGGCGATCTCGGCGTGCAGGTCTGCGCGAACGATCCGCAAGTGGCGTTCCACGCGGTGCACGAGCTGAGCAGGCTGGCGAGCCCGGTCGCGCGGCCGCGCTGGCTGCTGGCCGGGTTCGGCCGGACCGGCAACAGCCGGACCCAGTCGATGCCGAGGAACCTGATGGGGTTCTTCGACGGCACCAAGAACATCATGGTCGAGGACACCGCGGCGCTGAAGAAGTCCGTCTGGGCCGCCGGGCCGGTCTCGCCGCGCTGGATGCACGGCGGCTCCTACCTGGTGGCGCGGCGGATCCAGATCGAGCTCGGGAAATGGGACGCGACCGCTGTCAGCGGCCAGGAGGCCACCATTGGCCGGCGGAAGTCCACCGGGAATGTGCTGGGCGACCTTCCCCTGCACGCTCATATCCTGCTGGCGTCGCCCGGCGCGAACAACGGTGCGGAGATCCTCCGCCGGGGGTACTCCTACCTCGACGGCATCGACCGGGCGCTCGGCGCGCCGGCGGCCGGGCTGATGTTCCTGTGCTACCAGCGCGATCCGCGGCAGCAGTTCATCCCGATCCAGCGTCAGCTCGCGGCCAGGGATTCCCTGAACAAGTTCGTCCGGCACATCGGCAGCGCCATCTTCGCCTGCCCGCCGGGCGCCGCCGCTGGCGGGTATGTCGGCCAGGGCCTGCTGGGCTGACGGGGACGACCAGGCTCAGCCAGACGGCCGGGTGGCGGTCCTGACATCACCAGCATCTGGCTGGCCGTAAGGTGCGGGTGTGGAGGTCCGCGACGACCTCGGCCATCCGGTGACGGTGCCTGCCGAGGTCAGCAGCATCGTCTCGCTCGTTCCGTCGCTGACGGAGGCGGTCGCGTCGTGCGCGGCCAGCCTGCTGGCGGGAGCAACCAAATACTGCTCGCATCCGCCCGGCCTGGCCGCTGAGCGAGTCGGCGGCACCAAGAACCCCGACGTGCGGCGCATTATCGAGCTGAGGCCGGACGTGGTGCTGGCCAACGAGGAGGAGAACAGGGAACCCGACCTGGCCGCGCTGCGCGCGGCGGGGATCGCCGTGTGGGTGACCAGGATCCGTGACCTGCCGGAGGCGCTCGCCTCGCTGGACCGGATGATCACGGTCGCCTGCCGGCTGCCGAGGCCGGGCTGGCTCGACGATGCCGCGCGGGCCTGGACGCACGGGCCGGCGCCGTCGCGCCTGGCGATCATCCCGATCTGGCGGCGGCCCTGGATGGTGCTCGGCAGCGACACGTTCGCCGGGAACCTGCTCGCGCGCCTCGGCGTCGCCAACGTGTATGCCGGTCATCAGGAGCGCTACCCGAGAATCGACCTCGGCGAGCTGCGGGACTGCGGCGCGGACCTGGTCGTGCTGCCCGACGAGCCGTACCGGTTCACTGCCGGCGACGGTCCCGAGGCGTTCCCGGGAATCCCGGCCGCCCTGGTCAGTGGCCGTCACCTGACCTGGTACGGCCCGTCGCTGGCGGAAGCTCCCGGAGTCCTGAGCCGCCAGATCCGGGCGGCAGGCTAGTCGGTCTCGCGTTTCCAGTGCGGCTTGCCGAACAGCCGCCTGATCACGTCGTGCAGGCTGTGCCCCGTGTCGGCCAGCGCGTCGACGGTGTAGACCGGCGGCCCCGAGGGCGGCGGCAGCTGGTTCGCCTGCTCGTCGTCCAGGCTGGTCTGGATGTGCGTCGTCGTGATCTGCTGAATGTGCTCGGCGTCGATGAAGCGCAGGCCGTGATGCGTCGCGATCGCGATGCCCTCGAACAAGTCGAGGTCACTCACCTCGAGAACGTGCTCGAGCGTGCCGATCTGCGTTCCGGTCCTGCTCAGCACCGGCGTGCCGCGGACCGCGGCCTCGTAGGAGATCGGCGTTCCGTCTGTCATGTCTGCGACCGTATCAGCCTCCGGCGAGAGCGGTGCTGCCGCTGCCTCAGCCTCCGGCGAGAGCGGTGCCGAGGCGGCGGAGCTGGGCGGTCGCGCCGCCGAGAGCGAACTCGTTCTGCTTGGCCGCGGTGAAGTGCCGGTGCAGCGGGTGGCTGGTGTCGATGCCGACCCCGCCGTGCAGGTGGACGGCGGTGTGCGCGACCCGGTGGCCGGCGTCGGCGGCCCAGAACTTGGCTGTCGCGATCTCCTCGTCGCACGGCAGCCCGGCCTCGAGCCGCCAGGCGGCCTGCCACATCGTCAGCCTGATCGCCTCGACGTCGATGTAGGCGTCGGCCAGGCGCTGGGCCACGGCCTGGAACGCCCCGATCGGCCGGCCGAACTGCTGCCGGGTCCGCGCGTACTCGGCCGTCAGCTCGAGCGCGCGCTCGGCGACGCCGAGCTGGAGCGCGCAGATGCCGACGGTTGCGCGGGCGAGCAGCCAGCCGGCGACCTCGGCTCCTGGCTGGCCGAGCAGGCGATCGTCGCCGAGGTCGACCGCGTCGAGGTCAAGCTGGGCCGCGCCGGCGCCGTCGATCAGTTCCTGCGGCTCGGCGGTTACCCCGGCGTCGGCCCGCTCGACGCAGAACACCGCCGGGCCGTGCTCGGTCGCGGCGGGCACGAGGTACAGCGCGGCGGACGTGCCGGCGGGCACGGTGGTCTTCGTCCCGCTCAGCTGCCAGGTCCCGCCGGCGTAGCTGGCCCGGGTGCCCGGCGTCCGCGGGTCGTCGCTGTCCGGTTCGGCCAGGGCGGCGGTGATGACCAGCTCCCCGGCCGCGGCCGGGACTGCCCAGCGCCTGACCTGCTCGTCGGAGCCGAACCCGGCGATCGCGCCGGCGCCGAGCACGATGGCGGCCAGGTAGGGGACCGGCGCGACCGCGCGCCCGATCTCGGTCAGGATCGAGCACTGCTCGGCTAGCCCGTAGCCGTCGCCGCCGGCGCTGCCCGGCAGGGCGGCAGCCAGGATGCCCGCGACGGCCAGCTCCGACCACAGCGCCGCGTCGAAGCCCAGGCCGGCTTGCTCGAGCTCGGCCAGCCGGGCCGGCGTCGCCCGGTCCGTCAGGATGCGCCGGCCTAGCGCCGACAGTTCGTCCTGGGATTGCGTCATCGAGAAGTCCACAGCTGCTCCGTTCCGATCAGCGCTTGTAGGGCTGGCCGAGGGCGAGCATCGCGATCATGTCCCGCTGGATCTCGTTCGTGCCGCCGCCGAACGTCAGGATCAGCGCCGACCGGTGCATCCGCTCGATCCGCCCGGCCAGCAGTGCGCCCGGCGAGCCGGCCCGGACCGGCGCGTTCGCGCCGAGCACCTCCATCAGCAGCCGGCAGGCCTCGATCGTCAGCTCCGTGCCGTAGATCTTGGTCGCCGACGCGGCGGCCGGCCCGAGGGCCTGGCCGGCGTCGGACTTGGCCGCGATCTGCCAGTTCAGCAGCTTGAGCACCTCGGTCTTGGCGTGCACCCGGGCCAGGCTGACCTGCACCCACTCCGCGTCGATGACCCGGCGGCCACCGGGCGCCCTGGCCTGCGCCGCCCAGTCCCGCACCTCGTGCAGCGCCGTCTGCAGCGGCGCCGCCGAGGTCAGCGCGACGCGCTCGTGGTTGAGCTGATTGGTGATCAGCGGCCAGCCGCCGTTTTCCTCGCCCACCAGGTTGGCGGTCGGGACCCGGACGTCGGAGTAGTACGTCGCGCTGGTCGAGATGCCGGCCACCGTGGGCACCGGGGTCCACGAGAACCCGGGGGAGTCCGTCGGCACGATGATGATCGACAGGCCCTTGTGCCGCGGGGCGTCAGGATTGGTCCGGCAGGCGAGCCAGACGTAGTCGGCGTAGCTGATCAGCGAGGTCCACATCTTCTGGCCGTTGATCACGTACTCGTCGCCGTCCCTGACCGCGCGGGTGCGCAGCCCGGCGAGATCGGTTCCGGCCTCCGGCTCGGAGTATCCGATCGAGAAGTGCAGCTCGCCGGCGGCGATCTTCGGCAGGTAGAACGACTTCTGCTGGTCGGTCCCGAACCGCATGATCGTCGGTCCGACGGTGTGGATGGTCAGGAACGGGACCGGCACCCCGGCCACGGCCGCCTCGTCGGTGAAGATCAGCTGGTCGGTGACGCTGGCGTCGCGGCCGCCGTACTCAGCGGGCCAGCTCAGCGTCAGCCAGCCGTCGGCGCCGAGCTGGCGCACGATCTCCCGGTAGGCGGTGCCGTCACCGTAGTCACCGCCGGTCCTGGCCAGGCCGTCCCGGTAGTCCGGCGTCATCAGCGCGGCGAAATACTCGCGCAGCTCGGCGCGGAGCTTGCCCTGTTCCGGTGTGTAGGTCAGGTGCACGCTGCCCTCCGCTACGCTCATGCGCCTCAAGCAAATGCTGCCGGCAAGTAGAACGTGTTCTAGTCTAGCTGGGCCACCGGAGGGTGCCTACAGTGGTCTGCGTGGCAGACCTGCTAGTGAACGTGACGACGGACGGGCCGGTCGCGGTCGTCGAGATGGCGGCGGGCAAGGCCAACGCGCTCGACAGCGCGCTGTGCCGTCAGATCGCGGAGCGATTCGGCGAGCTCGAGCGGGGCGATGCCCGGGCTGTCGTGCTGACCGGCGCCGGGCCGATGTGCTCGGCCCCGGTGCTGGAGCAGATCGACAACCAGCGAGCGACTGACGAGGCTGTACGTGCCATCTGGCGCAGTCCTGCCGCCCAAGACTCCATCAAGGCGTACGTCCATCGGGTGATCGGCCGGGGCGCGCCGTGATCTTGAAGGATTTTCCTCACCGGCGCAGGAAAATCCTTCAAGATCACGGACCGGCGGCGGGATTAGCGGCTGGGGGGCGGGAGCGGCGGGAGCAGGAGGCAGCTGTCGCCGAACTCGTGCCCGAGATAGCCGGTCTTGTCTGCTTCGGCGTACGCCGCGCGGACGAGGGCGGGTCCGGCGACGGCCTCGAGCAGTGCCAGGTGCGAGGCGTCGGGGTCGTGCCAGCCGGTGATCAGGCCGGTAACGACCCGCGCGGGGCGGTCGGCATCGAGCACGAGGTCGGTCCAGCCGTGGCTGGCCCGCACCGGGCCGCCCTCGCCGCCGACAGCCGCGCCGGCGGCGCTCTCCAGCGCCCGGGTGACCGTGGTGCCGACCGCGACCACGCGGCGGCCGGCCGACCCGGTCAGGTTGACCAGCGCGGCGGTCGGTTCGGGCACCGTGAACCGCTCCGGCAGCGGCAGCTCGCCGGCCTCCAGTGACGCCACCCCGGCATGCAGCATGATCGGCGCGACGATCACGCCGGACGTGATCAGGGCAAGGACCAGGTCCGGGGTGAATGGCCGGCCTGCGCTCGGCATCTCCGCGCTGCCGGGTTCGCGGGAGAACACGGTCTGATAAGCCGGCAGCGGCCATTGCTCAGGGAGGTAGGAGTAACGGATCGGCCGGCCATACCGGGCGAGGTGCGCCCCGACGTCGCCGTCCCCGCCGTCCGCGGTGCTGGCGGCATCCGCGGCGTCACGGTCGGAACTCCGCGCCGAGAACGATGCCGTCCACAGCCGGTCGGCGCCGGGGGCCGGGTAGCGGGCGAGCAGCGTCAGCGACGCTCGCCCCGGCAGGGCGACCCGGTCACCTGGGCAGGCGTCCGTCACCCGGCCGTGCCCGGGGGCTGGCTCGCGCAGTTCTACCAGCCAGGTCCCTTCATCCAGCGGGGTCGAGAAGTGCACGGTCGCCGGCCGGCCGTCGCTGCGGCGACCCTCGACCGCCGCGGCGAGCGTCGCCGAGGTGTTGACGACCAGCAGGTCGCCGGCGGTCAGGAAGCGCGGCAGGTCGGCGAACGTGGCATGAGCCAGGCCGTCGGTCGTGGCGACCAGCATCCGGACCCCGTCGCGGGCCTGGCCTCGTTCTTCCGCTGGCTTGCTTGCTGCGAGTCTCACGAGGCCACCTGCATGATCTCGTTGCTAGAGCGGTTGCTGGAACTGAGGTCGCCGGCCCGGAAGCGGCCGCCGGGCGGTCGCTCGTCGATCAGGCGCAGCAGCGCAGGGACGACGCTCTCGGGTTCGGGCCGGTCGGAGATGTCCTCCCCCGGGAAAGCCAGCTGGTGCATGTCCGTCCGCATGTCGCCCGGGTCGAACGCATAGCAGCGCAGCGCCTCCTCCTCGGCGGCGAGCACGGCGGTGAGCTGATCGAGGGCCGCTTTCGCCGATCCGTAGCCGCCCCAGCCGGGGTAGGCCTCGACGGCGGCGTCGGAGCTGATGTTGACGATCGTGCCGCCGGCCGCGGCGAGCGGGCCGACGAGCAGCTGGATGAGAGCGAGCGGGGCGACGAGATTGGTCTCGTAGACGCTGCGCAGCTCGTCTAGGTCGTAGTCGCGCAGGGCCGGAAGGGGACTGGTGCCCAGCGAGCTGGCGTTGCTGACCAGGACGTCGAGCCGGCCGAAGTGCGCGACCGATGCGGCGAGGTCGGCGCGATGACCGGGATCGGTGACGTCGCCGGGAACCGCGATGACGCGGGGGAGTCCGCGCAGCGCGTCGGTCAGGTCGGCTCCGTCGCGCGCGTCGACCACGAGCGACCAGCCGCGCCCGGCCAGCGCTCGAGCGGTCGCGCGACCCAGTCCGCGGGATGCACCGGTGATCAGTGCGACAGGCATGTCGTGCTCCTCACTGTCTGATGCATGCCATACTGGTAGTTGAAGTCAACTTCAAGTCAAGCGGAGGTTGCGCAGTGCGTACGACTGACGTGCTGACGGTCGGCGAGATCGCCAGGCGGAGCGGCTTCGCCGACTCGGCGGTCCGCTATTACGAGCGTCTGGGGCTGCTGCCCGCCACCAGGACGTCGGGCGGGCAGCGCCGGTTCGAGCGGAGCGCGCTGCGCCGGCTCGCCTTCATCAGGGCCGCGCGGAACATCGGGCTGAGCCTCGACGAAGTCGCCGCCGCGCTGGCGTCGCTGCCGGCCGGGCGGACGCCCACCAGGTCCGACTGGTCGCGGCTGTCGCGCAGCTGGCGGCACCGGCTCGACGACCAGATCGACGCCCTCGTCGCGCTGCGCGACGGGCTCGACTCCTGCATCGGCTGCGGCTGCCTCTCGCTGGACCGGTGCGTGATCTCCAATCCGGCCGACTCGGCGCGGTCCGGTGGCCCGGGCGCGGCCTTCCTGCCGGCCGGCCTGCGCCGCGAGGACGCGGCGCAGGCTCAGGCGGGCGCTGGCCGGCCTTCGCGGTGACGAGGAGGGACGGCGCCGGGGACCGGCCGGCCGGGTCCGTCAGCCGGGCGGCTGCTGTCCTGGCTGGCCCGCGCCGGCCGGCGCCCGGCCGGGCGCTCCGCCCGGCGGCCCGCCGTGTGTCACGCCGATCACCCCGTGCGGCCCGCGAACGACATGTCCCCGGCCGAAGCCGCGCATGTCGCTGAAGTTCCAGATGCCAAGTCCGACGATCGCCGCGACGACCGCGACCGAAGTCAGCGCGCCGAGCGCCGCCCGGTGCCGCGACCGGGCGAGCATCGGCACGCGGCCGGGCACCGCTACCGGGGCGAGCGCAGCCAGCCGGACGGCCAGCCAGGCGCCGAGCAGCGCGATCGCGCCGACCGCCGAAAGGTAGAACCGGGCCGCCTGCAAGGTATTGAGTCCCGGGCTCGCGGTCCAGGTATAGGTGGCACACAGCCCCCAGACGCTGAACCATGAAGCGGCCAGGGCGAGCCCGACGCCGGCATCGCGGCTGGCCTGGCAGACCGCGACGACGAGAACGACGGCGTTGGCATAGCGCACGAAGACCGCGGCCTCGATGGCCACGAACCCGGCCAGCCCGGCCCAGGTGCGCCGCCGCGTCGTCGCGTCCGCGGCCAGCACGGCCCACAGCAGCGCGCCGGCACCCGCCGCGATCAGCGAGGCGTCGGTGAACGTCGGCATGTAGTCGCGCCAGGCGAACAGCATGGCCGCACCGGACGAGCAGAACAGGACCACCGCAGCAGTGCCCCCGTACTGGCCCAGCCATCGCCTGGCGCCGGCGAACAGGCCCACGCAGGCCAGTGCTCCGTAGAACAGCGGTGCCAGCCGGATGATGCCGATCGCCTGGAAGGGCGCGGCCAGGAACGGATAGCCAGGATCCTTCTCGCTGATCTACGACCCGTCGGACAAGCGCACCCACTGGGCGACGCCGGGTATCCCGCCGCCTGGGAGGCCCCGCGGCCCGGACCCGGAGGCCTCCCAGCGAGCTGGCCATCTGGGCCGACAGAGCGTGATACTGCGCGGCCGACAGGGTCAGGAAGTGCCCCTGCGTCATGGCCACGATCGATGCCCGGTACGCGTAGTCGTCGGGTTCCATCAGCTGGGACGCGACGGTCAGCACCACGACGCACAGGACCGCGAAGGCGGCCACCGCCAGGACGATCTCCAGTTGGCGGCCCCGGCTGGCCCAGGCGCCCCTTGCTGGCTCCCTGATCTCGGTCAGCGCGTTCATGTGCGCCATCCTTCGTCATTCAGCCTCAGGGGCGCCGCGAATTGCGCATGAGTTCCGTGTGAGTCTCCGCTGACCGGAGCCGGATAGAACGTGTTCTAGTCTGGTGCCGGGAAGCGGCAGGGCGCTCGCGAGGAAAGGCAGGCCCGATGGCTGAGGCGTTCATAGTCGATGCGGTCAGGACGCCGGTCGGCCGGCGCGGCGGCTGGCTGGCCGGCGCGCATCCGGCCGATCTCGGGGCGCACGTGATCCTCTCGCTGGTTCAGCGGACCGGTATCGACCCGCTCGCCGTCGACGACGTGATCTTCGGCTGCGTGGACACCATCGGCCCGCAGGCCGGCGACATCGCGCGCACGGCCTGGCTGGCGGCCGGGCTGCCGGAGGCCGTGCCCGGCGTGACTGTCGACCGGCAGTGCGGATCGTCCCAGCAGGCCGTGCATTTCGCCGCGCAGGCCGTGCTGAGCGGCACCGCCGACCTCGTCGTGGCCGGCGGCGTGCAGAACATGAGCCAGATACCGATCGCCGCCGCGATGACGGCCGGCCAGGCGTTCGGGCACGACGATCCGTTCGGCGGCTCGGACGGCTGGCAGTGCCGGTACGGCAGCCAGGAGATCTCCCAGTTCAGGGCGGCCGACCTGATCGCGGCCAAGTGGGGGATCGGCCGGGCCGAGATGGAGGAGTACGCGCTGGCCAGCCACCAGCGGGCGGCTGCCGCCATCGACGCCGGCGAGTTCGCTGACGAGATCGAGCCGTACGGCGACCTCAGAGACGACGAGTGCCCGCGCCGGGACACCTCGCTCGAGCGGATGGCCGGGCTGGCACCGCTGCGGCCGGCTGAGCAGGGCGGGGTGATCACGGCCGCGCTCTCCAGCCAGATCGCCGACGGCGCGGCCGCGCTGCTCATCGCGTCCGAGCAGGCGGTCACCCGGCAGGGACTGCGGCCCCGGGCCCGGATCCGGCACCTCTCGGCCCGCGGTGACGACCCGGTGCTGATGCTGACCGCGCCGATCGTGGCGACCGAGCACGCGCTGGCCAGGGCCGGGCTGAGGCTGGCCGATATCGACCTGATCGAGATCAACGAGGCGTTCGCGCCCGTGGTGCTCGCCTGGCAGCGGGAGACCGGCGCGGACCTGAGCCGGGTGAATGTCAGCGGCGGCGCGATAGCGCTCGGCCATCCGCTCGGCGCGACCGGCGCCAGGCTGATGACGACCCTGCTCTACGGCCTGCGGCGGACCGGCGGCCGGTACGGCCTACAGACCATGTGCGAGGGTGGTGGCCAGGCCAACGTGACTATCATCGAGCGCCTCGCCTGACTGCCGGGGCAGCGCTATTCCGGCGCAGCGCGCTTGTCCGGAGCAGCGGCCGAATCACTCGCCGGTCTGGCCGGCGGCGAGCTCGCAGACGATGTCCAGGTGCCCGACGTGCCTGGCGTACTCCTGGAGCAGGTGGAAGCAGATCCGCTCCAGCGTCGCCGGGTCGGCCCCGTCCCATCGCTCGCCTGGCTGCCCGATCTCGGTCAGGTCGTGCCCGGTGATCACGGCCCGGCTCCGCCTGGCCTGGGCCGCCAGCGCCGCGACGAGGTCGTCCACGGTCTCGTCATCCCCGACCCGCCAGCGTCCTTCGGCCTGGTCGCCCCACGGATCGCCTACGTCGCGGCCCTCGAAGCCCCACTCCAGCCAGCGCAGCTCGACGTACTGCAGGTGCTTGACCAGCTCGACCGGGGTCCAGCCAGACGGCAGCCTGCTGCGCCGCAGCTCACTGGCAGGTAGCTCGGCTAGCTTGCCGACCAGGCGGGACCTGAAGTAGTCGAGGTAGGTCACGAACACCTCGGCCCGGGAGCCAGCAGGCTGAGTAGGCTCCGGGAAGCCGGCGGCCCCGGTGAAGGCATCGGGTGCGTTCATGTCAGCCTCCTGGCACGACAATCCGGACGGCGAACGCGGTGCCGATGGTCACGACGGCGAAGACGGCCGCGGCCGCGACGTCTCCCTCCGCCGCCAGCGCTGCCGGTCATCGTCGACGCTCACCCGGACACCTTACCGATCCTGCGAGCGGGACGGACCGCGCTAAGGCAGCGGAGACCTCCTCACAGCCGGACCGCTAGGCGCGGAACCGCATCAGGCCGCGGTCGATGACCACGGTCCCGTCCTGCGTCGCGGTCTGGAACCGGGCCGTCCCGCCGCCGTCCCCGCCGTCCCCGCCGTCCGCGCCCTCGCCTGCGCCCGCGCTGTCGTCGGGCAGCCAGATCGAGATCGTCAGCGAGTCGCCGGGCAGGACCGGGTGGGTGAACCGCCCGGACATGGCGGCGAACCTGGCCGGATCCGAGCCGCACAGCGTGTGCAGCAGCGCCCGGCCGGTGACGCCGTAGGTGCACAGCCCGTGCAGGATGGGGCGGGTGAAGCCGCCTCTGGCCGCGAACTTCGGATCGGCGTGCAGCGGGTTCCGGTCGCCGGATAGCCGGTAGATGAGCGCCTGCTCGGGCCGGGTGGCCAGGACGACCTGGTGGTCGGCGGGGCGGTCCGGGCGCTGCCAGGGCTCGCCGCCGCCGCGCTCGCCGCCGAAGCCGCCCTCGCCGCGGATGAACGCGCCGCTGCGCGCGGTGACCAGCGGCTCGCCGGTCGCCGCGTCGACGGCCTCGTTCTCGGTCACGACGAGGGCGCCTGATCCCTTGTCGTAGATGCCGCTGACGGTCGTCACGATGCGCACCGTTCCCTCGACCGGCAGCGGCCGGTGCAGCTCGAACGACTGCTCGGCGTGGACGAGCAGCGCGCGGTCGAAGTCCCCCATAATCCGCCGCGTCGCCGCCTGGGAGATCAGTACCGCGAAGGTCGGCAGCACCTGCTGCGTGATGCCCTCGGAGTTCTCCGTGGTGAACTCGAGTTCGCTCAGCGGATCGCCGAGCCCGGCCCCGACCCCCACCGCATAGAGCAGCGCGTCCTTCGACGTCCAGGATCGCTCCCGCGGCTCTCCTGGTTCGCCGACCAGGGTGTGGTCGAGTGCCATGATCGCCTCCCGCGAATTTCGTTATAGCCCGGTATTAGAACTTAGTTCTAGAATCATTGTCCGAAGGCGAACGCTGCCATGTCAACGGATGCGAGGAGCGAGCCGTGGGCCTGCTGGACGGAAAGGTCGCCATCGTGACCGGCGCGAGCCGCGGCATCGGCGCGGAGATAGCCAGGCGATTCGGCGCGGAGGGTGCCGCCGTCGTGGTCGCGGCCCGGACGACCCAGGACGGCCAGTCGCCGCTGGCCGGGACGATCGGCGAGACGGCGGAGGCGATCAGGGCGGCGGGCGGTACCGCGATCGCGATCCAGGCCGACCTGTCCAGGCCGGCCGACCGGGAGCGGCTGGTCGCCGAGACCGTCCGCCAGGCCGGGGCGCCCGACATCCTGGTCAACAACGCCGCCGTCACGTACTTCACCCGGGTGGAGGACTTCACGCCGCGCCGGTACCAGCTGATGTTCGAGGTGCAGGTGCAGGCCCCGTTCCACCTCGCGACCCTGGTGCTGCCTGGCCTGCGCGAGCGCGGCCGGGGCTGGATCCTGAACATCTCCTCGCGCGCCGCGCTGCAGTCTTCCACAAGCTGACTTCGGACGATGACGAGAACGCAGAGCCGCCCGCGGTGATGGCTGCGGCGGCGCTGATGCTCTGCCACGCCGATCCGCGGACCAGGACCGGGCTTATCGCCTACTCCGGCGAGTTGCTCGAGGAGCTCGGGGTCTCGGTCTAGCGGCGGCCCCCGGCCCGCGGCCCGGCGGGCTCGCGCTAAATGCCGATCCTGGTGGCCAGCCGCTCGCGGTGGTAGCTGGCATCGCCGAGGAACAGCTCGCTGGCCTTGGCTCGCTTGAAGTACAGGTGCGCGTCGTGTTCCCAGGTGAAGCCGATCCCGCCGTGGATCTGGATGTTCTCAGCGGCGACGTGGAAGTACGTGTCCGAGGCGAGCGCCTTGACCAGCGCGGCGACCACGGGCACCTCGGATGAGTCCTCGGCCACGGCGGCGGCCGCGTAGCCGACCGCCGAGCGGAGCGACTCGACCTCCAGCAGCAGGTCGGCGCACCGGTGCTTGATCGCCTGGAAGCTGCCGATCGGCCGGCCGAACTGGTTCCGGATCTTCGCGTAGGCCACAGCCATGTCCAGCGCGCGCTGGGCTCCGCCCAGCTGCTCGGCCGCCAGCGCGACCGCGGCCACGTCGAGGGTCCGGCTCAGGATCGCCGCGGCCTCGCCCGGCCCGCCGATCAGCCGCGCGGGCGTCGCGGTGAACTCGAGCCTGGCCAGCCCGCGGGTCTGGTCCAGCGCGGGCAGCTCGGCGCGGGTCAGACCCTCGGCGCCGGCCGGCACGGCGAACAGCGACAGGCCGCCGTCGGTCCGCGCCACCGTCAGGATCAGGCCGGCGGTGTGGCCGTCCAGCACGAAGCTCTTGTGCCCGTCGAGCACCCAGCCTGTCCCGGCTGACGCCGGGCTGGCTGGCACCGGGCTGGCTGGCACCGGGCTGGCTGGCACCGGGCTGGCTGGCACCGGGCTGGCTGGCACCGGGCTGGCTGGTGCCGCGGCCAGCCTGATCGCGTCGGGGTCCCACGAGCCGTCGTCCTCGGTGAAGGCCAGCGTCGCCACCGTCTCGCCGCCGGCGATCGGCGGCAGCAGCTCGGCCTTCGCGGCCTCGTCCGAGCTCGCGAGCAGGGCCGTCGCGGCCAGGACGGCGCTGGCCAGGTACGGTCCCGGGTACAGCGCGGCGCCCAGTTCCTCGAGCACGATCGCCTGCTCGGTGAAGGTGAACCCGGCGCCGCCATACTCTTCGGGAATGGCGATGCCCTGCAGCCCGAGCTGACTGCCGGCATAATTCCAGACCTTGTCGTCGGTCCCGTCGGCCGACTCCATCAGCTCGCGAACCCGCGGCAGCGGCACCCGGTCCGCCAGGAACCGCCGGACCGACTCCCGCAGCTCCCGCTGCTCCGTGCTGTAGGCGAGCTTCATGTTCGGTGTTCCGTTCTGTTCTGGCTCGGCTTGTTCTGGCCGGGCGGTTCGGTAACGACCAGGACGTCCAGTGCCTCGATCTGTTCGCCGTTCACCCACAGCGGGTTGACTTCCAGCGAGCGGAGCGAGTCGCCGAGGGACAGCGCGGCGTCCGCGATCCCGCCGATGACGCGGGCGAGCGCGTCGAGGTCGGCGGGCGGCCTGCCGCGCGCCCCGCGCAGCAGCGGTGCGCCCCTGAGCTCGCCCAGCATCGCGATCACCTCGTCCGGGCCGACCGGCAGGACGCGCAGGGCGATGTCGCTGAGTACCTCCACCCAGATCCCGCCGAGACCGACCGCCAGCACCGGGCCGAACGCCGGATCGACGGTCACCCCGGCCAGCAGCTCGGTCCCGCCGGTGCGCATCGCGCTGACCATGACCCCGTCGACGCTGTCCTGACCGGCTGGGCCGGCGTGGTCGGCGGGGTTGGCTGGGTCGGCCGGGCCATGGGGCAGCGCGCTGGCGGCCGCGCTGACCCGCTTGTAGTCGGCCCTGATCTGCGCGATCGTGCGCAGGCCGAGGGCGACGCCGCCGACATCGGACTTGTGGGTGATCTGCGGTGAGCTGATCCGCAGCGCGACCGGATACCCCAGCCGCTTGGCCGCGGCGGCCGCCGCCTCGGACGAGGTCACCAGCTCGCCGGGCACCAGCGGAACCCCGAACTCCGCCACCAGTCCCCGCGCGTCAGCCTCCCGCCACACCACCGGTTCGGACGACAGCGCTGAACCCTTGCTGTCGTCCTGGCGCCAGCGGGGGTTCAGCGTTCTCGTTCCCGCCGGGCCAGGCCAGAGGTGGCCGCGGTTTTCTGACCATTGGAGGGCGTGGCCGATCGCGCGGACGCCGAGGTCCATGCCGCCGAGCAGGTGAATGCCGTTCCTGCCCATCAGGTCCCGGCCGTAAGAGGTCACGTCGACACAGGTCGAGCCGACCGCGATAACCGGGATCGGCGCCGATGCCATCCGCTGGCCCAGCCAGGCAACCCGCTCGTCCAGCATGCTCGCGAGCTTCTCGTCGGCTGGCCTGGCATCCGGCAGCGTCAGCCCGGAGAACAGCACGAAATCCAGCCCGGGGTCGGACACGGCCGCGTCCAGCGCGTGGTCGATCGCGGTCAGCGCCGAGGTGCGCTGGTTGGCCAGGAAGTAGCCGGTCACGTCGAGCGGGTTCCGCACCTGCGCGAACGGCGGCACGTGCGGCGCGATCGCCGCGGCGGTAGCCGGCCCGAACGACGGTATCTCGATGCCCTGCGCCGAGGCCTGGTCGGCGATGATGTCGCACGCCCCGCCTGACGCGGTCAGCACGCCCATCCGTCGGCCGCGCGGCGGGCGCCCGTAGCCGAGCAGGGCGCCGGTGGTCAGCAGGTCCTCGATGCTGGTCACCCTGATCACGTTGAGCTGCCGGAGCGCGGCGTCGACCACGGCGTCGTCCCCGGCGACCGACCCGGTGTGGGCGAGCGCCGCCTGGCTGCCGGCCGCGCTGGATCCGGCCTTGAGCGCGACGATCGGCTTGCCCGCGCGGTCGGCCCGCCCGGCCGCCGCGGCGAAGGCGGCCGGGTCGCCGATCTGCTCGAGGAACAGGCAGATGACCCTGGTGTGCTCGTCCTCGATCAGGTAGTCGACCATGTCGGTCGCCGTGATCATGGCCTCGTTGCCCATGCTGGCGAGCGTGCTGACGCCGATCGCCCGGGACCGGGCGAAGCTCAGCATGACGCTGGCCAGCGCGCCGCTCTGCAGCGCGATGCCGACGGGACCGGCCAGCAGCGGCAGCGGGACGGTCAGCGCGAACGGCCCCGCCTTGGCGTGCGCGTTGAGGAAGCCGAGGCAATTCGGCCCGAGCAGGGTGATCCCGTTCCCGGCCGCGCGGGCGGTCAGCCGCTCTTCCGCGGCCCTGCCCTCCGGCCCGGTCTCCCGGTACCCGGACGCGAGCACGATCGCGCCGCACACCCCCGCCGCGCCCGCGTCGTCGAGCACGCCTTCCACCGCCTCGGCGGGTACCAGGACGAACGCCAGGTCGGGCGGTTCGGGCAGGTCGCGCAGGCTGGCGACGGCCGGCCGGCCGAACACGGTCCGGCGCACGTGATGGACCGGGATCAGCTCGCCGGAGAACCCGGTCGCCGCGGCGCTGGCCAGGACGAAGCGCGCCCACGCCGAGGTGTCGGACGCGCCGACGACCGCGATGCTGCGCGGCGCGAAGAACTCGGCCAGCCGCTCCGGACTGGTGAGCGACGCGGGCGCCTCGGGCACCACGGGTGACTCGGCGCGCGCGACCGCGGGCCGCACGGCGGCAGCCTCGGCGACCTGCGGGGACGGGCTGGGCGGGGCCAGCGGAGGGGCCGCCCAGCCCCGGTCAGCGGCCGCCATCGGCTGCGACCCGTGGCTCCTTCGGCAGGACCCGTGGCTCCTTCGGCAAGCTCCGTGGTTCCTTCGGCAGGACCCGTGGCTCCTTCGGCAAGCCGAGCGCCCGCTCGCCGACGATGTTGCGCTGGATCTCGCTGGTGCCCGAGTAGATGGTCCCCGCCCGGCTGGACAGGAAGACGTTCTGCCAGGGGGTCGTCGGGTAGCCGGGGCCGTCCGGGCGAATCAGTGCGTCGGTCCCGACGATGCCGATCGCGACCTCGCCGAGGCGCTTGTGGTACTCGCTCCAGGCCAGCTTGGCGACCGACGCCTCCGGGCCCGGCGGCCGGCCCTCGGCGACCTGGGCCAGCGTGCGCAGCCCGCTGAACCGCATCACCTGGACGCCGGTGTAGGCCCAGGCAAGCTGCTGGCGGACCAGCGGATCGGTGTCCCGGCCGTGCTTGCGCGCGGTCTCGACCAGTTCCCAGAACTCCCGCTCGAAGCCCAGGTGCTGGACGGTGGCGGCGCCGCCCCGCTCATACCCGAGCGTGGTCATCGCGACCTTCCAGCCGTTGTTCAGGCCGCCGATCACGTTGAACAGCGGCACCCGCACGCCGTCGATGAAGTCCTCATAGAACTCCGCTGCGCCCGACATCTGCCTGATCGGCCGGTACTGGACCCCCGGATCGGTGAACGGGAACAGGACGTAGGAGAGCCCCGCGTGCTTCTCGGCGGCCGGGTCGCTCCGGCACAGCGCGAACATCATGGTCGCGCGCCCCGCACCCGAGGTCCACACCTTCGTGCCGGTGATCACGACCTCGTCGCCGTCCACCTCGGCGCGGGTCTGCACGCCGGCCAGGTCCGAGCCCTGGTCGGGCTCGGAGAATCCCTGGCAGTAGACGTCCTCGCCGGTGATGATCCGGGGCAGGAAATGCGCCCGCTGCCCGGGCGTGCCGTGCACGATGATCGACGGGCCGACCAGGCTCTCGCCCATCCCGCGCCTGACCCGCGGCAGGCCGGCGGCGTGGAACTCCTCGTTCAGCACCGCGAGGCGGACGCCGTCCATCGCCTGGCCGCCGAACTCCTCGGGCCACTGCGGGCAGATCAGCCTGGCCTCGGCGAGCATGCGCTCCCATTCGGCGTACGCGGGGTGCGCCGCCGCCCTGGCGAGCTCGGCACCCTGATACCCGCCCGTGGTCGCCGCGATGGTCCAGTCGGTCAGCCCCGCGAGCCCCTCGGGCGCGTTCGCGGCGATCCAGTCCCTGAGGCGTGCGCGGAACTCCGCGATCTCCGGGCCGAGGTCAAGATCCATCACGGGCCTCCCGGCGGGGTTGAAATCCTAGAATCAAATTCTAAGTTCCAGCACAACAAAGCGCCCGTGGCCTTGTCAAGGCGGGCAGGTCGGTGCTGGCTGGCCGGATCAGTCCTGATGCCACGGTCCGCCGGTCATCGCGCGCTGTGCGTACTCGATCACGGCGTCGATCACGGCGTTCGCCTGGCGCCGGGTCCGGCAGGCGGCCACCTCCCGCGCGCCCTCGCCGATCAGCGAGGTCAGGATGGCCGCGTAGAGCCGGTCGAGTGCGGTGTCGGCCAGCCGCAGCAGCGCGTCGTTCTGGCTGATCCACTCGTGCTCCCGGCGCCGCTTCATCAGCTCGAAGCCGGGCGGCCCGTCGCCGGAGACGAACAGCATCGCCAGGTCCCGGCGCAGCCAGCTGCCCTCGAGGAACGCCCTGGCCCCGACGCAGAACAGCGCCGTCGGGTCGGACTCGCCTGCCCGGCGGGCCTGCGCCACCGCCTCGCTCGACGCCTTCTCGTGGGCGGCCTGATGCTCCTGCCACAGCGCGAGGAAGAGCTCGCTCTTGCCGCCGAAGTGGTGGTACAGGCTGCCCACGCTCGACCCGGCCCGCTCGACCACGTCCGCGATGCTGGCGCCGGAGAAACCCTGCTCGGCGAAGACCGCCCGGGCGGCGTCCAGCAGCGCGCGCTGCGTCTGCTTCGTCCGCCCCCACTGCCAGGCTCCGCTGGCCGGCCTGCTCGTCAGATCGCTCGGCATACCGCTCACCGGCCCGTCTGGTGCCTTGACACAGCCGCCTTGACAGTGCCAAGTTCCCCACCTGAAGGTAATTCCAGAAGAGAATTCTAGTAATCCGAACTCGGGCCAGCTAGGAGGAGCAGCGATGGGGCGGCTTGACGGGCGTGTCGCGATAGTTACCGGTGCCGGGCGCGGCATCGGCAGGTCGGTCGCCACCCTGCTCGCGAGCGAGGGCGCGGCGGTCGTAGTGAACGACCTCGGCGCCGCGCTCGACGGCTCGGGCAGCGACACCGGGCCCGCGGGCCAGGTGGCCGACGAGATCAGCGCCGCCGGCGGCAAGGCGGTCGCCAACGGCGCGGACGTCTCCGACCACGCGGCCGCGGAGCAGCTGATCGGGACCGCGATCGAGCAGTTCGGCCGGCTGGACGTGCTGGTCAACGTGGCCGGGATCCTGCGCGACCGGATGATCTTCAACATGACCGAGCGGGAGTGGGACGACGTCATCCGGGTGCATCTGCGGGGCACCTTCACCACCACGAAGTTCGCGGCCGCGCACTGGCGGTCACTGCGCGACGCTTCGGCTCAGAACCGGATTATCAACTTCACCTCGGTCTCCGGGCTGCATGGGGCACCCGGCCAGCCGAACTACGCGGCGGCGAAGATGGGCATCGTCGGCCTGACCTACTCGAGCGCGAACGCGCTGGGGCAGTACGGGGTGACGGTCAACGTGATCTCGCCGGGCGCGGCCACCAGGATGACCGACTCGGTGCCGACCGAGCGGCGCCGGGCCAGGGCCAGCGCGGACGAGTGGTCGCCGGACAACGTCGCGCCGGTCGTGGCCTACCTGGCCAGCGAGCAGTCCGGCTGGATCACCGGGCGGATCGTGCACTCCTCCGGCTACGAGGTGGCGCTGTACAGCAAGCCCGAGCCGGTCGTCCGGCTGATCGGGACCGGTCCGTGGGATATCGACGACCTGGCCAGCCAGGTCGAGCGCTCGTTCGGCCCGCACCTCGGCCGAGCCCGGTGAGCCCCGTGGCAGCTGGCAAGGCCGTGCCGGTGCCGACACCGGAGACCCAGCCGTTCTGGGACGGCTGCGCCGCTGGCGAGCTGCGGATCCAGCGCTGCCTGGACTGCGGGCAGCCGTACTTCTACCCGCGTCCGGTCTGCCCGGACTGCGGCTCGCCGCGGGTGGAGTGGTTCACCGCGAGCGGCCGCGCCACCCTGTACTCGTACGTGATCAGCCACCGTCCCGCGCCCGGGTTCGAGGAGGAAGCGCCGTATGCCATCGCGGTCGTGCAGCTCGCGGAGGGACCGCGGATGATGGCCAACCTGACCGGCGTCCCCCAGACGCCGGAGGCACTGGAGCTCGACATGCCGCTGCGGGTCACGTTCGAACGGCGCGGGGACATGAGCCTGCCGGTGTTCGCTCCGGCGGAGGAGGGCCGTTGAGCGGGGTCATCATCGCCGGCGCGGCCGAGACCGATCAGGTCGGCAAGCTGCCCGGCCACTCCACGCTCCAGCTGCATCTGGAGGCGGCGCTGAACGCCCTCGCCGACGCCGGTCTCACCACGAAGGACATCGACGGGATCGCGACGGTCAGCTCGCCGGGACCGGTCCAGGTCGCGCACGCGCTCGGCATCGTCCCGCGCTGGATGGACGGCACCGGCGTCGGCGGTACGTCGTTCCTGCTGCACGTCAGGCACGCGGCGGCGGCGATCATGGCCGGGCACGCGAGCACGGTGCTGATTACCCACGGCGAGTCCGGCCGGTCCAGGGTCGGCGCCGCCAGGTTCGCGCCGGCGCCGTCCTCGATTCCCGGGCAGTTCGAGGCGCCGTACGGCGTCTCCGGCGCGACCAGCGCGTTCACCATCCCGGCGCTGCGCTACATGAAGGATTACGGGCTCACCCGCGAGCAGCTCGCCTACGTGGCAGTGGCGCAGCGGCGCTGGGCCGCGAAGAACCCGCGGGCCCTGTACCGCGACCCGATCACGGTGGATGACGTGCTCGCCTCGCGGATCGTCGCCTACCCGTTCCACCTGCTCGAATGCTGCCTGGTGACCGACGGCGGCGGTGCGCTGATCGTGACGTCGGCCGACCGGGCAGGCGATTTTCCCCAGCCCGCGGTGCATGTGCTCGGTACGGGCGAGTCGTCGGAGACCCCGTTGATCTCCCAGATGAAGGATTTCACCGAGTCACAGGCGTTCCGGCTGGCCGGGCAGGCCGCGTTCGCGGAGGCCGGGATCACGATCGGCGACGTCGGCCACCTGATGATCTATGACGCGTTCGCGCACGTCCCGATCTACGGGCTGGAGGCGCTCGGATTCGTGGCCAAGGGCGAGGCCGGCGCGTTCATCTCCGACGGCCATACCGAGCCGGGCGGGTCGCTGCCGCTCAACACCAACGGCGGCGGCCTGTCCTACACCCACACCGGGATGTACGGCATGTTCGCGATCCAGGAGTCGGTCCGCCAGGTCCGCGGCGAGGCGGCCGCGCAGGTGGCCGGGCCGGAGATCAGCGTGGTGCTCGGCAACGGCGGGATGTTCGCCACCTCTGGCGTGCTCGTACTCGGCCGGAGCGCTCGCTAGCGGACGGTGATGTAGAACGTCACGACCGTGACCGAGGGGCACTCTCTGGTGGCCTGGGTCATCCGCTTGCGCACGGCCTGACAGCGCAGGTCGTGGTACTTCCACGACATCGTCGTCGTGCCGCGTGCCCGGGCGAGCAGGGTGTGGAAGTACGGGACCCGGCAGCCGACCATGCCGGAGGCACAGCCTCCGTCGTTGACATCACCGGCCAGCCGGACGACCCGGGGGTCCGGCCGGCTGCCGGTCTGATTCCAGAAGAACGGCCCGTCCGACGTATCGACCTTGACCGAGAAGCGCTGACCGGAGCTCACCGCGACCTTGATCACCTCCGTCTTGCCGGTCACGGCGGCCGGCCGGAAGGGAATCGTCAGGTGCGCGACCACGTGGCCGTGGTCCCGCGCCGCGGCCGGGCCGGCGCAGGCCGCTGCCGCGAGCAGGCTGAGAAAGGCGACCGGGGGAGTGCGCAGTTTCATCGGGACCATCCAGGAACAGGTGCTCACCTATCGGACGCCGCTGGCGCCTGGCAGGTTCCTTACCGTCGCTCGTTACTGTGGGTCCGACACAGCACGCCGACATCAGCGCCAGCAACCTGTACGGCGGCGACCTGACCGGCCGTCCCGGCTAGCCAGCCGCTGTCGGCGCGGTGAGCTCGAGCTGGACACCGTCGGGATCCTCGAACGGGAGCAGTGGCCCGTCTAGCCTGCCCGGCCCGGCAGGCCAGCCGGGCAGCCGGTCTAGCGCAACTCGATGGCGAGCGCGATGTCGGTGCCGGTCAGGGCCTTGCTGACCGGGCAGGCGCTCTTCGCCTCCTGCGCGATCCTGGCGAAGTCCTCGGTGCTGACGCCCTGAGCGGATCCGCTGACGGTCAGCGTGATGCCGCCGATCCGGAAGCCGCCCGCGGGGTCAGGCCCGAGCCTGACATCCGCAGTGACCTCGAGCGACTGGCCGCTGCCGCCAGCCGCGCCCAGCATGGCGGAGAACTGCATGGCAAAGCAGGCGGTGTGCGCCGCGGCGATCAGTTCCTCCGGGCTGGTGGTGCCGTCCGCGTCGTCCGCCGCCCGCTTGGGGAAGCTGACCTCGTAGCGGCCGGCACCGGAACTGACCAGAGCCACCGTGCCGGTGCCGTCCTCCAGGCCCCCGGTCCAGGTCGTGCGGGCGGTGCGCGTGGGCATAGCTTCTCCTTCGCTGGATATGTCGTGACGCACCTACCTTGCCACTGCGGACTTAACCCGAGGCGAGCTTGGTGTGATCCCAGGAGATGACCTTGCTTGGCTCGACGCGGTAGCCATAGCGCTTGCTCGCCGCGTGCTCGACGTACTGGGTGAGCGCGCCGGGGTCCGCGCTGGCCATCGGGCCGCCGATCACCGCCGTGATCCGCCGGCCGATCTCGGCCACCGTCGCGGGGTCCTCGATCCGCCTGGCCATGCCCTGGATCAGGACGCCCCGCAGGTCGAAGTACTCCTCGCCGTCCTCGACCAGGCCGGAGATCCGCGGATCGCGCTCCAGGTTGAGCGCCTTCTGCGACTTGCGGTAAGTCCAGAACGTGAGCAGCCCGTCGACCATCACGTAGTACATCGTGACCAGGTGCGGGAACCCGTCCGTGCCGTTGGTGGCCAGCTGCACCTTGCGGCCGGCCGCGAGCAGCCCGGTCGCCTCGTCCGGGGTCATCGCGACCTGGTCGCGCTGCTTCACTGCGAACCGCCGAAGCCGATCGTGTGCTCGGCCAGGGAGAGCGTGTCCTCGCAGGCGAAGCCCGCGCCGCTCCCGTCGCCGGTGAAGGCGGGCCCGAGCGCGGAAGCGACCGAGTCCAGCGTCCACATGCCGGCTCCGGCGCGGAACACGGCCCGCATCCTCGGCGGATCCATGACCGCGGCCACGCCGCCGTGCACGACGAACACCTCGCCGTTGATCCCGGCCGCGGCCGGGCCGGCCAGGTAGGTGACGAGCGGCGCGACGTGCTCGGGTGCCAGCGGGTCCACGGTGCCATTCGGTGCCGCGCCCATCAGGCCGACCGTCATGTCGGTCCGAGCCCGCGGGCAGATCGCGTTGGCCCGCACGCCGTACCGTGCGCAGCTGCGCGCCGTGGTGACGGTCAGCGCCGCGATGCCGGCCTTGGCGGCCGCGTAATTGGGCTGGCCGGCCGAGCCGAGCAGGAACGCCTCGGACGAGGTGTTGATGATCCTCGCGTAGACCGGGCCGGCCGCCTGCTTGCTCTGCTCCCGCCAGTAGCCGGTCGCCAGCCGCGAAATGATGAAATGGCCGCGCAGGTGCACCCGCAGCACGAGGTCCCACTCGTCGGCGGACATCGTGAAGACCATCCGGTCCCTGAGCACGCCGGCGTTGTTCACCACGATGTCGAGTTCGCCGAAAGAACCGAGAGCGGCGGCCAGCATCGCCTCGCCGGTCGCCCAGTCGCCGACATCGCCCTCGCAGACGACGGCCTGGCCGCCGGACGCGGTGATCTGGTCGGCGACGGCGTGGACGGCGGGCCCGGGCAGGTCGTTGAGGACCACCCTGGCGCCCGCCGCGGCCAGCGCGATCGCCTCGGCCCGGCCGAGGCCGTTGCCAGCCCCGGTCACGATCGCTGTTCTGCCGCCAAGAGTCAGCCCGTCGGCCATTTGAAAGCTCCTCGAGATCTAGGTTTCGTGCGCCGTTGCCAGTGCCGACCTGCCCGCCCGCTCAGTAGCCGGGCCCGGACAAGATCCCGCCGTCGGCCACGAACTCGCTGCCCGTGCAGTAGGAGGAGTCGTCGGAGGCGAGGAACGCGACCAGCCGCGAGACCTCGACCGACTCGCCGAACCGGCCGAGCGGCAGGGCCTTGAAATAGCGCTCGCCCCGTTCGGGGTCCATCGTCTCCGCGGTCTCCAGAACCATGCGGGTGAGGATGCCGCCCGGATGCACCGAGTTCACCCTGATGCCGAGCCGGCCGAGTTCCTGAGCGGCGGCCTTGGTCATGCCGCGGACCGCGAACTTGCTCGCCGCGTAGGCCGAGCAGTCGGCGGCACCGGTCAGTCCCTCGATCGAGGAGATGTTGACGATCGACCCGCCGCCCGCGGCCTTCATCGGTTCGATCACCGACTTCATCCCGAGCCAGCAGCCGATGGCGTTGATATCCAGGACCCGGCGGAAGTCCGCCAGCGGCATCTCGCTGATCGAGGCGAACACCAGCACCCCGGCATTGTTGACCAGGATGTCGAGCTTGCCGAACGTCTCGACCGCGGTGCCGACCGCGGCCGCCCAGTCTGCCTCGCTGGTCACGTCATGGTGCAGGTACCGGCAGACATCGGGGCCCAGCTTGTCGGCCACGGCCTGGCCCTGCTCGTCGAGCACGTCGCCGAAGACGACCCTGGCGCCCTCGGTGGCGAAGTGCCTGACGTGGGACTTGCCCATTCCCCTGGCACCACCGGTGATCAGCGCCACCTTGCCATCTAGTCGGCCCATGCTGCGTCTCCGGGGGGTCGGAACCAAACGCTTGCTTGGTTGGAGGATAACAGCGCGGTCCCGTCGGCGCGCCTCGGCCAGCTTCCCGCCCATGCGGTAATTTGTATACATATAGGCGGGACCGGATTTCCGGTTGAGCCGCGCTGCCAGAATGGGAGCCATGACTACCGGTACCGGACGCCAGCAACAGCAGGACAGCGGGCCACGGCTAGCCGACGGGCAGCCGCACGCCGTCGCCCTGCGGAACCTACACAAGCACTTCGGCCACGTCAGGGCCGTTCGGGGGATTGACCTGACGATTGCGCCAGGCGAGATCGTGGCATTGCTCGGGCCGAACGGCGCGGGAAAGACCACCACGATCGACATGATCCTCGGCCTATCCCAGCCGACGGACGGCCAGGTCTCCGTCTACGGGCTGCGCCCGCGCCAGGCGATCGAGCGCGGCCTGGTCTCCGCGGTCTTGCAGACCGGCGGGCTGCTCAAGGACCTCACGGTGGCCGAGACCGCCAGGTTCACGGCCAGCCTGTTCGCCACCAGCCGGCCAGTGGATGAGGTCCTTCGCCGGGCCGGGATCGCCGCGATCGCGGACCGGATGGTCGGCAAATGCTCGGGCGGCGAGCAGCAGCGGCTGCGATTCGCGATGGCGCTGCTGCCCAACCCGGAACTGCTGATCCTCGACGAGCCGACCACCGGAATGGACGTTGAGGGACGGCGCGACTTCTGGGCCGCCATCAGGGAAGACACCGAGCAGGGCCGGACCGTGCTGTTCGCGACTCATTACCTCGAGGAAGCCGACGCCTACGCGGACCGGATCATCCTGCTGCGCCAGGGCGAGATCGTCGCCGACGGCACCGGAGCGCAGGTGAAGGCCCTGGCGTCCGGCCGGACGGTGCGTGCCACGCTGCCCGGTGCCGACGAGGCGAGTCTGCGGGACATCCCCGCGGCCGACAGCGTCGAGGTGCGCGGCGACACGGTCCTGATCCATTCCAAGGACAGTGACAAGGTGGCCAGGTATCTGCTGACCGAGACGGCGGCCACCGACCTGGAGATCAACACGCGCGGTCTGGAAGACGCATTCATCGCCCTGACCAGCGACGACAATGGCGACAGCCAGCCAGGAGGATCACGATGAGCGCCCCCGCCGTACCCGACCTGAGCGCCAGGAAGGCGCCCGGCCTGGGCGGTATCAAGACGACCGTGCTCGGCCTTGAGATCCGCCGCCTGCTCCGCAATCGGCGGACCGTGATCTTCGCCCTGATCATTCCGGCCGTGTTCTTCCTGCTGTTCGGGCTGAACAGCGCCTACGCGCACCAGTCGGCGGGTCACGGCAATGTCTCGGCCTTCATCATGGTCAGCATGGCGCTTTACGGCGCGTGCCTGGCGACCACCTCAGGCGGGGCGATGGTATCGATCGAGCGGGCGGCGGGGTGGAGCCGCCAGCTCCGGCTGACACCGCTGTCGCCCACCGCCTATGTGGCGACCAAGCTGCTGACCTCGATGGTCCTCGGGGCGGCCGCCGTGATTGCGGTCTATGTCGTCGGGAAGGCCACGGGGGTGCCCGCGATGAAGCCGGGCTACGCCTGGCTGTGGTTCGTCACGCCGCTGTGTGTCTGGATCGGCTCGCTGGTCTTCGCGGCCTTCGGCCTGTTCATGGGCTACCTGCTGCCGACCGAGAATGTGATGCAGTTCCTTGGCGTCGCGCTGATGCTGTTCGCCTTCGGCGGCGGGCTGTTCATTCCGCTGAGCCAGTACCCGCACGCGCTCCAGGTCCTCGCCAAGTTCACGCCGCTGTACGGCCTGAACCAGCTCGTGCACGCGCCGCTGATCGGCGGAAGCGTCGACCTGGTCTGGGCGGCTAACGCCATCGCCTGGCTAGTCATCTTCTCAGCCGGGGCCGTCTGGCGATTCCGCAAGGACACGGCGAGGGTGTGACCATGATCGACTTCGCGGCCGCGGTGCCGGTAGCCGGCGACCTGGACGTGCGCTGGAGCCACGGTGCCCGCGGCGAGCCGCCGATCCAGGTCCACGCCTATGACCTGCATACCTACCTGCTCAGGCAGTCCAAGGCGACCAGCTACGAGGCCCCGTTTATCTATCTGATCTTCGGTAACGAGCGGGCGATCCTGCTCGATACCGGGGCCACGAAGGATCCAGCCGTGTTCCCGCTCCGCTCGACGGTCGACCGGCTGATCGCGGACTGGCTGGCCGCGAATCCGCGCGAGGATTACGAGCTGGTCGTCGCGCACACGCACGGGCACGGGGACCATGTGGCGGGCGACGGGCAGTTCGACGGCCGGCCGCTGACGACGGTCGTCTCGCCCGCGGTCGAGGCGGTGCGGCAGTTCTACGGGTTCAACGACTGGCCAGCCGAGGTGGTTTCATTCGACCTCGGCGGCCGAGTGCTCGAGCTGACCGGCATCCCCGGGCATCAGCCGGCCGCGATCGCGATCTACGATCCGTGGACCGGCTTCCTGCTCACCGGCGACACCGTGTACCCGGGCCGGCTGTACGCGCTCGACTTCCCGGCCTTCGTCGAGGGCCTGGAGCGGCTGGCCGACTTCGCCGCGGCGCGGCAGATCACGCACGTGATGGGCTGCCACATCGAGATGACCCGCACGCCGGGCCGCGATTACCCGCTCGGAGCGCTGTACCAGCCGGATGAGCCGCCGCTGCAGATGACCGTCGCGCAGCTCGTCGCGGTCCGCGACGCCGCCAGGTCCGTGACCGCGAGGCCGGGCGCGCACACCTTCGATGACTTCATTATCTTCAACGGACCCTCGCGCGCGGCTGTCGTCCGCCAGCTGGCTCGTTCCGCGTGGCGACGGCTGACCAGGCAGGATGCCCCCTGACACGCTGTCGGCCCGTCAGGTGTTGCCCCGTCAGCTATTGCCCCGCCAGGCATCCCCGCCTGAGGTGGATGCGCGGTCCACCATGGTGCTAGTTCAAGTAGCATCACGCGCAGACAGCGGGCGCGTCGCTCGTCGCCTATGGCACCGGATGCCAGCTAGACACACTCGACGACTCTGGACAACGAGCAGGGCCGGGCGACGGGCTGGCTTCCCGGCCAACTGTCCGAGCGCGGCCGCGATCAGGCGCGAGCGCTCGGCAGGCGGCGCGCCGACGACGGCATGGCCGCGGTGTTCTGTTCCGACCTCGCCCGGGCAGCCGATACCGCGCGGATCGCATTCGGGGCTGGGCCGGTAAGACCGCGAAGTATCCGATGATGCCGAGCGCGCCGGCGAGGCGCGGTCCGGCGAGGCCAGGCGCGGTGCCGGTTGAGCCGGGCCGGGGGTCCGCACGAGGGACGGCGCGCGCCAGCGCGATCAGGGTTGCCACCCCGAGCAGGACGATGAGCTTCAGCTGCCGGTCAGCGACGGGCGCGAAACCACTGGCCGCGGTCACGGTCAGCAGCACAACGCAGATGATGATCCCGCGCTTGCCCAGCCAGTGATCGCGGGCCACCCGCCGGAGCATCAGCTCGGCCAGCAGGATGGGCAGCACCGTGCTCGCGGACCATCAGGGCGACAGAGCCGTAGAAGGCGCCGAGGAAAGGCAACGTCCACGGCCTGGTCAGGAGCAGCAGCGGCGGAGAGTTATACAGCTGGGGCCGCCTAAGCGGCGCTGGCTGGGGGGCTGTGGCTGTGCAGGACGCGGCGGCCGGTGGGGCTGGTGGCGGTGGTGGTGCCGTCGGCGTTGAGCGTGATGGTCCAGCCCCACCGGTGGACCAGGATCAGGTGGTGGAAGGTGCACAGGAGCAGCAGGTTGGTCAGCTTGGTGGCGCCGCCCTGGCTGCGGGGGACGATGTGGTGGACCTGGCAGGCGGCGGGCGGCTGGTCGCAGCCGGGTGCGGCGCAGTGCCTGTCGCGGGTGATGACGGCGCGGCGCAGGTGGGCGGGGATGAGGTCGGTGACGGCGCCGACGTCCAGCGGCAGGCTGATGGAGGCGGCGGGGCCGGTCAGGGTGCCGGTGCGCAGCCAGGACGCGAGGCCGGTGGGCCCGGACAGCAGGGCGACGGCGTGGTGCAGGATGAGTTCGCGGGCGGCGGCCCGGCTGAGCCCGGCGCTGTCGCCGTCCGTGCCGCGGCCGTCACCGGGCCTGCGGCTGACGCTACCGGCCAGGCCGTCACGTGGACTGGCGTCGGGGCCGGGCGGGCGGGCCGGGTTGTACTCGGCCCACCGCCCGGGGATGCGGGTCAGCTGAGCGGCGAGCCGGTGCAGGAGGTCGTGGTCGACGCGGCCGGTGACGATGGGGGCGAGGGCGGCGTCGCAGTCATCGCCGGGCCCGGCGGCCGGGCCGGGCAGTACCGGGCCGGGATCCGATGGCCCGGGCCAGGCTGGCCCGGATGCTGCGGGCCCGGATGCTGCGGGCCCGGATGCTGCCGGGCCGGGGCTGGCCGGGTAGCCGGCGCCGCGCAGGAGGTCCTGCAGGCTGAGGTGGAGCTGCAGCTGGACGGGCTGCCCGGCCCGGTCGGGCAGGCAGCCGGCGGCCAGCAGCCGGCGGCAGGCTTCCTCGATGGCGTCGTGGTGCCGCTGGGCGGCGGTGCGGGTGTCCTCCGGGCCGGCTTTCTTGCCCAGGGAGTCCAGCACCGCCTGCAGGGCGGCGGCGCACCGGCCGGTCAGCTCGCCGTGCAGCTTCCCGGCGCCGCCCAGCGTGGTGGCCAGGCGCAGCGCCCGGTCTGCGAACCCGCCGTCATCGTCGTCGTGGTCGGGGCGGGCGGTGCGGCGGCGGATCTCTTCGGCCAGCTCGGCGAGCCCGGCCAGGTCCGCGCCGCCGCCGGCGGCGGCGAGCAGGATCACGTCCGCGTCGCCACGGCAGCCGGCGGGCAGCAGATCGGTCCACTCGGCGATCTGCCGCGCCCACGACACCGAGATCTGCCCGCCGGCCAGGGCGGCGGCGATGGCGGGGTGCTCGGCCAGGGACCGCATCGACGCCAGCGCCGCGCTGGCAGCCGGGCGGGTGATCCTGGTCTGCCACGTCAGCCACGTCCGCGGGGAGCCCTGCCCGTCGTTCTCATAACCGCCCTGCGCGGCAAACGCCGCCAGGACCCTCGCCCGGACGGCGGCATGGACCGACAGGGCCCGTTCCAGACCCCGCAGGCACTCGGCCTGCAGCGCAGGCGGAACCGACGCCACATCCGCAGCCGCCAGCCACCCCAGCCCGGCCAGCACCATATCCAGCGCCTCGCCCGCCGAGGACGGTCCACCCGCCGACGACGGTCCACCCGCCGCTGGCGGGACCGACGAGGCAGGCCCGCAGCTGGCGGCGGCGGACGGACCGCCAGCCTGGCCGACAGCAGCCGGGATTCGGCCAGGTGTTCCGGCCGCGACGACCGGCTGGGCTACGGCCGCACTGCAGCCGCTGTCACCGGCCAGGCCTGACGGGCCAGCTGGGCGAGGCAGGTCGGCGGGGCGAGGCGGGCCAGCAGGGCCAGACGGGTCGGCTGGGCGTGACTGGCTGGCTGGGCGTGACCGGCTGGCTGGGCCCGACGAGTCGGCCGTGCTTGACGGGCCGGAGAGTCTCGGCGCATCGGCAGGGCCGCAGAACGGCGCGAACCATTGGCCCGCTGACGCCTCGTCGGCCCGCGAGGGCGGGTCAGCCGCGTCGGGCGACCAGCACAGGTCATGCGGATCGTTCGCAGGTTGCTGGCCGGGAACGGACACGGCGACTTCACCTCCTCGTGGAAGTTCAGTACTTAGCTGCGGAACTTGGGCTACGCGCACGCGAATGGTCGCGGTGCCAGCCGGAAATGGAGGGCCAGTCAGCCGGGAAGAGGGCTCCCGCGAAGGGAGTTCGATGGTATCGAATCTAAGATCTACTATGATCCCGGTGATGCCGTCTCTCTCGAACGTACAATTGAATACTAGCACCCGCCACTGACAATTACCAGCTGGCGCCATTGGTCCGCTTACTGGCAGCTCGCGCTCGTCGCGGCCTCGGGGTTCGGGTGCCGGCTGGCGGCTCAGGCTTTCTGGTGCCGTGGCTAGACTCCGGCGCGCAGGAGCTGAGCGTGCAGGTCCCTGGTCGGCTGGCTGGGCACGACGCCGAGTTCCTCGCTGAGCAGCCGTACCAGGTCGTCGTAGACGCGCAGAGCCTCGGCCGTGTTGCCGCGGGTGGCCAGGGCTTCCATCAGCACGCGGTATCCGCTCTTTCTGAACGGTGCCCGTGCCACCAGATCCCGGGCGCTGCGCTCGGCGGTCGCCGGGCGGAGGGGTCATGCTCGGGTCGGCGCGGGACAGCGACGAGACCGACCAATGGCCGGTCCAGCCGGGCAGCTTCGGCGCCTACGTGGTCACCGACGATCCCGACGGCCTCTACGACCGGGCCACCAAGGCGGGAGCCGAGGTCATCATGGACCTGCACGAGACCGACTACGGGTCGCGGGACTTCGCGGTGCGCGATTCCGAGGGTAACCGCTGGTCGTTCGGCACCTACCGAGGTGAGCCCCGGCTGAGCGGCTGAGCCCGGCCCGTTAGGCACGGCGAGGGCAGCCATTATGGCTGCCCTCTTGACGGTTTTGTTTGGAAAGTATACGAACTAACTAAGCCGTAAACGGGAACCGGAACAAAGCGCCGTCCAGCAGTCGGACAGCGGGGGTGGCCGATCATGGAGGGTCGCGGAGAGGTCGCCAGCAATGCGAGAGGCTCTGCACCGTAGTTCCGCGTTCTGGACGGCGGCCGCACTGGCAGTCGCGTCACTGGCCGCGGCGTCGAGCGCGCAGGCAGCACGGGCCCAGCCGGCCCGCCCGCCCGGCGCCGCCAGCGCGGCCGCTCCGGCCGCATCGCCATCCACCCCCGGAGCAAGCGACATCTCCAACCTCGGCGCGACGACCGGCTGGAAGGTGCAGAGCAGCGCCACGGCGACCCAGTCGGGTGCGCAGATCTCGACGCCAGGCTTCAGCACCTCGAGCTGGCTGTCGGTCACCAACGACGACGCCGGCGCGCCTGGCACCGAGATCGAGGCGCTGCTGCAGAACGGCGGCTGCCCGAACATCTTCTTCTCCAACAACATGCAGACCTGCTACGGCCAGATGACAAAGATCGGCGCCGACACCATCAAGCAGTTCAGCGTCCCGTGGTGGTGGCGAGCCGATTTCACCCCGAACCTGGCGTCCGGCCAGGTCGCCAACCTGATCGTGAACGGGGTCGTCGGCTCGGCCAACGTCTGGGTCAACGGCACCGAGGTCGCCAGCTCCGCAACCGTGACCGGCGCGTACACCAGGTTCACCTTCCCCATTACCAACCTGGTTGTCGCCGGCACGAACTCGGTGGCGATCGAGGTCAACCCAAATAACCCGACGACGATGTTCACGCTCGACAACGTGGACTGGACCCAGATCCCGCCGGACAACAACACCGGCATCCAGTTCCCCGTCCAGCTGCAGGTCGACGGCGCGCTGGCGGTCGGCAACTCGCACGTGAACCAGAACGACGCCGCCGACCTGTCCAGCGCCGCGCTGACCGTGAAGACCGACGTCACCAACAGCACGGCAACCTCCCAGACCGGTACGGTGACCGCGACGATCACCCCGCCGGGCACCGGGACGCCGATTACCGTCAGCCAGAGCGTGACGGTGCCGGCGAACACGACTCAGACCGTGTCGTTCACGCCGGCCAGCTTCGCGAGCCTGACGATCGGCAACCCGCAGGTCTGGTGGCCCTACCAGCTAGGCGCCCAGCCGCTCTACACGCTGCAGACCTCTGTCGCGCAGAATAGCGTCACGCTCAACTCGACCAGCGAGACGTTCGGGATCAGGACCGTGACGTCCTACCTGACCGGCTCGAACTCGATCGAGCCGAGCGGCGCCCGCGCCTTCAAGATCAACGGCGTGCTGATCGTGATCAGGGGCGGCGGGTTCGACCCTGACTTGTTCCTGCACTACTCGGCGGCCGACATCGCGAAGCAGATCGCCCTGATGGAGAACATGGGCATCAACGCGATCAGGCTCGAGGGCCACATCATGCCGAACGACTTCTTCGAGCAGATGGACCAGGCGGGCATCCTGGTGAACGGCGGATTCCAGTGCTGCGATGCCTGGCAGG